>JBBQPO010000320.1:0-6278 GCA_038217285.1 Chthonomonadales bacterium
TCCCGCGGCCCACCCCTTGCCAGATCTCTCGACTCGTTAAACGCTGTTCGCCTTAAATGACCCTGTGTCGACGCCTGCGCGTTGGTGGTTCGTCCACCGGCACTCTGGGGCGTTGGCAGGGACGGTTTATGGGGAGAACAGACTTCACCCTTTTGTACCTTCATCTTTCCAGGGAGTATCGACAACAATGAATAGTGTGGCCGAGTTTATCAAGAATGGCGGTGTCATGATGTACCCGCTCATTCTCTGTTCCGTCGTGCTGATCTCGCTCGGCATCGAACGGTTTATTTCCCTCCGCAAGGCATCCGTAGACAACGACGCGCTGCTCGACGGCGTCAAAGCCGCCTACAAGCCGGGCAGCGGCGATGTGACGGCGGCGACAAAGGTCTGTCAGGAGTTCGGTGGGCCGGTAGGCCGCATGTTCCTCCGTGGCCTGAAAAACGCCCATCGCCCTGCGGACTCCATCGAAATGGCTATGGAACAGGAGGCCGCCAATGAGATGCCGCAACTGGAAGCAAACCTGCCAATCCTGCGCACCATCGTCAACATCGCGCCGCTGCTCGGACTGCTGGGCACCATCGCCGGGATGATCACCTCATTTCAGGCCGCCTCGAAGACCGGACTCTCGAACCCTACGCAGGTTCTGGGCGGAATATCGGAAGCGCTGATCTCCACGGCAACCGGAATCTCCCTGGCCGTCCTCGGCTTCCTCTTCTACAACTACTTCGCCAATCAGTCGAAGAAGATTGTGGAAGATATGGAGTTCTACGGCGCGGAGTTCGTCAACTACGTGACCGGACGCATTGACTAGGAGATACAACCCATGGCACTGCGCAAACGAGTACGGATCACGCGGCGAAAGTCAATCGAAGAGGCGGAGATCGTCGTCATCCCAATGATCGACGTCATGATGTTCCTGCTCTTCTTCTTTATGGTCTCCTCTCTGGCAATGGTGGTGCAGAGCGGGCTCCCGGTCAACCTGCCGAAAGCCTCGACTTCCAGCGAGCACTCCACCCAGAATATCACCATCACGATCATGCGGGACAACCGGATCTTTTTGAACACGGCGTTGGTTCAGCTCGATAAACTGAAGGACGGCCTGAAGGCTCTGAATGTGAGCGACAAGAACCTGGTCATCATCAACGCGGACAAGGCTGTGACGCATGGTCTGGTGGTCGGGGCGATGGACGAGGCCCGCAAGGCGGGCGTGACCCGCTTCGCCATCGCGACGGATAAGGGGTAAAAACGATGCGACGCAGACGACAAAAGAATCCACTGCTGGGGCGGATCGTCGGTATCTCGATCCTGGTTCATATCATCCTGCTGCCGATCCTGGCCTATTTCGGGGCGTTCAAGAAGATACAACAGCATTTCGTGCAGACGCAGATGGTGATGCTTCCGCCCCCAGAAATCGCCAGAGAAAAGCCGATTGTGAAAAAGGAAGCGCCCAAGACCGTCAAGGCGAAGACCGCTCCCGCCAACAAAGGCAAGACCGCTCCGAACCACAGTCAGGCGCGTATTGCCCGTAGCAACGTGCTGCAGCCCAAGATCCAACTGGCCCAGGGCAGCGCGGCAGGGGATGGGAGCGCCACGCAGGGCACAGGCGCTCAGGGTGTGCTGCCGACCGACCCGAATTCCAAAAAGACGGGGCCGACGACACCTGACAACAGCGGGACGACCGCGCCGCCTGTCAAGCCTGTCGTGCCGGACCCCATAAAGCCGGAGAAGGCGATCGTGCAGGCGCCGGTCAAGCAGCCCGATCCGCCGAAAATCCCGACGCCGACGCAGCCCGCAACGCCGAAGGAGGCTATCTTTACGTCGGCCCAGCCGATCGGCGACAACCAGCCCAAACCCACCATTCCGGACGATCTTCGCAGTGATGCGCTCGACAAAACCTTCGTCGCGGAGTTCACAGTCGGGGAAGACGGGGCTCCGATGCAGGTCAAAGCGGTGCAGTCCACCGGTAACGACGAACTGGATCGCCGCGCCCTCGATGCGGCCAAAAAATGGCGGTTTAAGCCCGCGACGCGTGACGGATTGCCCGTTGTCGGCAAAGTGCGGCTCTTCATCGAATTTCAGGTAAGTTGATGCACAAGCAAATAATCAAAGGCGGTAAGACCGCCATCACTTCCTTCCTCCTGCTGGGCGCACCGGCCCTGGCCCATGCCAGAGGCCTGGAGCATGTTCGGGTCGTCGTTGTCGATGCCCTCACCCGGATGCCTATCCTGGGAGCGCATGTCACCATCGAAGACCTGAGTGGCGGGCATACGGTGCGGACGGTCACCGCCGGTCCCTTCTCGCCAACGTTCAACACCCGGCGCTGGACGCTGGAAACCGGGCTGGCGGTCGAGGCGCCCACCCTCATCACGATCCCGGTCGGTACGAGCGTGGCCCTGATCGGACAGGCCCAGCCTGCTGCGCCGGGGACACAGCAGCCTCCTGTCACTGAGATCCACATTCGGATCCGTGCAGACCGACTGCCGACCACCAGGAGCGGCCCGACTACGGCTGCCACCACCCTCGACAACACGGCCATCGCGCGCAAAGTCGGAGGCAGTGAGAATCTGAACAAGGCGCTGCAAGGCAGCAGCGGCGTGGCCGCCGACTCGGCCGGACAGGTGCATGTGAGGGGCGAACACGCCGATATCTCGTATGTCGTGGACGGTGTGGGGCTGCCGGACACGCTCTCGGGGCGGCAGGGTTCCGTCGTGGTGCCTTCCACGATCCGCTCGCTGGAGTTCATCACGGGCGGCTTCGCGCCGGAGTTCGGGCAGCAGACCGCAGCAATCTTGAACATCGAGACAGTTCCCGGCGCAACACACAGCCGTTCCAATGTCTCCTTCGAGGGCGGCAGCTTCGACACCACCAATGCGGACTTTACGACCGCCGGGCCGCTCGGCAAGAACGCCAGTTACGTCCTGGATCTCAGCGCGACCCGCACCCGAAACGCCATCGAGCCCCAGCAGCCGGGCAACCAGACCGCGCACAATACCGGCTCCGACCTCAACGAGTTCGGCAAGTTTCGCTTTGCTACCTCCCGTCGCGATACTCTGAGCCTGACCCTCAGCCGCAGTCCGGGAACGCTTCAGATCGGCAACCGCACCGGCCTGCCAGCCTCCTTTGCAGCGGCTGATCAGGGATACGGCTTTCAGGGATTTCGCAATGCGGATGGCTCCCGTCCCGATGTCACGGACGCCAACCGGACGGCGTTAGGAGCAGACAATCTCCTGCTGCTCTCGCAGCAGAGCGCCGGACAGGATATCACGCAGCGAGAGGTGAGCGAGTTCGGTACCCTCTCCTGGCGACGCGAACTGTCGGCCCACGACACAGGACTGTTCGCGATCACCGTGCTCCACTCCGGCCAGGACGTTCACAACCACAACCCGGCGGTCGATCTGCTGAATCTGCCGGTCGATAGCTCGATCGAGTTCAACCCGACGGCGATCCGCAACGTGCATCATGTGCAGATCATGAGCAGTCTGGCCTCGAAGGCCGGGGCTCATCAGTTCAAGGCCGGCTTCGTGCTCGACGACCAGAACGGCAACGAAACCTACAATCTCATTCCCGCCAGTCAACTGGCGCTGAACGTCCTCGCGGCGCTCTCCCCCACCCTTGCGCCTGCCGGCGCGGTTCAGATGGACAGTCAGGGCAACGCTGTCAATGATATAAGCGGAAACCCGATCTTTGTCCCTACTTCCGGAGCCACTCCGACCGTACAGGTGCACCGCTCCGGCTTCTATCGCGCCGGTTATGTCCAAGATACCTGGCGCTCCTCGCGCAAGTTCGTCGTCAACTACGGTCTGCGCGGGGACTGGTACAAACAGGGACAGAACCTCGGCCAGCCGGTGGTCTCCGTGAAGACAATCTCGCCTCGTGTGAACTTCTCCTATACGCCCGACCCCAAGACAGCGATCCGCTGGTCCTACAACCGACTGTTCAATACGCCGCCGCTAGCGCAGGGGGCCGTCGTCGGACAGCCGATAGAGCCGGAGATCCTGGATCAGTACGATCTCAGCGCCGAACGGCGTATCGGGCCGGGGCAGAGCCTCCATCTCGCCTACTACATCAAGGATATCCGCAATCAGGTCGATACCGGCCTCCTCATTCCCGGCAGCCAGATCGGTATCTATTCGGCGATCAACTTTGCCGTCGGCGGCGTGCATGGCGTGGAGTTTTCCTACGACATTGTGCCCGCGCGTGGCCGTAACTACGGGTTCGACGCCGCGTTCAACTACTCCTACTCCATCGCTCGGCCGAACGGCAAGGACAATACGGGGGCCAATGTACCGGACTTCAACGACCACGATCAGCGCACCACCCTGAGCCTGGATCTCGGCTATACATGGAAGACCGGTGCCGTGGCCTCCATGTCCATCAATCACGGCAGCGGACTCGCCAGCAGCCCGATTCCGCCGAGCGTGAAACGCGTCCCGCGCACCCAGATAGATCTGCGCTTCGCGACGGGGCCGCGCCTGTTCCACGGTCGTGGGGGGCTCGGTGTCAGCGTGGAAAACGTGCTGGATGATCGCACCGCCATCAACTTCCAGTCGGCGTTCAGTGGCACCCGCTTCCAGCAGGCGCGCCGAATTCTGCTGAACGCAAATCTCTCGTTCTAAGTGATTGCTTGGGCATGAACTCCCCGTCCGCATAGTGCCGGACGGGGGGTTGGTCCGTTTCGATCTCAAGACTGCATTTTTGAAGCGGGAATCCTAGAGGTAAACTTCCAACTCTCCCTTATTCTTTCGTTGCTGCAATGCATTCCAATACCTCGTTCAAGCACAGCAGGAAGTCCGCATTGTGAAACAGTCGTTATGAACCCAGTTACCGCCTTCAGCCTTGCCAACAAAGTAAGTGTGATCCCCTGCGACCTCGAAGTTGTAGACTGCAATACCTTCGGGATGAGGCTCACGCGTCACCGACTTAACCACCAACGGCGGACCTCGGCGCACGATAACTTTCATCTCGGGCTTGAGGTCGCCCATTGTTACTATACTGGAATCACCGAATTGTTCCGTCTGATTTATAGGATACCAACTCGCGAGCAACTTCCAGCCTCAATCTATCCTCGTCAATTTCCCATGAGAAAGTAGGAACAGGGCGGAAAACGCTGCACACCGAGTGTACGGCATCTATCATGTTTTGTAGGGGCAAAGCGTCCTCATATCCCCATAACAACGCAAACTTTTCTGAAAATTCTTTATCGGTGATTTCGCCGCATTGAAAAGAAGCGATGAGTTTTTCATCATGGGGTTCCGACCAAGTAAGTTTCCTTGCATACATTATATCGCGATTTTGAGTCCACAGTTCCATGAAGTGGGTGCAGAACGTCTCAGCATATATCTGTTGTTCCAAGAACTGACTCATTAGGTCAAGGAACTGCTCTTCGCCAATCATTGGACGTTTCCATGTGCAAGAAGGTGCGCTACTTGACTGGGAGACAACTTCCACCCTGCTATGAAATTACCGCTTTTGTCAACGGCAGTCCATAAACCTGACGCTGGGTCGAAGTAGTGAGTCACCTGTATCGTTCCGCGAAAAGTGCCGGATATCTGTTGCGGAGCGTTGGTTATATGGTTCTCGATGGCCTGTCTGAACAGGTCAGCATTTGCTTTGTTCCAGTTTCCTTTAATGCCGAAATCAAGCCCATGGCCGCTGAATTCGTGCTGCAGGTTTCTCGGATTAAAGTTGCAATCATTATGAACCCAGATACCGCCTTCGGCCTTGCCAACAAAGTAAGTGTGATCCCCTTCGACCTCGAAGTTGTAGACCGCGATGCCTTCGGGATGAGGTTCACGCGTCACCGACTTGACTACCAACGGCGGACCTCGACGAGTTATCACTTTCATTTCGGGCTTAAGGTCGCCCATTGCTACCATACCGGAGGGCGTAAAGAACGGATGCATTGGGGTTCCCTTAAGGGTATCAACTGCCTTGCCCGTCTTGCCGTCGGCGATTTCGAGTTTGACGATCTCATAGGCAGTATGCTTGAACGTGCGCACGACCTTCTTGAACTCGGTTTTGCCCGTGATCGGATCGCGCGTTGGAACCGTCATGCCTGCTTTGATGGTCTCGATACCCTGCGTTGATAGTTCCGCTGTCGCCGAAACCGGTGTGCTTGCCAGAGTGGACGCTTTGCCACTACCCTCCTGGACATCGACGTTGGTGCCGAGTGGCTGCGTCATCCTAGAGAGCTCGCCGGTCTGGTCATCCTTCAGGGTGAGCGTGACCCTGCCGTTCTCAATCTTCTTGTCCACGACACGACGCCATCTGGCTCCTGC
>JBBQPO010000321.1:0-6251 GCA_038217285.1 Chthonomonadales bacterium
GAGGAGGGGGCGAAGGACTTCAATCGCGTTCGCGGCTACATCTCGACGTTGCGCAAGCAAGGTCAGAAGGTGTTGTCCGCCCTCCATGACGTCTTCTCAGGACGCCCTCTCATGCCCGATCTTACCCCCTAAGCAGTTACCTTTCGGGAACTCATTCGCAAGATAGATGCCAGCACTCTGGCCAACCGTAAGATCGGCGGCAATAGTGAGCCCGGCCTTCTTGACCGTCAGTCCACGGGCTCGGGATTTTTGCTGGAGGTACCATTGGCCACGTCCCCTAAACCTGCAAAATGTGTTCAGTGCAATGCGCCTGTGCTTGAGAGCAACCTTCTCTGCCAGTCCTGCCAGGCCCCATCGTCTCCGAATGCCGCTGTGATCTCCGGCGATGCTTCGACTCCTAACGTCTCCCAACCGAGCCATGTGTCTGCTCCGCCTCTTCCAGCCGTCACCGATCCGAATAAGAAGCGCGATCTTCTTTTGAAGACTGTGGTGGGCGTGGGGTTCACGCTGTTATGCGTGTTCGCCCTGGGGCACTACGGCGTGGGACTCAAAGATCAGAACGATATCGCCAAAGAGGAGTGGGCGGCATCTCATAAGAGGGGACCGCAGCAAACTGGGGTTCCAAGATCAGTATCGGGCCGAATGCTAGCGGGAACGTTCGTTTATGTTGAAGCCTTTGCTGCATCGACCGACATACTGGATTTTCGGCCCGACGGATCCTACGTGCACGCGACACAAAGTGCACACAATACACAACAATATCCTGGAGCGTACAGGATTAAAGATCAGCAAATCACGCTTCAGGAGGTCACGGGAAACACATTTACCGGTAGTGTCACCCCCGATTTCATCACCATTCGCTGGCGTCAGCGGATCATACAATATGCTCGTATTCGCCCAGAATCCGGAGGGCACCGTACTGCCACGCCGCCGCCTGTTTACCCGCCCCAACCGTCTTCTATGCCTGCGACCTATAGCAGCCCGGTTATATTGAGCGACCAACAGCTTAGAGAGCCGCTTAGGGACGCAGCAGAACGCGACTGCTGGATGATTATGAACAGGACAGATTCATTTTTAGGAGCGCACTTCGATGACCCGAAGTTCCAACTGCGCCAGAGCAATATCTACATCGCGGATTGTGATCGCTATTTGTCCAACTACGGTAATTTCCCAGACATGTGTCGCGATGTCAGAGACAGACGAAACGCGCTTCAAAATGCCGTAGATAATCTTTAAATTCGTGAACGTGCCAAATCTGTATCAGGCCAAACGGGGTAGGGGTTTATTCCCTTGCCCCGTCTTCATGATTGACAACGTTCGCCTCTTCCCGACAAGGAG
The DNA here is from genome assembly GCA_038217285.1 of Chthonomonadales bacterium. Taxonomy (GTDB): domain Bacteria; phylum Armatimonadota; class Chthonomonadetes; order Chthonomonadales; family Chthonomonadaceae; genus JANXLO01. The sequence goes on from JBBQPO010000321.1 coordinate 1,339, forward strand.
GCAGGAGGCAACGGCCAGCACGGCAGCGAGGACTACAAGGACTTTCCGCCGGGCCCGGCTAAACATCCCGTTCCTCTCCTTGGGCGGCTCTCAGCAATTGCTCTGCTGGCGTTTCCGCTCCCTGTCCTGACGCTCGGAGGAGTTCGGCTTGCTGGTGGGAGGGCGGGAGGTTAGACGCTCGGACGAGGGTTTCGACATCTGGCAGGTCGCCGGTGTTGTGGCGCGTAATCGCGGCGACTGGTTTGATTTGCCTCTGCCACAACCACACCTGGAGGCTGCAGCAGAACAGGAAGATTATCACACAGAAGAGGGGTATGTATTCGGGCAAGGGGAACATGTAGTCGGGACGGAAAATTGACCAGGCCATGGTAACGGCACAGAACAGAACCCCGGCCACTGCCGCTATTGCGAATACGACACTTACAGCAGACAAAGATACTTTGATCCCTACAACGGTGTAGTACCGTCCCTTGCCCATCAAACGCTTCTGTGGCTTCTCCGTGCTCATCGTTCGTCCTCCTGACTGACTATTCACCAGATCTTGCCCCGAATCCTTTCCCGCCAGGCTCGCTTTTGGCGGGAGAAAGAGGGACGTCTACTTCCAGCACATCGCCTCCGAATCGGTCCCGATAGGCCACCGGTCAAAAGAGCAGACCGTCGTTCCCGTGAATCGGAGTTGTCTTTTCGGGCAGCGGCGTGTATACTGTGTCAGCGGAACGATAGGCTCAGAGTAGGTTCTTCCTGACCCGGGCGTCCGGTCTAGGTGTATTGCCTCCGATCTTGATGGGCGGTGCTTCACGTTATGGGCGGGGATGAGAAGTCATATCTTTTAAGAGGAGGGACTATGCGTCTGTTCAATCGATTTGTGCCTCTGTGCGGGCTCGTTTTGGCGCTATCGTCCGGTGGGTTTGCACAGCGCCAGGGCTCCGCACTGATCCTTCCGGATCGTAACCTCACGCCCGGTGATACGCTGGATGTGACCAAAGACGACATCTGCGTGCCGGGCTATACCAAAAAGGTGAGGAACGTCCCGAAAGCGGTAAAAGATCAGGTCTATGCCTCGTACGGGATCACGCACCGCACGCCCGGCGAGTATGAGGTGGACCATCTGATCTCCCTGGAATTGGGGGGCTCCAACTCCATCAAGAACCTGTGGCCGGAGTCATATAAGACCACGCCGTGGAACGCGCATGTCAAGGATAAGCTGGAGAACCGACTGCATGCCGATGTCTGCTCCGGCAAAATCGAATTGAAGACCGCCCAACAGCAGATCGCCACCGACTGGGTCGCTGCCTACAAGCGTGTCTTTGGGGACACCGGCGAGACGGTTCGCGGGACCACCGGGCACAGTTCCAGGCGGCAGCCGTCGGACCCACCACCGGATGCTTCCGGGACCGACAAAGTCTGGGTCAATACTAAGTCCGGCAAGTACTTTATGCCCGGTGCGCGCTACTATGGCAAGACCAAAGAGGGGCAGTATATGACGGAGTCCGAAGCCAAAAAGCAGGGCTATACGCCGGCCAAAGGCCAGTAGAGGAGTTTTCTGAATGGCAAGCAATCATAAACTCACCGCAGTTATCGCGGGCCGCACCATCTCCGGCAGCGCCAATGCGGACGGCAAGATGATCATCAGCTTCACCGACGGCTCGACGATGACGGTGAAGACCGCCGGGAACTCGAACAGCGCCTCCACGGGTGGCACGGTCAAGGCCGTTCGACAGGCGGACACGACCCTCGACCTCGACTTCGAGGACGGCTCGACGCTCGCCATCACGACCGCCGAAGCCACCTCCAGCGTCATGGTGCGTGATAAGGGCCACACCATGGAGTACGCCGACTGAGCATGATGCCACACTGCTGGCGCGGGTTCGCTCGCGACCGTAGAACCCGCGCCTGCTCCCACAGAATCGACAACAGGAGAATACGTAACAATGGCTTCTACGACGCTGAAGAGTAAGTATGTTTTAGGGGAGGATGCGGACGTTCAGGGAATGGCGTGGCATAAAGGCGACACCGTCTATTGCGTCCCGCTGACCGGCGATAAGGAAAACCGCTGTGACCTGTTCCTGACTCCGCACCCCGAGTATGCCCGACGCGGCAGCCGCGCCCCTGTCCACCGTGCCCTCACCGAGCATCTCGTGATCGAAGGTGAGATGCTCGTTATCGCCAATCCCGACGCCGACGAGCAACTGTAACATTTCCGACTTTGCGGGGGCGCAGATCCAAAATCGGAAATCGGTTTACCACCGTAGAGTCGGCGGAAAGAACTCGGCGATCAGGTCTTCGTAGTAGGGGCGAAGGGCCGAGACGTCCGGGCGCTCCAGGCCCTTGGAGTAGAGGTCGTAGGGATTGAAGGCGCGCACCCAGGCGAACATCTCGCGGTCCTGGTCGTTCATGAGGTGGTCGTAAGCCTCCTCTTTGTGCCCCGGATAGAACGAATGATAGCGGATCATGGCGAGCGCTTCCTCCGGTAGATAGTCCTTAACCACCTGATAGAGATACTCATCGTGCCCCCAGGAGAGATGCACCTTGTCGAGTCCGCAACCGGCGGTGTAGATGCCGGTGGGAGACTGATATTCGGGAGTGTGGCTGTCGGGATTGTCGGCGAAGAACTCCGGGAAGACGATCTTTTCGGAGAAGGCGCATCCGACCGGGAAGGTGTCCCCGACGACGGCCCACTGCGGCTCGCCATAGAGACAGAGCACCTTGCCCAGATCGTGCAGCAGGCCGGTGAGGATGAACCAGCGGGGATGACCGTCTTTGCGGATCGCTTCTGCGGCCTGCATCAGGTGTTCGATCTGAGTGAAGTCGGTATCGGGGTCGCTGTCGTCCACCAGCGTATCGAGAAACTCCATCGCCTCCCACACACTCATCCGTCGCTGCGCCAACGGCCCGTACTGGCGCTTCTTCGCCTGTACGAATTCGAACGTCTGACAGCGGTGATTGATCCGATAGAACTCCTTGACCGTGCTGCGCGCCTCCGCAGCGTAGTTGCGGAAGGCGGTCGGGTCCATGTCGGTGAGCGCACCCGAGGTGGGTTCCGGGTACCGGCGTTTCAAATCGTCTTCCCAGGCGTCCAGGTTATCCAGCGGGGCAGGATCGTTGTGCACAGTGGTGTGTTCGGTCATATCGAAGGCCCTCCCGTTCGGCATCTTTCCCCCACGTTTCTTCTTCGGAGTGGCAGGTTCCTGCCCGATATTTATGGGCGTCCTTTCCGCACCTCCGCCACCGGCAAAGCTACCGATGTTGGTGCCGATCTCACGGTGTCGGTGGGGCAGGCTTGCTGCGTTACCGACGCCGCAAATAGGGTCTTGCTCCTGGGGGTAAAGGAGTTCGCGGGGCGGTTGGCGAAAGATGCCGTTAAGGAAAAATCCTTTCGTGCACAGTTAGGAATTCAGCGGGCATCCTGAAAGATTAGGTCAACGAAGCAACCTTTATAGGACAGGAGCAGACACCATGCGTTCCCCCGTAAGTCGTCGTGAGTTTTTGAAACAGGCCGGACTGGCCGCAGGCGCTCTGCCGGTTCTCGGCATGCGGGCAGACGCCGTGCAGGCGAAGGACAAGCTGCGCTGCGTCGTCATCGGGTGCGGTGGGCGCGGCCAGTCTCACCTCGACCGCGCCGTCAATGAGAATCTGGTCGCCATCGTCGATCCCGACGACACGCATTTGGACCGCGCGGGCAAATGGATGCAGACCAAGAATGTCGATCCGACGAAGGTGCAGCGGTTCAACGACTACCGGCAGATGTTCGACAAGATGGCGAACCGGATCGATGTCGTCTTCGTCGCGACACCCAACCACCATCATGCGCTACCGACTATGATGGCGATGGCGCACGGCAAAAGCGTCTACTGCGAGAAGCCGCTCTGTCACACCGTCGATGAGGCGCGCAAACTGGCGAAAATGCAGAGCCGCTCGAAGGTCGCCACGATGATGGGCAACCAGGGCCACTGCGAAGAGGGCTATCGCCGCCTCTGTGAGTATATCTGGTCGGGCGCGATCGGCAATATCACCGAAACCCACAGTTGGACGGATCGGGCCAACGGCGGCTTCGGCCCACGCCCTGCGGCCGAAGCCCCGCCGGCGACCATGCACTGGGACGAGTGGATCGGCCCGGCCCCTTTCCGCGAATTCCATAAAGATCTGCACCCGCACGAGTGGCACGGCTGGGTCGATTTCGGCAATGGATCCCTCGGCAACATGGGCTGCCATGTCCTGGACGGTGTCTTCTGGGCCTGCAAGGTCGAGCACCCGACGAGCATCGAGGCGGAGGAGATGTTCGGTGGCGGCGGCGAGCGCTATCCAACCGGATCTCGCCTGCGCTGGGACATTCCGGCCCGTGGCTCCCTGCCAGCCATGAAAGCCTACTGGTACGACGGCCGCAAGGGCGTCGGTGATCCGGGGGACGGCAACAAGGGCACGGTCGCGACCGCGCCAAAAGGCCCGCACTATCTCCCGCCCCTGCTGATCGACCTGATGAAACAGTATCCGGACGAAGGCTGGGATCTTGGCGGCGGCACACTCTACGTCGGCGACAAGGGCATAATGTATACCAGCACCTACGGCGGTGGCCCCGGCAGCAAAGGCATGCGGATCGTTCCGTTCGCCAAAATGGAAGCCTTCACCGGCCCATCGAAGACGCTCCCGCGCTACCGCGACTCCTTCACCGAGTTCCTCAACGCCGCGCGCGAAGGCCGCAGCGATACCCCCACGCCCTTCTCTTACGGCGCCCGCCTGACGGAGTTCGTGATCCTCGGCAACATGGGCCATTACGCGGGTGTCGGCAACAAAGTCGAGTGGGACGGCCCCAACATGCGCGTCACCAACCTGAAGGATCTGAACAAGTTCGTCAAACGCGACTACCGCGCTGGCTGGCACGTCTGAGTATGGCTTTGGCAGCACACTGGCCGACC
>JBBQPO010000322.1:0-6191 GCA_038217285.1 Chthonomonadales bacterium
CAAGGCCATGCCTATCGCCCTAACCTAGCCGGAGCAGAGCAGTTCGCCGAAGACTATGCTCTACGATGGCGAAACCTTATGGCCCAAAAATGAAGGAATCGTTGTTGTACCCCTATGTGGCCTGCTCTATAGTCAGTGCCGCCAGGCGCTTGGCCTCAGCCTGATCGGAAACGGCGGATTTTACCTCTACAGGGATCTTATAGGGATCGAATGACTTGGGGTCGATATCGGTGACGATGGCCACACTGGGATCCTTCAAATGACCAAGGTCCTGGATACCTGCCTCCTTTATGTATTGCGCGGAGATGAGGGTGTAGACTGGAGTCTCCGCGTGGAACAGGGCCTCCACCGACTGCAAAAAGCCGTCTACGTTCGGGAGGTTCTTCCTGAAATCCTTAACCTGCTCGATCTCGGTCAGTTGTTGCGCCATTTTCCCAAGCAGGTTCGTCGTGTCCACGGTGGAGAGCGCTTTCTCGACCAGAGGGTTGGGAGAGGCAATCTTAAGCGGATGGTTGTTAACCGTCTCAATTTCGGTCTGAAGCGCTTTGGTCGCATCTTTGACGGCTGCTGAAGGATCGGCGCTGGTCAACTTCTGTAGCGATTCGGTCAGTCCATTAAGTGTGTGGGCGAGAGATTGCCGCGCCCTTAATGCGGCCTGCTGCCTCTCAAACAGCTCGCTAATCGAGGCCCTGATCAGCTTAGGATATGCGCAGGCGAGAATCAGGCGGTTGAGCGTCAATCTCCTTTGGCCCTTTGTGTCGGCGTTTTCCAGCGTGTAGGTGCCGATATAGAGATACTGGTCAATCAGGGTTTGCGCGGGCTCGGAGAGCTTGATTTTTCCCAGTGCCGAATCGGCAAACACCTGAGTGCTCTGGTAGAACGTGTCCTGCTGTAGATGCACATTGATGTCATCGCAGATTCCCTGCTTCAGCTCCGCCGTAGGTTCTGAAACACCGTCGTACGCGGCCAAGAGCGACCTGGTGCCCGCAGTCAACCACCCCTCAACAAAGCGATCGATACCGTCTCTGGGCGCTTTCAGTCGGGCGGCCAAACGACCACCAGAATTCGCCGCATCCTCCCGGTCGACAATTAGTTCGCCTGGTTGCAGCCGATCGATCCGGGCTGCACCCTGTGTCTCCCGATCGATCTCGAACTTCTCGAATGCTATCGAGCGGGTATTCAGGGTAGTATAGTATCCTTCCAGCGCCGCTGCGGTGTCGGATCCCTGCTTGGCGACTGCGTTCGCTTCTTTAAGGCGGGTGGGGCCGCATCCGCCAAGCAGACAAGCGAAAGCAACCAACAGCAGTGCTGAACTGTAATTGAACGTTCGCCATACGCGACTGGATCGCGCATGCATGTTCCAAAACGGAACTGGATTCTTAAGCGGCAGGGTTTCGGCCTTCAGGCCATTGACTTCTGAGCGCCCTTCCTCCGGCAGAGAATAGCTGCCGAAGTAGTGGTCGAACGAGCGGTTCTCCATCATCAGGATCATAAGGTGTTCAATGTTGTTCATGCCTTCAGCCATATCTGTATCTACCTCCATACACTCTTCTAGTGCCAACTCAATGTTCACACGCTAGAAATCTTCAGTGGACACAGCACAAGCATTCGAGAGGATATTACATCGAACCTTCTGTCTGGCAGTTATTTATTTCACAGTTCCAGTATGGTTTAGCTCACACGAGGGATGCATAGCGCTCCCCAATTTATCTGCCGACCAAGGCACGAATGTGTTTTCGTATTGATTGCGTCTCGCGATCGTGGATATTTAATTATATAACATTATCGGACGTTTTGGTATATCATTCTCCCTCTAGTTCTCCATCATCCCTCCGCCGTGCTCTGTAGTCCGCTCTTTCTTATAAATTATATATAGTGCCTTTCCCGCCGCTCAAATTGAAGGGCCAGATGGTGCCGCGTACATGGCCCCTCAGGCGATTCCTCTGGATCACGCAACATCTAGTGGAAGCAAGGCAGCCATATCACAGTCGCTATTTTCCAAGCCGTCCAGTCAGGCAGTTACAAGGTTCAAAATTCTTTGACGTAGGAATAGCTCGTCTGCTTGTAGTCATCTATCTGTTGGATAGGGGGGCGGTAAGGATGCGTGTAATTTGCACACACTTTGCCTGGGCTTGGAAAGTCGGCTGGGCCTCAGGGTATTGCAAACAAAACGGTGCGGCGCATTTCTCGCACAACATGAAGAGGCGTTGTGTTTGGCGCGTCGTCAAAATCGCGTCGCCAAGGCCTCCGACAAAGGGCAACTGGACCTGTTCAACCTGGAATGCGACGGGCTCCGCGGTATCTGAACGAGTTCTGTTTGAGTGGGTTTCCTGGTGTACTCCTATGGTGAAAGACCCACATCAGACTCAAAATAGAGTGTTGACACCGCTTTTTCCGAAAACGGCTCCGAAAAAATCGCGTCAGGATGCCCGCAGACGCGCCGCAGCGGGGTAGGGTGGCAATATAATCCCCGCGGGTTTTCGCGTTTTGAGGGCGAATTTGCTCATTGAAGGACCAGATCCGCATGGCGGCGCCCTTGGCAGCGTCAGGTGCAATCGCTCAAGCGGACGTCTCCCCGCTTTCTCGGTCATCGCTCTCCGCCATAGAACGGGCCGCATCGGGAGCAGGGGAGGGCAGAGAGCGTCTTGCGACCTGTTCACGCCCACGCCGGATCGCCTCGAACAGTTCCCGCTCCATCACCTCACGCGGCGGCAGCACGGTCAGATACTCGGCCACCCGGATGCTCCCCTGATGCAAAGAGAGCAGCGCGACCTGTTCGGGTCCCGCGTCTGTGCAGAGGATCAGTCCCAGTGGCTCCTCTTCGCCCGGCAGCCGCTCGTTCTTATCCAGCCAGCTCAGGTAGAGTTCGGTTTGCCCTTTGTGCTCCGGCTGCAGTCGGCCAATTTTCAGCTCGACGACCACCAGCCGCCTCAAAGCGCGGTGGTACAACAGCAGATCGATCTCCCGATCGACGCCATCGACTACGATTTTGCGATTGCGTGCGACAAAGGTAAAGTAGCGCCCCATCTCTAGCAGGAAGCGCTCGATCTCCCGCAAGATCGCATCGGAGAGCTCCTTTTCGCTGAACGTATCGACCAGTCCGAGAAAGGAGAGGAGATAAGGATCCCGGAACACCATGTCCGGCGTCAGGCTGTCGGCATCCGTCAGTGCGGAGAGTTCCTGGCGGATCAGCTCCTCCGGCTTCCTGGAGAGCGCGGTGCGCTCAAAGAGCATCCCGTTGATCTTGTCGCGCAAGGTACGCACGCTCCAGCGTTCCAGGCGACACATCTCTACATAGAACTTGCGAGACAGCTCGTCCTTGACGACCAGGATCTCCACAAAATGCGACCAGGACAATTGTGGCGACAGTGTCGCCACAATCTGCTCATCAGGGAACAACTCCGCGAAACGGATCATCCGAAAGAGGTTCGTACGCTCGAAGCCCTTGCCAAACTGCATCAGAAGCCCAGCGGACACGGCATCCACGACCTGTCTACCATACTCGGCGCGCTGCTCACGCAGGATCTCTTTGCGGAGCCGTTCTCCTATGCGCCAGTACAGCATCGTGAGTTCCGCGTTAACCGCAGCCGCGACACGCTCGCGGGCCGATCGGATCAACTGCTGCAGCTCCGAAAGCAGTGTCGCCGTGATATCCGCTGTCGGCGACTGTGTCAGATCGTTCGTTTCCGTGTTCTCCTCGCTCATCCGTCACCTTTACCGACTGGCCTATAGGCGCCAACGGGCTTTCGGGGATAGCTTCGCGATCCCTCACCCCTATTCCTTTTACAGTAAAGAGTCCCGGGGACCCTGCAGCAGATCGACTTGTCAAGCGGCAGGTTGATGAAGAGTCGCCCCTGTGCGTGCGAGATCCACATTCGCCAGCCCGCAAGCATGCGGGCAATCTCTAGATTCCTGGTGGTCGAAAACTGTTGAATTTCGATTTCAAGAATCCAGGAAGGAGGGAGGGTGAACGAGCGCGGTTTCAGCCAGATGCAGTGGGATTGCTTCCGAGCGGCTCGGCGCATGAAACTTGGCGCCTGATGCGTTCGGCGGGGCATTGGGCCCGCTTAGCCCCAAGATAAGAGTTCGTTAGCTCCATCAGGGGTGATATCAAATTCGGTCCCTATAATGACCGTTATAGGGACCGAATGAAGGAATTCTTGGGCACCGCATGGAAACCTACCCTGCGGCGTGTTAACCGCATTTCTGGCCTATTTCTCTGTGGCTCCTGCTTGCCGCAAAAGAACAGGGTCCCTGGTTGCCGGCGTGGCAGGGCAGCCCAAGCGGTGTAAAGCAAACGCAATCGGGTGGAAACAGGATTGGGATGGAAACAGGTTCGGGCGCACGCGAAGGGAAGGAGCGGGGAAATGATCCAGGCAGCAGACGAGGTAATTGAACACGTGGGGCAGGGCAGGGTGGCACCGGTCCAGGGGAGGACGCCGGCGCGCTTCGCCGCCCCAACCGATGCGGGCAGCCTCGTCGATGCCCTCGTCGCCGGAAAGCTCTTGCCCCGGACCCGCAAAGCATACGCAAGCGACCTCGCGCAATTGCTTTCGGCCTTCGAGTCCTGGAACGTCGCGCTCGTGGACGTGACCCGCGACCATCTGCACGCGTACCGCAGCTGGCTCTCGGGTGAGGAGGTAGATGGTCTGCAGTGTATGGCCAGACCCTGCGCGGTTGCCACCGTGAGCCGCAAGATCTCCGTCTGCCGGCAGCTCTTTGCCGAAGCGCTCGATCGTGGGCTCATCCCCGCCAATCCCGCCGCACGCGTCCGCGGCTTTAGCGTCAGCCAGGAGAGCAAAACGCTCGGCCTGTCTCGCACCCAGGTAAAGGATCTGCTCGCTTCCATGGAAACCCACTCGCTCCTCGGACTGCGCGACAGGGCGATGCTTTCGCTTATGATCCGCACGGGGCTCAGGCGTATGGATGTGATCGGGGCGACGATAGGGAGGCTCAGCGAGCGGGACGGGCATAGGGTCCTCTCCATGGTGAGCAAAGGGAACAAGGAACGGACGGTCAAGATCCCGGTGGAAGTGGCACGCCATATTGACGCCTGGCGGGACGCGGCGAAGAGGTTGCGGGCAGAGGAGGCGAGGACTCCCCTCTTCTGTGGGCTGGTCAAACAGGGCCGCGGCGCGCACGCTATATATAATGTAAGAGATAAGGGACAAAAGGCGCTCTCGGAGAAGGCGATATGGAAGATCGTGGAGCGGCGCGTGAAGGGGGCGGGGATCACAGCGCGCATCACCCCCCACTCCACGCGCCATACCTTCATTACCCTTGCCCTTGACGGGGGCGCCCCACTGCATAAGGTGCAGGTGGCAGCCGGACACGCGGATCCGCGCACGACCGAACGCTACTGGCGCACGAAAGAGAACCTCGATGACAACGCCGTGGATTATGTCCGGATCTGACTTACTGGAGACACCGGAAGCGGGAGCCGCCCCGCCAATGGATCGCCAGGGAGCTGAATCGGCTCCGATCTTTCGGTATGTCAATCACCGCAGCCAGCATCTGCCCTACCCACTTAGCCACCAAAGCGGTCTCGCTTGTGGAGAAGCGGGCAGTGGATAGGGCGGACAAGGACACGGCCTTCAACTCGGCTCACTCGCTGCGCGCAGGCTTTGCGACCACGGCGGCCCATGGTGGGGCGAGCGAGCGCTCGATATAGGACATGACGGAACACCGCAGCCTGCCGGTGCTGCACGGCTAAATCCGGCAGGGCTCGCTCTTTAAGGAGAATGCCGCCGCAAAGCTGTGGCTTTGAACGAGAAATAGAGACGGACGAAACGTTTATTAAAGAGGGGAAAGTGACACTCTAAACGTCCGATAATGTTTTTTATTCAGGAACAAGTGAGGCGCGAAGCCGGAGCGGAGGTAAGAAACTTGCGTCCGGCAGGCTATAATTCCTTTCTGGCTACGGGAAGGCCGTACTTTCTAAAGAATTCGTCTGGCTTCAATTTCGCTTTCGTCAATGGGTCTTCGGTAACGTAATAAATCTGTTCGTGAGATGGATGGCCGTTTTTAACATCAGAGAGCGAGAAAACGTGCAGCTGATTATCTACTATCCAGTACGTGTAATCTACGTAGTCTCGTTCCATCGCAATGTCACTCTTTACGAAATCGCTTATCCTTCCTTTTACGACAGCAACACGCGTATGTAAAAATTTGAGAAGGCTCTTGACGAGCAC
>JBBQPO010000323.1:0-6151 GCA_038217285.1 Chthonomonadales bacterium
TCCGACCCAGCCCCCTTTAGGGGGCTTACCGCCTCAGACCGCTCCTTGAGGGGCGGGAAGCGGAAGTTAGTTCCGCTCATCTAAACGAACGAACTATTCATGGGGAGTTAGGAAACCTGCGGATAGCGCCCTTACGTACAAAGGTGTATGCCTATGAAGTGGAAAGCGCTGTTTCCCATTATCGTTCTTTTGCTGGCCTTCGACGGCGTGCAGGCGGCGCGGCTCGTCGCGACAGACGCGAACGGTAAGCAGGTTCTCCTGCTGCAGGACAAAACCAGCAAGGCGACAGTCCTCCTGTTCGTAACGAACGACTGCCCGATCACCAACGCCTATGCGCCGGAGATCAAGCGGATTGTCGATGCCTACTCGCCCCGAAAGGTCGCCTTCTATCTGGTCTATGCCGATCCTGAACTTAAGGCTGCCACGGTTCGTCAGCATGTGCGGGAGTATCGTCTGCCCTGCCCTGCTCTGCTTGATCCGACCCATACTCTGGTACACTTTACGCAGGCGACCGTGACGCCCGAGGCCGTGATTCTGGCCCCGGACGGCAAGCGGCTCTATAGGGGCCGCATAGACAATCGTTATATCGATTTCGGCAAAGCGCGGTTCGCCGCCACCACCCATGATCTGCGGGAGGCCCTCGACGCCGTCCTACAGGGTAGACCGGCTCCGCACCCGATCACCAAAGCTGTCGGCTGCTTCATACCCGACGCACCCGTTCGAGCGACGAAGGCGCGCCCATGACGTTTCCTCCTGGCCCGAAACCCAGACTGCCCGGAGCCAACCTGCTGGCTTTGCGCCGGGACACGCTCAGCTTTCTGCGCGGGCTGGCCGCCACCTATGGCGATCTGGTGCATTTCGAGGTCGGCAAGCAGCACTACTTTCTCATCAACGATCCGGATGTCATTCGGGATGTGCTGGTCACGGACTATCGTAACTTCCAGAAGGGGCGTGGGCTGGAGATAGCGAAGCGACTGCTGGGAGAGGGCCTGCTGACGAGCGAGGGAGAGCACCATCGGCGGCAGCGGAGGCTGGCGCAGCCTGCCTTTCATCGGCAGCGTATCGCGGCTTACGGTGCGGTCATGACGGAGCGGGCGCAGCGACTCGGCGAGGCAGAGTGGCAGGACGGCGTCCAACTCGATATTTCGCAGGAGATGATGCGGCTTACGCTCGGCATCGTCGCCAAAACCCTCTTCGACACCGATCTGGAGGCCGAGACTCAGGAGATAGGAGAGGCGGTTTCGGAAGCGGTGCATCACATGGAGTTCGCCATGTGGCCGTTCGCACCTCTGCTGGAGCGACTGAACCCGGCCATCCAGCGTGGCTTCGAGCGCAGCCGCGCCCGGTTGGACGCGACCATCTACCGCATGATCCGCGAACACCGCGCGGACACCGAAGACCGGGGAGATCTGCTCTCCATGCTGCTGCTGGCGCAGGACGAGCAGGGCGATGGCGGCGGCATGACCGACGAACAGGTTCGCGATGAGGCCATGACCATCTTTCTGGCAGGCCATGAGACCACGGCCAATGCGCTGACATGGACCTGGTATCTGCTCTCGCAGCACCCGGAGGTCGAGCGAAAACTGCATGCCGAGCTAGACAGTGTGCTCGCAGGCCGACTGCCGACCGATGCCGATGTCGCCGATCTGCCCTACACGCGCCGTGTACTGGCGGAGTCGATGCGCTGTTATCCTCCGGCCTGGGTCATCGGGAGACGGGTCCTTGCCGACTATCGTATAGGAGAGTACACCCTGCCCGCCGGTTCGATCTGCATGATCTGTCAGTATGTCACGCACCACGATCCGCGCTGGTATCCGGACCCTTTTCGGTTCGATCCGGAACGCTGGACCCCGGACGCGCAGGAGCAGCGCCCGAAATTCGCGTACTATCCTTTCGGCAGCGGCCCACGCGTCTGTATCGGCGAAGGCTTTGCCTGGATGGAAGGCATTCTGCTGCTGGCGACCTTGGCGCAGCGCTGGCGACTGCATCTCGTTCCCGAGCATCGGGTCGTGATGCAGCCGGTCGTGACCCTGCGGCCCCGCTACGGCATGCAGATGACCCTGGAACGCCGCTCTAATCTCAATTCTATCGACTTCACACATCGATCTTTCGTGACAGCCGTACCATGAAGACACCCTGAACAGGAGAACTCTGGATGCCTCTTAACAGACCCCTCTGGATTGCAACGACGTTGACTCTCGCCTGCGCGGCGGTCGTCGGCGCAGCGTGGATGCCTCCTTCCCCGGCACGAGCCGAAGGCAAGGCGGCAAAACACAAGGACACTCCCCGCGCAAAGCATATGGTGACCTATGCCAGGGACATCGCGCCGATCCTCTATCAGAACTGCGCCTCTTGCCACCGTACTGGAGAGATCGGCCCCTTCGCGCTGATGAGCTATACCGACGCGAAAAAGCGCGCCGCCCAGCTCGCCTCCGTCACGGAAAGCCGCTTTATGCCCCCCTGGCACGCGGATTCGCACGGTGAGTTTCGGGACGAGCGTAAGCTGACCCCCGAACAGATCGCCACCATCAAGGAGTGGGTCGCTGCAGGCTCGCCGGAAGGCAGTCCGTCCGCTGTGCCCGCACCTCCGAAGTTCCCCCAGGGCTGGTCGCTTGGGAAGCCGGATCTGACTCTGGAGCCGACGAAAGCCTACACGCTCGCCGCTGAAGGCGGAGATGTCTACCGCTGCTTCGTGATACCGAGCGGACAGACGGAAGACCGTTATGTGGCTGCTATCGAGGTGCGTCCCGGCAACGCGAAAGTCGTCCACCATGTCATCGCCTATCTGGACGTGAGCGGCAAGGCGAAGCAGGTCGAAGCGGAGAACAAGGACGGGCAACCGGGCTACACCTCCTACGGGGGCATCGGCGCCGCGCCTTCGGGGACGCTCGGTGGCTGGGCGCCCGGCAACCTTCCGCGCCTGCTGCCCGACGGCGTCGGGACGCTGCTGCCGAAAGGGTCCGACGTCGTGCTGCAGGTACACTACCACCGCAGCGGAAAAACGGAGACCGACCAGACCCGGATCGGAATCTACTTCTGCAAAAAGCCGGTGGACAAGCGCATACGCATTCTGCCGGTCTTCGGTATGCTCTCGATTCCCGCCGGGGAGGCCAACTACACCGTCCACGGCTTTCCGATGAATTTCGGCAACGACGCGACCATTCTGGGCGTCATGCCCCACATGCACCTGCTCGGCCACGATATGACGGTCACGGCGATCCTGCCAGACAACTCTAAGAAGACCCTGGTCCATGTGCCGAACTACGACTTCAACTGGCAGACGACTTATATGTACAAAGAGCCGGTCAAAGTTGCGGCGGGAACCCGCGTCGGCCTGACGGCCCACTACGACAACTCCTCCAGCAACCCGCGCAACCCTAACCGTCCACCGAAGCAGATCGGCTGGGGCGAGCAGACGACCGACGAGATGTGCATCGCCTTCGTCTACTACACGATCGACAAAGAGGAGCTGACCAAAGGCATCACCGTCGCAGGTGGACGCGAGTTCGGGCGCAAACGCCAGTCCCCTGCGGCTGCGCCTGGAACCTCCCCGAAAAGCGCCCCCTGAATCCCTGGCGGATTCGCCGGAGTTGTGCTACAATAAGGACGGCGAAACGTTTTCGTTCTGCCGTCCGTATTGATGGTTGTAGAACCTTGATAACTGAAAGGAGGGATAGCATGGACAGACCCGTTCGGGTAAGTCTGGATTTCCTTCGCAGCGGTCAGAAACTGGATGTCTTCGTGACGATACCCGTCAAGTTGCGCCCGGAACCCACCGTTCGTGAAGATCAGACTCGCCGAGACGCTTCTTCTTACGCTGCGGTTTACAACAGACACCGCCTCCCCTGAGCCGTTCGCGACCGCCGCCTGATTCCCGCTGCTGCAAGCAGCGTCGAATGCCATTCTATATCATAACATACCTCGCACTGCGGCGCGACCTATTCAAAAGCCGCCTGGAAGCCCATTCAATTCGCTTCCGGGCGGCTTTTGTCATTTTCCATTTTCCATTTTCCATTTTCGATATTTGACAGGCTGTTTGATCCGGCCTATAATGATTTCAACAGACGAGGGAGAAGAGGCATGGCTTATCTGATCGGGGTCGATATTGGGACGAGCGGGACGAAGACGATTCTCATCGATGAGACGGGCAAGGTTCGCGCGCGGGCGACGCTGGAGTATCCGCTCTACAGCCCCAAACCGCAGTGGAGCGAACAGGAGCCCGAAGACTGGTGGACCGCGACCTGCGGCACGATTCAGCAGGTGTTGCAGAAGTCCGGTATCGATCCGGCGGAGATTCGGGGCGTCGGACTGTCGGGGCAGATGCACGGGTCGGTGTTTCTGGACGAGAATGGGCAGGTGCTGCGGCGCGCCCTGCTCTGGAACGATCAGCGCACGCAGGCGGAGTGCGACTGGATCACCCGGACAGTAGGCGCGGAAAAGGTCGTCGAGCTGATCTCCAATCCGGTGCTGACGGGGTTTACCGCCGGGAAGATCGTCTGGCTGCGCAGCCACGAGCCGGAGACCTACGCGAAGGTCCGGAAAGTCCTGCTGCCGAAAGACTATGTGCGCTATAAGCTGACGGGCGAGTTTGCGACCGAAGTGTCGGACGCCTCGGGGACGGCTCTGTTCAACGTCCGCAAACGCGAGTGGGCCTGGGAGATGCTGGACGCCATCGGCCTGCCGCACGACTGGATGCCCCGGTGCTACGAGTCGCCGGAGGTGTCGGGGCGGATCTCCGAATCGGCCGCCCGACTGACCGGGCTGGCCGTCGGCACCCCGGTCGTGGGCGGCGGCGGCGATCAGGCGGCGGGAGCGGTCGGCAACGGCATCGTGGAGACGGGCATCGTCTCCTCTACGGTCGGCACGTCCGGCGTGGTCTTCGCCTTCAGCGACCAGCCCATCGTCGATCCCCAACTGCGCCTGCACACGTTCTGCCATGCAGTGCCGGGCAAATGGCATCTCATGGGCGTCATGCTCTCGGCAGGCGGCTCCCTGCAGTGGTACCGGGACGCCTACTGCCAGCCCGAGAAAGTGGTCGCGGCAGCGCTCGATCGCGACCCCTACGACTTGATCTGCACGGAGGCAGAGCGCGCGCCTGTCGGCTGCGAAGGGCTGATCTTTCTGCCGTACCTCACCGGGGAGCGCGCTCCCTACGCCGACGCCAACGCACGCGGGGTGCTGTTCGGCATCACCCGCCGCACCGACCGCACGACCGTGGCCCGCGCCGTCCTGGAGGGTGTCGCCTACGGTCTGCGCGACTCGTTCGAGATCATGGAAGGGATGAAGCTGCCGATTCGTCAGGTGCGCGCCTCTGGGGGCGGCGCACGCAGCAAAATATGGCGGCAGATTCAGGCGGACATTTCGGGCCATACACACGTCACTATCAGTGTGGACGAAGGCCCCGCCCTGGGCGTCGCGCTGCTGGCAGGGGTGGGAACCGGCGTCTACGGTTCCGTCGAGGAGGCGTGCCGCGCGACCATCGAGGTCAGCCACTCCACCGAACCGTGCATGGTCAACCATAGCGCCTATGACCGCTTCCATAAGGTCTATCAGTCGCTCTACGCCCACCTGAAAGACGACTTCGCGGCCATCGCCCAGATCGTTTCCGAGTAAACCGTAGTTACCAGGGAGGGAAAAGATACAATGAAGTACTTAGTCACGGGTTCCACAGGTTTCATCGGTAGATGGGTGGCGCGAAAGTTGGTAGAGCAGGGCCATGAGGTCCGGTCCCTGGCGCGAAATCCGGACAGGACCCGACATATGGGCGAGACCGGCGTCGATGTGATGCGCGGCGATCTCACAAGAAAAGAGAGCCTACGGGATGCCATGACAGGAATGGACGGCGTCTTTCATACCGCAGAGTGGCATCGGCTTGGGGTCAAGGATAAGAAGGAGATCGCTGTCGCGGAAGCGATCAATGTCGACGGCACGCGGAACGTGATGGAGTTAGTCCGGGAACTCAAAATCCCCCGGTGCGTCTATACAAGCACTCTCTCCGTCTTTTCGGATACGAAAGGCAGAAAGTTCAACGAGGCCTACCGGCCTCACGGCCCCTGGTCGAGCATCTACGACTATACAAAATGGGAGGCGCACTACGAGATCGTGCTGAAAATGCAAGAGCAGCGTGTGCCGATCATTATCGTGCAACCGG
>JBBQPO010000324.1:0-6118 GCA_038217285.1 Chthonomonadales bacterium
AGGTTCATATGTTGCTTTTCTAAACGGTGGGACGGATCGGCTGGGCTCACTTTCAATTTCTATAGTCCCAAGAGAGGGCCTACGGCGGAAAGCCCTTGTCCATTGGACGGTCGTTTTCCACTCTTGTTCCCAATGTTACGACTGTCGAGAGCCTTACGCTTCAAACAGACAGAGAATAGGAAACAAATTCCTGGTGTAAGGCATTTGAGGCGGATCGGGCTCATGGGCAGGAAGAGTGGAGAGGCAGGGCGAACTGTTGCCTGCGCGGTCGAACAAAGAGGTGACCGCCACTTTTTTGTAGGGGAGAGTGATAAGTATGAGTCTCTGGACGACACTGCTGCTGGGCTTGGCGGCGACGGGCGGAATGCAGCCGGGCGCGCTGCGCTGCGAATATCGGGCCAATCCGCTCGGCCTCGACACTCTGCAGCCTCGCCTCGCCTGGCAGTTGGCCTCCTCGCGCCGCGGCGAGATGCAGACCGCCTATCAGATCGTCGCGGCGGAGAGTGAGAAGGCGATTCAGAGCGGGACGGGCGACCTGTGGGATAGCGGAAAAGTGGCTTCGGACCAGTCCACGCAGGTGGCCTATGCCGGCAAGCCTCTGCACTCGCGGGAGCATGTCTGGTGGCGTGTACGGGTCTGGGACCGGGACGGTAAGCCCTCGGCCTGGAGCGCGCCCGCCTCCTGGGAGATGGGGCTGCTCGCCCCGCAAGACTGGCGAGCGCAATGGATCGGCTCCGACAGGCGCGATATGGCCGGGCCTATGGAGCGCCTGAACGATATTCAGTGGATCTGGTTTCCGGAAGGCGATCCGCGCCGAGACGGTCCGAAGGGCAACCGCTATTTCCGCATGGCGTTCGACGTTCCGGCAGGCAAGACCGTCAAAAAGGCGGACCTGATCGCGCTGGCGGACAACGACTACGATGCGAGCTTGAACGGCAAGTCGGTCGGAACCGGAAGCGGCTGGGCCGCGCTTACGCCTACAGAGGTAACGGCGCGCATCGTGCCCGGCCATAACCTGCTCAGCATCCGCGCCTACAACGAGAGCGGTCCGGCGGGTCTGGCGGCGCGGCTCCAGATCACCTATACCGACGGAACCGTTCAGCGCCTTACGACGGGGACGACCTGGAAAACTGCTGTCGAGGCCGCGCCGGGCTGGCAGACAGCCGCCTTTTCGGACAGCGCCTGGAAACCGGCGATGGCGCTCGCCAGTCTCGGTGAAGCGCCGTGGGGTATGCCGGGGGCTGCGGCGGCAGAGCCCGCGCCCGTGCCCTTCTTCCGCAAAACCTTTCAGGCCACGCAGCCCATTCGCCACGCGCGCCTCTACGTGACGGCACTGGGCCTCTACGATCTGTTCGTCAACGGCCGACACGTCGGCTCCGACCTGTTCCGGCCCGGCTGGACCGACTTCTCAAAGCGCGTCCCCTACCAGACCGTCGATGTGACCCAGCAGTTGAAACCCGGCCCGAACGCTCTGGGCCTGACGCTCGGGGATGGCTGGTTCACCGGCTACGTCGGCTTCGGCCATAACCGCGACCACTATGGCTCCCGCACCGCCCTGCTGGCGCAGCTCGAAATCGAGTACGCCGACGGCACGACGCAGACCGTCGTCACCGACGGCTCCTGGCGCGTCTCCACCGATGGCCCGCTCCGCTCCTCCGATATGCTGATGGGCGAAGAGTACGACGCCACCCGCGAGATGCCCGGCTGGAATACGCCCGTGTTCGATGACGCGAAGTGGGTCGCCGCCGCCGTCCTGCCGGAGCCGGGTATAAAGACTCCGCCCAACACCCGGCCTCGGGTCGTAAGCGTGTGCCCCGGCGGCGTCAATCTGGTCGCGCAGGCGGGGCCGAGCGTGCATCGCGTACTCACGATCCGTCCCAAAAGCATTCAGGAAAAACCAGCGGGTGCCTATGTCTTCGATCTCGGGCAGAATATGGTCGGCTGGGTTCGGCTGCGGGTCAGGGGCCAGGCGGGCAGCCGTGTCACCCTGCGCTTCGCCGAGATGCTCAATCCGGACGGCTCGATCTACACAACAAACCTCCGCAGCGCCCGCGCCACCGATCACTACACACTGCGCGGAGGTGGCGTCGAGGTCTACGAACCCTCCTTCACGTTTCATGGCTTCCGCTATGTCGAGGTCACGGGCCTGCCCGGTAAGCCGACGAAAAAGACCCTTACCGGCGTCGTTCTCAGCTCCGTCGATCTCGACACGAAAGCCTTTGCCTGCTCCAACCCGCTTGTCAACCAACTGCAGCACAACATCCAGTGGGGGCAGCGCAGCAACTACTACGAAGTGCCCACCGACTGCCCGCAGCGCGACGAACGCCTGGGCTGGATGGGAGACGCGCAGATCTTCGTTCGCACCGGTTGCTTCAATGCCAACATCGCCGGCTTTATGACCAAGTGGATGGACGACGTGGAAGATGCACAGTCGGCAGACGGCGGCTTCTCCGACGTGTCGCCCCGTCTGGTCGATCCCTCGGACGGCGCTCCAGCCTGGGGAGACGCCGGCATCATCTGTCCCTGGACTATCTACGCCTGCTACGGCGACACCCGGATTCTGGAACGTCACTACGACTCGATGGCCCGCTGGATCGCCTATATCCACGATGCCAACCCCGATCTTCTCTGGCGCAAACGCGCCAACAACAACTTCGGTGACTGGCTCAGCATCAAGGCCGATACGCCCAAAGACGTGCTCGCCACCGCCTACTTCGCCTACGATGCGAGCCTGATGGCCCGTATCGCCCATGCGCTCGGCAAGACCGACGACGAGCAGAAGTACATGGCGCTCTTTACGGGCATCAAGGCGGCATTCAATAAGGCTTTCGTCGGGCCGGACGCCCGGATCAAAGGCGACACCCAGTGCGACTATGTCGTGGCGTTGCGCTTCAATCTGCTGCCCGACAGTCTGCGTCCTCTGGCCGCGCAGCATCTCGTCGAGGACATCCGACAGCGGGGCAATCACCTCTCGACCGGCTTCGTCGGCGTCGGCTACCTGACTCCCACCCTCACCGCCACCGACCACCTCGACACCGCGTACGCCCTGCTCCTGCAGGACACGTTTCCGTCGTGGGGCTACTCGATCCGCCAGGGGGCGACCACGATCTGGGAGCGCTGGGACGGCTGGACGACCGACAAGGGTTTTCAGGATCCCGGCATGAACTCCTTCAACCACTATTCGCTCGGCTCCGTCGGCGAATGGCTCTATACCAGCGTCGGCGGCATCGACCTCGACCCGGATCGGCCCGGCTACAAGCATATCGTGATGCACCCGCAACCTGGAGGCGGCCTCACCTTCGCCCGCGCCACCCTCGACTCGCTCTACGGCAAGATCGTAAGCGACTGGGCCGTCGATGCCGACACGTTCCGCTACCACATCGAGGTGCCTGTCAACACGGTCGCGACCGTCTACATTCCGGCGCGGGACGCCTCGCAGGTGCGCGAGGCCGACGCTTTCGCGGCGGCCCGCCCCGGCATCAAGTTCCTGCGCATGGAGCAGAACTGCGCTGTCTACGAGGTCGGCTCCGGCAGCTACCGCTTCACCGCTCCCCTGTAGAGAAAGAGGTGAGGCTGTGAGCCAGCCCGAGGACGAGGTTCCGCCCGTGCCGCCGATGCCCCACCTGCCGCCCTTGCCGCGGCAGGGAGGTTCTGCCATCCCTGCCCGAATGCCGTCCGAGCGCGCCACGCATCTCTCGTCGCTGCGTTCGCTCTCCGGGCAGGCAGCGCGGCCTCCGCGGCCTCCAGCGGCAGCGCCCTATCAGCCTCCGCCTCCTCCGCCAACTCTCCCGCCATCGGCCACGTCGCGCTACCTGCGCCCGCAGGATCTGCGCCGCTTCGAGAACTTCCAGTTCGCCGCGAAAATGGTGGTCGAGGGCTTCTACTCCGGGCGGCACCGTTCGCCGTTTCACGACCGTTCCGCCGAGTTCAGCGACTATCGCCCTTATGTGGCGGGCGATGAGATCCGCTCCCTCGACTGGCGCGCCTACGCCCGCACCGACCGTGACTACGTCAAACTGTTCCGTAAAGAGACGGATATGCGCTGTCATGTCCTGCTCGACACCAGCCGTTCGATGGCCTTCCGCGACGAGGCCGCCCTCATCGCGCAGACGACGCCGCGTCCCAGCCTGTTTGATCGTCTGCGGAGACGTTCCGCGCGTCCGAACGCCGATGCGCCGCCCCCGACGGCCCTGCTCTCCAAGTTCGAGTACGGCGCGTACCTCACGGCCGGCCTCTGCTACCTGATGGTGCAGCAGGGCGACAAGGCCAGCCTCGCGCTCGGCGCCTCCGCACTGAACACCTTTGTCCCTCCGGGCGGTACCATCACCCATCTGCACGGCCTGTTGAGCCATCTGGAGCGGACGCAGCCGGACGGCGAGACTGCCATCGCTAACGCCGTGCGCGGCCTCTTCACCCTGACGCGGCGGCGCGGCCTGCTCGTCGTGATCTCCGACTTTCTGGAAGAGCCCGACCCGCTGTTCGACGCCCTCGCGATGTACACCTATCGCGGCTGGCAGATTCTGCTGCTGCACGTCCTGACGGAGACGGAGCTGAACCTGCCCGGCAACGGTCCGCAGCACTACCTCGATGCAGAGACATCCGGCCACCTCGACGCCGACCCCGACTCCCTGCGCGCCGCCTACCAGTCCGAGCTGCACGACTGGCTGCAGGGTCTGGAAACCCAGGCCAAAGCCAGGGGCATTCACTACTCCCGCATGACCACCGCAACACCTTACGATCAGGCTCTCGAACGCTACCTCACCGCCCGCCAGTAACGCCGTATTCTAGCGCCACCGTGCCAACAGAGGAGGAGCGGCTCAGACAGTAATGGCCCACTCATGATCAATCTGGCGACGGGGGGCGGCTGGCCCGTCGATCTCTCCCGCTACGACGGTCTGGCCGATATGTATGTCGATTACGTGCGGGTCTATAAGTAGAACGCAAAGGGGATCGGACTGCGGTCGGGGCTTCTGCCATCCGCAGTCGTCACTAAGAAAGGTTTCTCACATGACTCTGTTTCCGCGCAAACGGGTGTTGCTCGCTGCTCTGCTGCTCAACCTTGTCCTCCTTCCCGGCGTCCTGGGGCCCCTGCGGGCGCAGGAGGTTTCTCCGACGCCTGCGAATGGACCACGTTTCCTCGGCCTCGCGGGAGGAACGGCCAAAAAGAACGGGTACTGGGAGGGCAAAACCGACTATCAGTTTGCCTTGCGTCCTCTCGGTAGGATACGTGCGATCATGCTGTTCGCCCGGTTTTCAGACACGACAGTTGAGGAGACGCCGGAAGATATGTACGCGCGGCTCGCGCCGGGAGGCATGGCTTTTTTCGCCCGCGCTTCTTACGGGAAGATGACCCTACAGGTCGACTCCCGGCCGCACTGGATCCCCATGGATCATCCCTCGACATGGCCCGGCTATAGCACCCGAGAGTTCGATACCCAGAAGACCTATCTGGCGGAGGCGATCCAAAAGGCGGCGAAAGAGGTCGATTTCACACCCTACGACATTGTCTATGTGGTCAGCTCCCATGCCCCAGGAATGCCCAACTCTCCTACCTTCGGTGCGGCGAAAGGCGACGGCATCCTCGTCCAGGGGAAGGAGATACGGCACGGCGTCACCTTTGGAAACGACTGTCGGACCGACCGCTGGGGCTGGCAGACGCTCTGCCACGAGACCGGCCATATCTGCGGACTGCCGGATCTCTACAGCTTCGACTATTCCCAACCCTACAAAGGCATCCAGAAATATGTCGGCTTTTGGGATCTGATGGGCTATCAGGCGCTGGGCTCCGAGTATCTGGCCTGGCAGAAACGCAAACTGGAGTGGCTCACCGACAGCGACTTCGTGGTCGTTCCAACCGGCTCGGCAGAGGCGTTGATCACGCCGATTTCGGGGAAGGGCGGTCGGAAGGCGGTCGTCGCGCCAATCAGTGCGACCGAAGCCTACGTGGCCGAAGTCCGCAGTCGGGACGGACAGCCGGAGTCCGAAACCGGTGTGCTGCTCTATCGGGTCTTGCTGACAGACAAGCGCGAAGGTCATATCCGCGTGATCCCCGCCGCTCCCGACGACAACGATCCCGCGATGGAGCGCCGCTTCGTCACTCTCTACAATGCCCTCTACC
>JBBQPO010000325.1:0-6074 GCA_038217285.1 Chthonomonadales bacterium
GTTCGGCGCCACGGGTATCGGGAAACTGGCGACCAGCCCGATTGTGAACCTCGGATTCGCATTGCTGTTCCTGGTTCTGGCGGCCAATCTGCTCGGGGCGTTCGAGATCATTATGCCGGCCCGACTGACGAATGCCGCGCAGTCGGGAACGGGGAAGGGCGGCATCTTCGGCCCCCTGCTCATGGGACTGACCTTTACCCTGACCTCGTTTACGTGCACGGTGGCGTTCGTCGGCACTCTGCTGGCAACGGCCGCGAAGGGGAGCCTGTTCTATCCGGTCGTAGGGATGCTGGCTTTCAGCACGGCGTTTGCCTCGCCTTTCTTCCTGCTGGCGCTTTTCCCGCAGTATCTGGCCAAACTGCCGCGCGCCGGGTCCTGGATGGTCTCCGTCAAAGCGTACATGGGCTTTCTTGAGATCGCCGCCGCGCTCAAATTTCTCTCCCAGGCCGACCTTATCTGGACCTGGGGGATACTGACACGTCCTGTCTTCCTGGCCCTCTGGGCGATGACCGGAGTGATCGCGGGCCTCTACCTGCTCGGTGGTCTGCGCCTGCCGCAGGACAGTGCCACGAAATACGGTTGGCCCCGTCGCATACTGGGAGGAGTAACCGTTTTTGCCGGTTTCTACTGCCTTCTGGCGATCAATGGTGCTCCTGTCGGTCGGGTAAACGCCTATCTACCGCCCACTCACTATCCCGGCAGAGAGGCTCCTGCAACAGGAGGCCTGACATTTCTACGCGATTACCAGGTCGCTCTAGCACAGGCCAAAGCGGAGAACCGGCCCCTATTTGTCAACTTCACAGGTTGGACATGCACCAACTGCCGCCAGGTGGAAGGCGAGATCTTTCCGCAGCAGGAGGTGTTGCACGAGCTGAATAAGATGGTGCGGGTGGAGCTCTACACCGACAACGGCACCCCGGAAGACAACCGTAACCAGGAGCTGGAACAGAAACTGGCGGGCGTGGTCACCCTGCCAGTCTATGTGATCGTCTCACCGGAAGGCCAGGCATTGCGGGTACAGCAGGGGTCCAACTTCAGCGCGATGCAGTTCGCCGCCTTCCTCCGTGATGGGCGCGCCAACTCCACAGCCAGTCGTTGACCGATGAGAACTCTGGAATACGAACCGGGCTGGAGCAAATCTGCTCCAGCCCGGTTCTGTTTCTATAGGCATCCGTGGGTCGTTGGAATGAGTTCCGTTCCCAAAGCAAGCGATGGAATGAATTCCGTCGCTTGGGGCCTGCGGCCGAGTGACCGCCTTCGCGGGCACAAAGCCGTTGTTTTCCGAACGTGAGTAGACTCCGGCTACCCGCGCCGCGAGGGACAACGTCCATTGACACTCGTCTTGATTCTCGTTGCGGCCTATCCTCGGGCCTACGCTGCGACCGGCTCCGCTTTCGGGGCCTTCGCGATCTTGGCCTTCGCAGCCGGTTTCGCGGGCGTCTCTACGACATCGGCCTTTTCTTCCACCAGTGGCGGGAGTTTCCAGTCGCTGGGCAGACTGGTGGGCTTCACGGCGTGGGCGTGGTGACGCGCCCGGTGTTTTCCTTTTTGTCGAGAACTCATCGTATGGCTCCTATAATCTTAATCTGTTTTAGATGTCGCGTTATCGCTCCCACTAATGTACCCCTAAAACCGTCCTTTCCGCGTCACTATTTCAAAAAAGGGCCTCATTTCAAGGCTATCTACGTGTGTGAGCCTCTTGATAACGGCGAATGACGGCCGCGCCGAGACGGTGGAAGGCGGCGATACGGGCCTCGTCGGAAGGGTAGTCGGCATTAGGAGCGCCCTGCGCGTCCACAAAACCGGGCTGGCTCTGCGACATCAGGTACTGGTGCGCGGCGACGACGCAGGCGCCCTCCCAGAAGATCTCCTGGATCTCTTCCGGGATAGGCTGGCCCTGAACGCAGGTCGGCGCAATGGGCAGCATATCCCGAGTGTTATGCTCCGTGCCGGCCGTGACGACCAGTCCAGCGGCGCGCATGGCCCGCACGTAGTGCGTCAGGACTTCGGGGCTGTTGCGAACCGGGATAAACTCGGCGCAGTGGATGTTCCGTGCCTTCGTATTGGCGATCAACGCCTCTACCGGCGCTTCGTACGGGCAGAGCGGAGCCGTCCCATCGGCCAGGGTGGGATAGCAGGGGATGCCGCCCAGCGCCAGAATCAGCCGATAGGCATGATCGAACCCGACGAAAGTCTCTTCGACATAGGCCGATTTTCCGGCCTTCATCAGATGCGAACGGATCTCATTCTGCACCGCCGCGGCGTCTTCGGCTCCCGCTTTCGAGGGCACGCCGAAGACGCGCGCCAACAGCGCTCCGCGCTCCTGTGCCTCGACACGCGCAAACAGCGCCTCTTGAAACGCCTGCGCCACATGCCGCTCCTGAAGGTAGACCGTTGCGAGCGGGCTGCCGTGCCGCGCCACGATGCCTGCCTTAACCACCTCCGCATCGAGGCCGGTTGCCAATCCTGCCGCCGCGAACACTTCGGCCAGCCGCTCGGTCATGCGCGCCATACGCGCGGAATCCTTGCTCCGGATAACGCCCAGCAGATCTGCCGCCTCCAGCGTCATCGGATCGAAATGGGAGATGCCCTTGCCACAGAGATACATCTTGCCGGGATTGCCGGGATCGTTCAGCTTGACGCCGGCGCGCACCAGTTCGTCGATGAGCGCGATGATCTCGATACCGAACAGGGGGAAAATTCCGTGCTGCGCCGCCTGTTGGGCGAACGTACGGTAGACACTGTAGTCGTAGTAGTTGCTGGCGCCCAGCACTCCTACGTCCTGGGCATCCGCGAGGGTGATCGCCTGCGCGACCGTATCAAAGGCGGAGAAGTTGGGCGGCAGGTGGATATGCGCATTGACACGGGGGCGGGCCGCAGGCGCGTAGCCTTCCGCCGCTTGCGCCCAGAGCGTTTCGGGTGTCCCAAGAGAGTGAAAGAGAACCGAAATCGTTTCGGCAGCAGACTGCATGATTGTCCTTTCCTGCAAGGCGATGCGTGAGACGCTGCGTCTACGTTCTCGTCCATGCCGGGGCTTTCCTCTATATCGATCTTTTATGTCGATCTTTCTTGACGGATTTTTCCCTTTCGGCTATACTTTTCCCGGTTACGATTTTTCGGTGAGGAGTCTCGAAGCACCATGAATTTCGATGTGTTGATCGTCGGGGGAAGTGCGGGGGGAACGGCGGCGGCGCTGGCTGCCGCCGAGGCTGGCGTGTCGGTCTGCCTGGTGGAGGAGACGGACTGGCTGGGCGGACAGTTGACGACGCAGGGCGTCTGCACCCCCGACGAACAGCAGCACATCGAGACATTCGGAGGGACGCGCCGCTATACGGAGTTCCGGAACCGGGTGCGGCAGTACTATCGGGAGAACTATCGGCTGTCGGCGCAGGCGCAGGAGAACCCCGTCCTCAACCCCGGCTCGTGCTGGGTAAGCCGCCTGAGCTACGAGCCTAAAGTCGGGGCGGAGATTTTGCGGGAGATTCTGCGCCCGCTGGTAGAGTATGACAGGCTGCGAATTCTCTATCGAACCCGAGCCATCGGCTGCCTCCTGGATGCCGAAACAGGGACGCGAATCGAGACGGTGATCGTGCGGGATGAGGATGGGACGGAACAACACCTGACAGCGCGCTACGTTCTGGATGCCACCGATCTCGGCGACCTGCTGCCGCTCTGTGGTGCGGAAGGCATGGACTGGACCGTAGGGGCGGAGAGCCGAGCCGAGACGGGTGAACCGGACGCGCCGCAGACCGCCCGCCCGGACTGGGTGCAGCCCTTCACCTTTCCGTTTGCGTTGGAATGGTCGCCGGAGACACAGGCTGCCAACGTCATCGCGCCCCCCGACGACTATGCCGAGATCAAGGCTCTGCAGAAGTACCACATCAAACACGGGGCGATTACGGGGCTCTTTTTCGGACACGCGCCCTGGTGGACCTACCGGCGCGTGCTGGCGAAGGAGAACTTCGACGATCCCCGCGTCCCTGCCGACCTCGCCATGATCAACACCGCCGGCAACGACTTCTACGGCGGCAACATCATCGGCTACACGCCCGGCTCCCCGGCGACGGGCCACCCGCAGCGCAACGAAGAGACGGCAGAGGAAACTCTGGCGCGAGCACGTCGCGTCTCCCTCGGCTACGTCTACTGGCTCCAGACCGAATGCCCCCGCGAAGACGCCGAGACAGGCGCGATTGTGCCGGGGCGCACGGGCTATCCGGAGTTCCGCCTGCGCCGCGACCTCTTCGATACCCCGGACGGCTGCGCGATACGGCCTTACATCCGCGAGGCGCGTCGTATCCGCTCCCTGCGGCCCATTCTGGAGCAGGAGATCGTGGTCAAAGATTTTCAGGGCGGCGTCCATCGCGGCGACAACGCCCGGGCCGCCTTCATGCCCGACAGCGTCGGCATCGGCCACTACGCGCTCGACATCCATCCGAACGGCCACGGCGAACCCAACGCCTATGTCGCCACACGCCCCTTCCAGATCCCGCTCGGCGCACTGATCCCTGTCCGTCTCGCCAATCTGCTGCCCGCCTGCAAAAACCTCGGCGTCACCCACCTGACCAACGGAGCCTACCGTCTGCACCCCATCGAATGGAACATCGGCGAGTCCGCAGGGGCTCTCGCCGCGTTCTGCCTGCAAAACAACCTCGCGCCCCGCGAAATCCACTCCGATCCGCACCACCTTCATGCCTTCCAACAGCGTCTGCTCCAGGACGGTATCGCCCTGCACTGGTATATCGACGTTCCGCTCCTGCACCCGGCCTTCAGAGCCGTCCAGACCCTCGCCACAGCCGGCATACCGCTCGGCAGTCCCACCGACCTGCTCTTCCGCCCCAACGACCTGATCACCCCGGAAGAGTGGCACCTATGGAGCAACGGCGCCCATCTCAACGCCCCGCCAACCTTCACCGGTACACGTGGCGAAGCCGCACTGGCCCTCCATTCTTCTCTCAAAGCCAGTTGACATCCTGAATTCGCCACCCGTTTTGGCGCAGGTGTTAGGCAGAAAGCCATTATTATGTGTATTGCATAGTGTACATCTGTATTCTGATAAGATGCTGATGCAAGCGCAGATTTGGCGAAGGTATTGGATAGCGCCTACTGTATAGACATAATCTCCCCGTCCTCGTCCATCCTCGTCATAGACCGTCGCGCATGCCGAGCGTTCAGCTACGCGGTCAAATAAAGTATACTCATAGAGTATGCTCATCGCGTCCTGCCATGTCGTGCAGGAGGCTGGAATGGGATATACCCAGATGTCGGTATGCTCTTGTTGCAGAGATGGCGACCGACCGGAAATACAGATGAGGAGAAGATACTATGGCTATTCGACTTGGCGATGCGGCCCCCGATTTCACCCAAGAATCGACGGAAGGCCCCATCCATTTTTACGACTGGGCAGGCGACAGTTGGGTCGTTCTGTTTTCGCATCCGAAGGACTATACGCCTGTCTGCACGACGGAACTCGGCGCTGTCGCGCGTCTCAAGCCGGAGTTCGAGAAGCGCCACGTCAAGGTCATCGGGCTGAGCGTAGACCCGCTGAAGGACCACGAAGGCTGGTCGAAAGATATTGCGGAGACGCAGGGAACGGCCCTCAACTTCCCTCTCCTCGCCGATTCGGACCGCAAAGTCTCCGACATGTACGACATGATCCATCCCAACGCCGACAACACCTTCACGGTCCGTTCGGTCTTCATTATCGGCCCGGACAAGAAGGTGAAGCTGACGTTGACCTACCCGGCCGGCACCGGACGCAACTTCACCGAAATTCTCCGCGTTATCGACTCGCTGCAACTGACCGCGAACTACAAGGTCGCGACGCCGGCGGACTGGAAGCAGGGGGACGATGTGATCATCACCCCGGCGGTCTCCAACGAGGAGGCCGACAAGGCGTTCCCGAAGGGCTATACCACCATTAAGCCCTACCTGCGCACGACACCACAGCCAGACCTCTAAGACACGGCTGATGACTTGTTGCCGGGACCACCCCGCTCCCGGCCAACGCTCCGAAGGAAGGCGACATTTAGTTCAAGCAGATCCTCGATGAGAGATTTGTGATTTGATCCCTTTCC
>JBBQPO010000326.1:0-6038 GCA_038217285.1 Chthonomonadales bacterium
TGTTCGAACGCCGTCAGCAGAGTAAATACGGCTTCTGGTCCTTGATCGTAGAGGTGTTGGAAAGCTTCGCGTGTTAGCATAGGTATCCTACGAGACGATAAGGCAAAAGATTCCCGGCGATTTCAGGCTGGACAGTAACAATTTGTCGATGAATCGGGAACTTGCAAGAACCGGGCAATGTACGGTACAATAGAGAGAAGCGTTTGACTGCCTCGATTCGCGCGCCGCTGAGACTTCAGCACGGCGCGGCGGTAGAGGCGTCGTCGTTCGCCGTTGTGTCGTCGTCACCCTGTTGCGTGCTGTCGTCGCTGCTTGCACTACCTATTTTCCCCACCGGCACGCGCATCCCAATGCCTCCTATGGAGGCCCGGAGATCATCGAATGAAGAAGCTTGTCGCCCTGTTTACCGTCGTCGCTACACTCACCAGCATCGCCGCCTTCGCCGGCCCGCCCGCCAAGACCAAGAAGGTCGCGAAGACCACCGACCTGTGGACATGCCCGATGACCGGCGAAGTGATTAAGGACCACAAGACTGCTACGGGAAAGCCGACAGTCGTCGGTAACTACGCGGTTCACTTCTGTTGCGCCGGTTGCCCGGAAAAATTCGCGGCTCTCAGCGATAAAGACAAGAAGGCCAAAGTCGCGGCCATCGCGAAGAAGGAAGCGCCTTCCAAGTCCAAAAAGGGCTAGTTCCCTGGCTCGCTCCGAAAAGGGCACGGCGCGGGGAACATAACGCTCCCCGCGCCGCCTCTGATTCTGGAACGTTGCGGAACGGTTTTACACCCTGTGGCCTGGTCCGATAGCGGCTTTGTCCGCTTGCCCGTCGGCTCTTCGCCTACACTATTTTCTAGAAATCCTCTCACCGCTCGATGCCGAAATACCTCCTCATCTTTGAGAAGAGCGAGTCCGTTCGCTGGCTCGGCCACCTCGACATACTCCGTACTTTTGAACGCGCCATTCGACGCGCCGGGCTTCCCGTCGCCTTTTCCACCGGCTTTAATCCTCGCGAGCGTATCTCTTTCGCCTCCGCTCTCAGCACCGGCGTGACCGCAGGGGCCGAACCCGCTGTGCTGGAACTAACCGATCCTATCGATCCCTGCGCCCTTCTCACGGACCTTAATGCCACACTGCCGCCGGGGATTCGTATCGCGGAGTGTCTGGAGATACCGGACGCTGGCTCACGCGATCTGCTCAACAGTTACGACCGTGCCGATTACGAGATTGTGTGCGCCTGTTTGCCCGATACCGAAGCCGCTCAGGTTGAGAGTGCGATCCTCGCACTGCTGGCACGTCCCGAAATCGAAGTCGTTCGGGCGCGGGAAGGTCGCTCTCGGACGCTCGATATTCGTCCCTACCTGTTTGCGCTTGCGCTTGTGCCTGAAACTCTGACAGCAAACCGCCTTACGCTGACCATGACCGCCGCCATCGGCGAGGGTGGGAATGCGAAGCCGCCGGAAGTGGTCGCCTTGATCGCGGAGACGGTGGGGGGACTTACCCTCCGCCGTTCGCACCGCGCCCGTTTGGTCTGCTCGACCGTCACCGCTGTCTGATCTCGGATGGGGCGTCGGTCCACTCTGTTTACCGTGCTCGAAGCCATGGCTTCGAAATAAAAATGAATTTACAGAAAGGAGGTTCCCTCCTGTGTCCAAAGAAATTATCGTGAACGTCGGCGAGCGCGAAACGCGCATCGCCGTGACGGAAGACGGCAAACTGGTTGAGATGCATGTCGAACGCGCCGAACGCGTCGTGGGTAGCCTCTACAAGTGCCGTGTCGCCAACGTTTTGCCTGGAATGGATGCCTCATTTGTCGACGTCGGTCTGGAGCGGAATGCGTTTCTCTATGTGGGGGATGTGCTTCCCACCGGGGACGATTCCTCCTCCGGAGAGACCGACGGCGTTCGCAAAAGCGCCGACCGGCGCCCGCGCACCGGCAGTGACCGCCGCCCGACCACCGATACCCCGATTGCCGCGACGATCTCGACGGTCGTTTCCGACGAGCCGGGTGCCGAGGAGATCGAAATCGAGCCCGGTGAGGAGCATGTCGGAGACGAGGCCGACGCCTTGCAAGCCGCTGCGGAGGCCGAACTGCGACTGCTCGATGACGACGAGGAGGAGCCGGAGGCGGCTGAAGAGACAGATGCCGAAGGCGGGAAAGCCGCCGCGCCTCGCAAGATTTTTCGGCGTTCCGCTCTGCGTCAGCAGCGCATCAAGGATGTCCTCAAAGTGGGCCAGGAGCTGCTGGTGCAGGTCATCAAGGGGCCGCGCAGCACCAAGGGCGCTCGGGTCTCGACGCGCATTTCCATGCCGGGCCGCTACCTTGTGTTGATGCCGGAAGGCGACAACCTGGGCGTCTCCCGCAAGATCGAGGATCCCAAAGAGCGGGATCGCCTGAAAAAGATCGGAGATCGGCTGCGCGAGCCAGGTTTCGGAATGATCATTCGAACGGAAGCCGAAGAGAAGACCGAACAGGAGCTGCGCTCCGACTGGGACTTCCTGATGCAGAACTGGCGTCAGGTGCTGGAGAAGTCCAAGAAAATGTCGGCGCCCGCGCTGATTCAGCAGGATCTGACGCTGCTCTACAAAACAATTCGCGACGTGTTCGGCTCCGATGTCAGCAAACTGGTTATCGACGAGCCGGCGGAGTACGAAAAGGCCAACGAGTTGCTCGAACGCATCTCGCCGAACCTGCGCGGCCGCATTCACCTCTACGACGGCGCGGTTCCGATCTTCGACTTCTTCAAGATCGAGCAGGAGATGGACCGTCTGCTGCGGCGCAAGGTGTTCTTGAAGACCGGCGGCTCGCTCGTCATCGACGAGACCGAGGCGCTGACGGTCATCGACGTCAACACCAGTAAGTTCACCGGCGGCGGCAGCCTGCAAGAGACCATTGTCAAGACGAACCTGGATGCGGCGGGCGAGATCGCGCGGCAGTTGCGGCTGCGCGACATCGGCGGCATCATCGTCATCGACTTCATCGACATGAACAATGCGCGCGACAAGCAGGCGGTTCTCAAAACGCTGGAAGCTGTGCTCAAGAAAGATCGGTCGCGCACCAAAATCTCCAATATCAGCCCGTTGGGGCTGGTAGAGATGACGCGCAAACGCACCGGGGAGACCCTGACGGGCTTCATGACCGACGAGTGCCCCTACTGCAAAGGACGTGGGCATCTGCCGTCAGCGGAGAGCGTCAGCCTTGTCATCGAGCGGGATCTGCGCCGACAGATCGGCGATCCGAAAAACGCGCGCCGAGAGGCCTTTCTGGTCAACTGTCATCCGGAGGTCGCGGAACTGGTCATTGGCCCGGAAGGCACCAACATCACCTGGCTGGAACAACAGTTGCAGCGCGCGCTCTATGTGCGCTGTGACCAGAACGCCCACATCGAGAAGTACAGCATCGAGGGAAACGACATCGCCGAACTCGACAAGTCTCGCCTCGGGTATCGCAAGGCTCAGATCGTAGAGTGTCGAGTCGTGCGGTCTCTGCTCAAGGAGCCGAACAAATGTATCGGCTGGGCGGACGGCTACCTGCTCGATCTCGATGACGGCTACAAAATGGTCGGTCAGAAGGCCAAAGTCCGCATCACGGACGTTCGCCGCTCCTACGCCACCGCCCAGGTCATCCCCGGCTCCAACCGGCCCCTGGACTGAGCGAGGAATGCCGGAACTGTAAACCCTGCTTCCGTTCGGAAACAGGTTCCATTTCGCACACGGATGATCGGCAGGCCAGCCCCCTCGGGGGTGGCCTGCCGTTTTAGTTGAGGCTATTGGAGAAGGGCTATCGTCTTCTCTATAGCTTATCTTGTCCCTTAGATTGGCTGTGACAAAGGATCTTCTCTCCGCGCTTTGCTTCCCGCCACTAAAGGAGCGGTCTGATGCGGTAAGCCCCCTAAAGGGGGCTGGGTCGGACGTGAGTCAGGGCGATTGCGCCAGGAAATAGGGTATCAGCCACCCGGTTGGAGAGATTGAATCTGCATTTCAACCATCCCATGCCCATTTATGGGCCTTAACTTTCCCCCTCAGACCGCTCCTTTAGGGGCGGCCTCATTTCAGAGCGAAGCCGCGTTCGTTGAGAAATTCGCGGAGAACGTGGCGACCGTTGAGAGCCTGTACGGAGGCGACCCTCTTCGCGGAGTGGTTGGCCCAGTCGCCCTGGACGTTCATGTGTTGGGAAAGATAGAAACCAGACATCGTGGCGTTGTATCGGTCGATCCAGTGCGTTCGCTCGTCCGTGCGATAGGTTTCGCGATGCGCGATTTCAGGTTGAGGAAGGCGCGGCTTTACGGCGGAGGAATCGCTCCCTGCGGGGATACCAATGGCCATGCCGAACAGGGCGAAAACGCGAGTCGGCAGTTGCAACAAGGCGGTCAGTTCGCGCGGGTTGTTGCGTGCGGCCCCGACATAGCAGATACCCAGTCCGAGCGATTCTGCCGCGAGAGCGGCATTCTGGGCGGCCAGAGAGGCGTCTATAGTCGCCATGAGGAACATCTCAAAGTAGTCGAGGCCTTCACCGGGCAGATCCTGCTGTTCCGAAACGGTCGTGAGACGGTTCAGGTCGGCACAGAAAAGCAGGAACAGGGGCGCCCGTTGGATGAACTCCTGATTCCCGCAGAGTACCGCTGCTTTCGCCTTATGGGCCGGTTCCTGAAGCGCAATGACGCTCCATGTTTGCAGATTCGAAGAGGTCGCAGCGCTCTGCGCCGCTGCGATAATCTGTTCCAGCGCCCGCTCCGGCAGAGCCGATTCACGAAAGTGGCGAACCGATTTGTGGCTCAACAAAGCCTGCATTACCGGGTTGAGTTCCCCTGTCATTGCTGGCGCATCCGCCCCGTACCGTTTCTCTAATAGTCTCTCTGCCGTTGCCATCGCTGCAAATCCCCTCTCAATTGAAAATCGGCCCAGGTGTTTCTACGCTCAGGCAACGGCAGAAATGTCACAGCGCTTTAGACGCGCTGATCGCGTTGACACGGAGTCATTTTTGACTTCCTATCGCCTGCCACGCGCCGATGGTCGGTGAAGCCTTTGCGGGAACGCGCCTGCCGCCGAAATCGCGCTCCCCGTTATTTTCGATTCGTTCACCCGAATGCGTATACGGCGAACCGTGCTTCAGTCGGTAGCCTTGCAAAGTGGCCAGGCCGTCGCCGCCCGATCCGGGCGCTGCGAAGAGCGGGTCGGCTATGTCGTTGGAGGCATCGTCCGGCTTATGAACGAACTTGCCGTGAAAGACGTTGTTCTGAAAGACCGTGTGCCGCATGCCTCCGAAATCGAACGTCATTTTGTCTGTCACGTAAAAAATATTATTGACGAGGCGGGTGTTATCGGACCAGTCTCCGCCCCAGTTGCCGGCCTGCACGGCATAAGGACTCAGCCCTTTGCCCGTGTAGAACACATTGTTGTATATCAGCGTGTCGCGGCACGGGCCGGTGATCTGAAAGGTACGCTCGCCGTCGTTCTGGCTTATGTTGTAGCGAACGACGGTGCCGATGTTGCCGAGGCTATAGGGCATTTTGGCGCTGCCGTCGTTGCAGATCAACATAAAGCCTCCATCGTTATTGTGGCTGTAGTTGTACTGGAAGAGGGAGTTGCGGCAGTTCCAGTCGGAGTCGAAGCCCTGTCCGTCCTTTGTGCCTTTCATACCGCTGACCTCATTGAACTGGATCGTCGTGTTATCGCAGCTCCAGGGCCAGATCCCCGCAGCATAGTCGTCACAGCGTTGGCGACCGCCCCGCAGAATGTTGTGCTCGACGACTGCGCCGTCACAGCCTATGGGAACGATCCCGTCGCCGCCGATGTCCTCCAGCAGATTGCCGCGAATGACGACATGCAGGCTTGGATGCCAGTCGGCGCGGGACCAGTATCCGCCCATAGTGACCCCGTTGCGGTCCGTATGCCGCAGGCGGCAGTTTTCGATCAGCAGGCCGTCGAAACGGCTTTTCACGTGATCGCCGCCACAGTCGCAATAGATTCCGTTGCCCCCGCCCTCGGATTTGATGAGACTACCACTCACGTCATGCACCTCCAGGCCTCTCAGAACGAGGTGG
>JBBQPO010000327.1:0-5958 GCA_038217285.1 Chthonomonadales bacterium
ATCGCAGCGGCAAATGTGGGCCAGCTCATGCGCCAGCAGGGCTTCGATCTGTTGAGAGGGCATTCCCGTGAGCATCGCCGCTGGCAGGAGAATGACAGCGCGCACGCAGCCGATGACGGTCGGAACGTGCACCCGGCTGGACGCCAGCAGCCGCACCGGGCGTCGGATACGCATCTGCCGGGCAAATTCCCGCATGCGCGTCTCCAGCCGGCCCGATATTGGGCGTGTGTTGCGCGTCGCCAGGCGATACACGACCAGACTGCTTCCCGCTAGTCGCAGGCAGAGCAGGACAACGCCGCTGATCCATCCGAAAACCAGCCACGGAAGCAGGCGCTCTAGAAGTGGACGTGCGAGAGACACGGAAAAGGGAGACGCCGTCCGTGCCGCACTCCCGTCGCGCAAGGATGCTATCTCAGAGGTGCTCGGTGGTTGTGGGAGGTTGGGTTCCGCAGGCGGACTGCTGCGCGTGATGACGGGATCGGGCAAACACGGTGTGATTGACCAGAGAGTGAGCGGTGGGCAGAGCGTAATCGCCAGCAGCGCCGCACAACTGACGAGATACCGCGAGGATGCAGGTCGATGGCGCATCAGGACCAATAGAGCGGCAAGCAGCATGGCAAGCGCCACACCCTGCCAGACGAAGTGCAGCAGCGTCCAGCCTAGCCGGTCGATCAGCTCGTCCGGCAGGAGCGGCGGAAACCGTCTCATCAGCGCTCTCCTTCCAGGGCATCCAGCAGCCTGCGAATCTCGGCCAGTTCTTCCGGCGAGGATTTGTGCGTGGACAGCGCTCGCAGCACCAGCTTCTGTGCAGATCCGCCAAACGCCTTGTCCATCAGGTCACTTATCAAACCCAGCTGCGTGTGCTCTTCGGACGAAATGGCACGGTAGACGTGCGCACGCTCTGTCTCGTCGCGGGATACCAGCCCCTTGTCGCTCATGATCTGCAGCAGTTTCAAGGTAGTCGTGTATCCGGTCGGGTGCGTCCTGCACAGTTCGTGATGGACCTCGCGCACCGTTGCCGGGCCGCGCGCCCATAACACCCGCAGGATAGCAATCTCCGCGCCGGTCGGCTTGGAGGAACCGGGTGGCATGGCAATCTCCTCTCCTCAGCACACTGAAGGTATTGTATACGAAAGTCTTCGTATATGTCAAGAGGACTGCAAGGGAACGTGGTCGGAAAGGACTTGCGAACTCGATTGTCGAACGGGCGATGTTATGATGTCGAAGGACCTCGCCATGCAGGATATACATGAGGTAAGTTTCGTGCGGTACTGGTATAACGAGACAACCGGGCGAGTCTTCTGCATCGCCCATGCGCCGAGCAAGGTAGCGTTTGAAGCGTGTCACCGGGCAGTTCACGGCGTCATAGCGGACGAACTATGGGAGGTCAACGAAGGCGAGTAGATGACGGTCGAACACCAATCGTTCTACATCACCGGCGGCACGCTCTCCACCTCGGCCGCATCCTACGTCGTCCGGCAGGCCGACACGGACCTCTACAACGCCCTGCTTGCCGGCGAGTTCTGCTACGTCTTGAACTCGCGGCAGATGGGCAAGTCCTCGCTCATGGTGCGGACCGCCGAAAAGCTGAAGGCCGAGGGGGTCGCCGTTGCCGTCCTCGACCTTACCTCCATCGGCCAGAACCTTACGCCCGAACAGTGGTACGATGGCCTGCTGGTCCGGCTTGGAAAGCAGCTGGATCTGGAGGATGCGCTTGACGCCTTCTTTCAGGGTCAGGAGCGGCTCAGCCCATTGCAGAGATGGCGGGACGCTCTTGTCGAGGTGGTGTTGCCGCGACACACGGGCAGCCTGGTCATTTTTGTCGACGAGATCGACGTCGTCCGCTCCCTGCCGTTCTCCGCCGATGAGTTCTTCGCGGCCATACGCCAGTGCTACGTAGGTCGCGCTACCGAACCGGCACTGAAGCGGCTGACCTTCTGCCTGCTGGGCACTGCCACGCCAGCCGATCTGATCTCCGATACGCGTACCAGCCCCTTCAACGTCGGCAAGCGGATCGAAGTCCGCGACTTCACGCGTGAGGAGGCCGCTCCTCTGGCCGGAGGATTGGGACCCGGAGGAGCGGGGCTACTGGAGCGCATTCTGTTCTGGACAAGCGGTCATCCCTACCTGACACAACGTCTGTGCCGTTCCGCAGCGGAAGCGGCTGCCGGGACCGCCGAAGACGTGGATAGGGTCTGTACCGAGCTTTTCCTGACGCATACCGCAAAGGAGACCGACGACAACTTGACGTTCGTTCGGAACCGCCTGCTGCGCTCCGAGGCGGATCTGGCGGCGCTGCTCGACCTGTACCGGCGCATGCGGTCCGGGAAGCCTGTCCCATACGACGAGACCAATCCGCTGTGCCCAGTGCTGCGCCTTTCGGGGGTTGCGAGGGTAGAGGCCGGTTCGCTGAAGGTGCGCAACCGCATCTACGCACGCGTCTTCGATAGTGCCTGGGTCGAGGCGCACATGCCGGACGCGGAACGCAGAAGGCAGAGAGCGGCGTTTCACAGTGGAATGCGCAGGTCAGCGGCTTTCTCCATTGTGATCCTGGGCCTGTTGAGCGCGCTGACGGCAGTGGCGCTCCGCCAGACCCGGGTCGCTCAGCGCCAGACACGGATTGCCGGCACGCAGACCGAACGCGCCCGACAGACCGCTCTGGATCTGCGGCGCAATCTCTACGCGGCCGACCTCATTGCCGTGCAGCGGGCGCTGGAAGGGGACAACATCGCCCGCGCCCAGAGCCTGCTGGATCCCTATCGGCCCCGTCCCGGCGAGCAGGACCTGCGCACGTTCGAGTGGCGCTACCTCTGGAAGCAGTGCCGGGACCAGAGCCTCTGGACACTGGGCGGGCACGGAGAGATGGCTCATGCGCCGGCGTTCTCTCCCGATGGAAAGATCCTGGCGGTCTTCGAAAGGAATAATAGCACGCGAGAGAGACGGATCAGCCTCATCCGGCCTGAAACCAAAGAGGTCGTCGCCACAATATCTTCGCTGAAGTCGGATGTGCGGTTTCTGACGTTCTCGCCGAATGGCAAGTCCCTTGCGGCGCGCTGCGCGGATGGCGCGGTTATCCTATATGATGTCGTTGCACGCAAGCAAACGACCAGGCTCGACGCCCAGCAGGTCAAGAATCCGCAGGCAGACATCGCGTACTCGCCCGACGGCAGGTTTCTGGCAATGACCGGCTGGTACGGCCCGGTGCGGATATGGGACACGGCGGCGCGCAGATTCGTCGGCTCATACGAGGGCTGCGGCTTCGTTGTGTTTTCGCCCGACGGACGGATGCTGGCGACCAAAGGCACTACGTGGCAAGACGTCATTCTGTGGGATATTGGCTCGCGGCACAAGAGACGGCTTCCCAGCCCGTCCGCGGGCCAGATCGTGTGTGTGACATTTTCACGTGACAGCCGCCGAATAGCCGCTGGAAATGGGGACGGTAGGATAGGGTTATGGGATACGCGCACTGGCAGCCCTTTGAAGGCCCCGCGAGGCCACAGGGAATGGATCTGGTCGCTGGCATTCTCTCCGGAAGGCACGCGATTAGCATCTGCCGGCAATGACACCACCATTCGCCTGTGGACGATACCGACCGGGCGGGATGCCGGCGTTCTGAGAGGACACCGCGGAGACGTGGAGAGCATCGCGTTTGCCCCTGACGGCCGAACCCTGGTCTCGTCAAGCATGTTACTGTACGACGACTCCACCGTAAAGTTGTGGGACGCGGGCCCGCGGAGGGCGGAGACCGGCCTCGAGAACCTGTGGCCAATGCTTCTGCACGACGGGAGAGTACTGGCCACTACGTGGCCGGGTGGAGAAGTGACGCTGTGGGACGCGGATACACTGCGGAAAACGCGGATTTTCAACATGGCTCAGACCTCGATCGGTCCGTTGGGATCTTCCCGAGACGGGCGGACCCTGTACCTGCTCACGGGGGCTGTCGGCAGCAACGCGGCCGCGTGGAAGTCGAGGTCGAGGATTCTACTATGGGACAGCGTCGCACACAGGGAGTGCGGATCAATCGCGGCCGATGGCCTCGGTCGTTATTATGAATGGCAGCAGTCCCCGGACGGTACGCTTCTCGCCTTCTTCAACTGGGATCCGAAGGTCCCGCTCCGCCTCGTTGACCTGGCCGCGAGGCGGGAACTGAAGCCGCTGCAAGGCCGGAAGGCAGCCTTTTCTCCCAACGGCAGGTGGCTTGGCGTCGCGGGCTGGGATGGCGCAGTCCGGATATGGGATACGCGAACGTGGACTCTGGTCGCTCCCCTGCTGCGATTCGAAGGAGATCCTGGTCCGCTGGCCTTCTCGCCCGACGGCCGCATTCTCGTGACCAGCAGCGGCGCCGGAGTCCTGCGCGTCTGGGATACCGCTGCCTGGACGTGTATAACAACATTCCGGGCACGCGTTAGCGAGTCATGTGCCTTCTCTCCGGATGGCAAGACGCTCGTAACCAGCTCGGGCTCCCCGTTAGTAGAACTCTGGAATACCGCAACCTGGCGCTTGACTCTCACTATAGACAACGGTGTGGCCGCCTTCTTTATTCAATTTGCACCGGACGGCAGCACGATGATGGCCTACGGCACGAACCCGAACAGGCTCTACCGCGCGCCCTCATTTGCCGAGACGGATGCGACGCCTCCATAGGGACGTCCGAGCCATCCGCATCGGCTTTTTATGCCGTGGCTCGTGATTCGGCCTTCGATCACTTCGCAATGTTTGAGTGCGAAGTGTCGGACCGGGTCGCAGCAGACGGCGAAACTCCCCGTAAAACGCCCCTTCGCTTCGGCATTGCGCCGAAGCGAAGGGGCGCGGGTGATGGCGCTGGAAAAGCGCGGTCAATCTATCGCGTTGCCGGAACAACGCTGCCTGGATCCGGTACGCGTCACCGCCTCGACCTGGCTACTGAGCTCGGCTTGACGTGATCCGAACGCTATGGATTAGTTGCCGGAACATCTGCAATCGGGATACTACCGGAGACCCGTTGCAGCTCCGGCGAGTGATCGATCGCGGTGGAAAGGACCGCGATCGCATGTCGGGTCTGTTTCTCCTCCTGGCTCAGGTTCTTGTTTACCGCGAGGCGATGCATCTTCTGTTCGACATCCTTGAGAGATTGCAGCGCACTGGTTATCTTCTGCCCGATAGATTCGCCGTCCTGCGGCTTTTCATCCAGGTAGGCAAGCAGCTCGGACTTCAGGTCGTTGCCGACGGCTTTCAACGTCGCGGGATCGTTGGCGCTGGTAATAAGCGTCTTGACCTCATCCTTGTGATCGTCGAGGAACTTATCAAGGTGCGTGGTTAGCTTGTCGGTGCTCGCATCGCAATACTTCTTCATCTCCGCTTCGACACGCCTCTCAGCCTCCAATCGGTATTTGGGAAGCTGCTCCTTTACATAGTCCGGCGTCTTGGCTATGTATTCCGGGATCTGCGTCTTGATCTGTTCGGCGATATCGGGTCCTTTCAGATGCACCTGCTCGACGATCACGCTTTCGGCGGTCTGTGCGGCCTGCGCGGGCTGCATTTCGCGGACGAAAACGCTTGTGATGTACAGCAGATATACGCCAAGCAGTAAGACGATAGTGGTCCCGGCAATCTGGGTGGCCCGCAGACTCACAGAGGCTCTGTGTAGTTCTGCTGTAATAAAACTCTCGGCCACCGCGGTGTCGGATGCGCCGCTCACGATGGCACCCGGCTCAGTCGGGTTGGAACTCGAGTTCGGATCGGTTGGCTGCGGTGTCATCCCTTTTTCTCCTTACTCGCTGTCTGCTTCTTCGTCTTCGGTTCCGCGGCTGGCTCCATCGCCTTCAGGTCCGCGCGGGCAATGTCGAAAACGAGCAGTCCCATCTCCCAAGTGGGAGTATCCGACTTAAGATTTGGCGCCTCCGCCTGTTTGATCGTGTTAATGTCCCCTACAATGTCGTCTAATGCCTGCTTGTGGGGAGAAAAGAGCGTGGCACTAAT
>JBBQPO010000328.1:0-5946 GCA_038217285.1 Chthonomonadales bacterium
AGATCGGGGCACCGCTGGACTTCTATGAGAAGAACGACGTGCATATCCACGTCCCGGCCGGCGCGATCCCAAAGGACGGCCCGTCCGCCGGTATCACGATGACGACAGCCTTGGCCTCGCTCTTCAGCGGTCGGCTGGTGAAGCCGCTGCTGGCGATGACCGGCGAGGTGACGCTCTCCGGGCGCGTGCTGCCTGTCGGAGGCGTGAAAGAGAAGGTGCTGGGCGCGCGCCGCGCCGGAATCACCACGATCGTTCTGGCGGAGAAGAACCGCAAGGACATCATGGAGGATCTGCCGGACGAAGTACGCAACAACATGCGCTTCGAGTTCGTCAACGACGTCAGTCAGGTGCTGGATCTCGCTCTGGAGTCGCAGGCCGAGAGCCAGACCCGAGAGACAGAGGTGGTGAACGACAACGGAGGCGGACAGGCTGCTTCCAGGTCCGGCGCGAAGAAACCACGCCAGACGCCCAAGGCGCAACCGCTGCCTGGCGTCGTCCCCAACCCGTCCGCGATTCATTAAAGGCAGCCATCCCGCTGCACCGGCTCTCCAGAAGGAGAGCCGGTATTTTTTATCTCGCTGAATCTTTTTCGATCTTTTCCGGATTCCAATCGTCATGCATAGTAAAAGAGCAGAAGCGGTTTGAAAGCCGTCCTCGGAAGGGGTTCGGTTTCCACCAACTGGAGGCGTTCGAGGTACTTTCCGGAACACAGGTAGACGGATACGCGTCTACAAAATAAAATATTTCCGCCAGAACGGCAAAACAGGTTGACAAGTATACGCCTTATTAGATATACTGTTTAACAGACAGGCATCTTGAAGCGAGCGGCGGCGAGGAGTCTTCTTTTTACCGCCCCATGACGAAGGGAACCCGACAATGAGTTTACCAATGCGCTGGGAAGACCCGGAAGTTTTTGAACCGACCCCGGTTCTGACAATGAAACCTAACCGCAAGACACACCTCTCCCGACGACTGCGCCTTCGGGCCCTGTGTGGAGTGGTGGCGCTGGGGACGCTGTGCAGTCTGGCGGCCATCGGCGCGACCAGTGTCATCAGCGCCCTGCGGCCTGCGGCGAACCTGCGTCTGGTGGCGTCTACCGGGACGGGAGCCAAAGCGACCCTCGCCTCCGCCTCGGTCGAGCGTAAACTCGGCTTCGTCACCATTTCCGGCAGCGTCCTCAGCCATAACGGCCAGGCGATGCCGAGGGTGGAAGCCGTGGTCGAACTTCTGGACGCGCAGAATAGAACGGTTCAGGTCGATGCCGGCATGGTCGCCTTCGATCCCTTGCCAGCCGGTGAGGCCGCGCCGTTCCGGGTCGAAGTCACCGACTCAACCCAGGCCGTGGCCTATAGGATTCGCTTCCGCCAACTCGATGGTCTCTGCCTGAACTGAACCCCTGTAGAGAACCTGCCTCCTTTCATGGGCGCGAGATCGCAAGGATCTCGCGCCCTGTTTTGTACTCCTGTGGTTATAAAAATGCGATTCTTTTGCCTCTCTGCGCCCCGGAAGCAGGAATATGTTCGTCGGATGCGGAATCGCTTCGAAACAGGCCTGGGAACGCTGACGGTCATGGGCACAGTACGGCTCCTGCGCCGGCATGTCGGGCGTTTTCAACTCAATGGTTGTTTAATTCGATTCACAGTCAGACATTTTATCTTTTATCAGCCGGTGATCCAGTTCAGGGGGATAGCAGTGCAACGAGTATCAATTTTTGTGGACGGTGCGAATATGTATTACGCCCAAAAGAAGCTGGGCTGGTATATCGACTTCCGAAAAGTGCTCACATTTTTTGGGCAGGCTGCCGGGGCCAATATCAGTGAAGCCTACTACTATACAGGGGCGGATACCCAGACTAAAAATCGCGACAGCGCTTTCCATGAGTATCTCATGTATTCTGGTTACACCGTTCGCACCAAGGCTATCAAGCAGATGGTGGACGATACGACGGGCGAAATGGTGGAAAAGGCGAACCTCGATATCGAGCTTGTCATCGATATGTTCAACACCG
Organism: Chthonomonadales bacterium; assembly: GCA_038217285.1. Taxonomy (GTDB): domain Bacteria; phylum Armatimonadota; class Chthonomonadetes; order Chthonomonadales; family Chthonomonadaceae; genus JANXLO01. Next base: position 2,009 of record JBBQPO010000328.1, read on the forward strand.
TGGCCCTCTATGACACCTGTATCTTGATGAGCGGGGACAGCGATTTCGAACGCGCGCTGGAGTTGGTACGGACCAAAGGCAAGCGTATTGCCGTGGTCGCGCACCCCGACATGACCGCCCGTGAGCTTCGCAACGTCGCCGGACGCAACTTTTTCGACCTGCGCGACCTGGAAAAATCGGTGGCCCGTACCGACCGTCTCCCCGACAGCACCGTCTCCGGCGCGATCCTGAGTGAGATGGAAGAGGCCATTGGAGCCCCTCCCGTCGCTGTCGCCCACGTTCACAGTGTCTCGACAGGCGTCTGGCGTGGTACAGAGCCGACAGCGCGTCCAGAGGGGTAAAGAGGTCGCCTTGCCTTTCTGGACACGACCAGAGCCCCACGATGCGGAGGACGGGAGCAACATGATCGGGCTTCGTATCCGGGACGCGCGCCGCTACGACAGTGAGGGGATCGGCCTCCTCTGGCGGGAACTGATGCTCTATCATCGCGCGCTCGACCCACGTTTCGACTACACCCCGGAGGCGGAACATCGTTTCATTCGGCACGCCCAGGATATGATGCGCTCGCGGGACGCGCGTGTGCTGGTCGCCGAAGAGACCGCCTCCGGGCAACTGGTCGGTTTTCTGATGGGCGAGATGCAGACGCGCCATGTTAGCCCCGTCCCCGGCGCCTACGGGTTTATCGGGGATGCCTTCGTGCGGGAGGAGTGGCGGCAGCGCGGCGTCGGAACCGCGCTGTTTGAGGAGGTTCGCCGCTGGTTCGTCGCGCGCAAAGCGCTCGCGATCGAGCTCTACGTCGCGGAAGCCAACCCGGTCGGGCAAGCGTTCTGGCAGACCATGGGCCTCGAACCCTATCTCAAAATGTTACATCTGGATCTCTGAACGCGTTTGTTCTCGGCGCGACGGCGCGCCGATTTGGATCTGCGCGACCTCGCACAAATTCTGTAGAAAGAAAATCAAAGACAATGACGTATCGGATTGCGGTTCTTTCCGGGGACGGCATCGGCCCCGAAATCGTGGCGGAAGCGGTCAAAGTGCTGGCGGCGGCAGGTCGCCGGTTCGACATTCCGCTGGAGTTCGAGGAGTCTCTCATCGGTGGCATTGCCTACGACGCCACGGGGAATCCTCTCCCGCCAAACACCCTGGAGTTGTGCAAGCGCAGTGAGGCCGTATTGCTGGGCGCGGTCGGGGGGCCGAAGTGGGACACGGTGCAGCCCGCCTCGCTGCGCCCGGAGGTCGGGGCGCTGCTTCCCCTCCGAAAAGAACTCGGCCTGTTCGCCAACCTGCGCCCCGCCACGCTATTTCCGGCTCTGGCCGGAGTCTCTTCCCTCCGGGCCGACATTGTTGCCGAGGGGCTCGATCTCCTGGTGGTGCGCGAACTGACGGGCGGCATCTATTTTGGGCAGCCGAAGGGCCGCGATCAGGGCGGCGAACGCGCCACCGACACCTGCGTCTATACCCGCGCTGAGATCGTTCGGATCGCCCGTATCGGCTTCGAGGCGGCTCGGAGACGCGGCAATCGCCTCTGCTCCGTAGACAAGGCCAATGTCCTGGAAACCTCGCGGCTCTGGCGAGAGACGGTCACCGCCCTGGCAGCGGAATACCCGGATGTGGAACTCTCTCATATGCTGGTGGACAACTGCGCCATGCAGCTCGTGCGCAATCCGCGCCAGTTCGATGTGATCGTGACCGAAAACATGTTCGGTGACATCCTGAGCGACGAAGCGTCGATGTTGACCGGCAGCCTGGGAATGCTGCCCTCCGCCAGCCTCGGAGCCACCCCCACAGCCGGTGGGGTGGGAACCTTTGGCCTCTACGAGCCGATCCACGGCTCCGCGCCGGATATCGCCGGCAAGGGTATCGCGAACCCCCTCGCGACGATTCTCTCCTGCGCCCTGCTGCTTCGGCACTCCCTGGGTCAGGATCCTGCCGCGCAGGCCATCGAGAGCGCCGTGGCCCAGGTTCTCAACGCAGGCCACCGAACCGCCGATATCGCAGAACCCGGCAAAACTCCCCTGAGCACGCAGGAGATCGCGGCCCATGTCCTGTTCGCCCTCGAAGCCGCGTAACGCCGAGAATCGCGTCAGGAGACGTTGTCCCGCGCTAGGGGGGCTCTGTCTCCTTATGCTGTCGGGATGCCGGCACTCCCCTCCCCCCACTCCGCCTGTCGTCAAAACGCACTTCCCGCCGGTTGCGACAAACGTTCCGCTGCCCGGCCCTTTAAGCCGGGAGCAGCGCGTGACACTGCTCCTTGAGGGTTTGCGTAAACGTATTCGCGGCAGGCAGGCGTCGTTACCGGACATCGAGCGCGTGGTGCGGGAGACTGCGCCGCTCGTTGCGGCTGCAGCCGATCAGGAGGAAGTGCAGCCGATCTTTCAGCGGATCGCGGAGGACGAGGAAACCTCAGCGCAGGAGGCGAAGGCGCACTGGATCGCGTTGCAGGAGGCCGACCTGCTGCTGGAGTCGGGCGGGGAGTCCGACTCTGTCTCTGTCTCCGATGCGGTCGGCGTCGCTCAGTGGCTCGCAGGAACGGGCCGAGGCGTTGGACTGCACGTCGATCTGCCCGCCTCCCGGAAGCTGACGCGGGAGATCGAGGCTCTGCGCCTGCGAATCGCCTGGATGAACTATGTGCAGCTTCCCAATGCCGATCCGAACGCGCCGGGCTTGCCCCAGAGGAGCACGCTCGATTACGATCAGAGGCCCACGATCGAGCAGGCGATGGCAGCGCTGCGGCAGCGCCGACGCATCGTGGATGCCCGCTACGATCCCGCGCAGGCCATCGCGGCGCAGACGCGCTATCTGCTGCGGCTCTATCGACGCTTCCCCGGCGAAGACTGGCTGTTTCAAGCCTATCACGGCGGTGAAGCGGGGGTTACACGAACGCTGAAGTTCTATCTTGGCAAAAGAGATTGGCCGGGATCGGCAGCAGAGGCGATTCGCGCAGGCAAGGGAGGTAAGCGCCTCTCGTTCGAGGATGTCTACTTTAATATCTCTCCTCGCTCTCATCCGGAGGCTTTCGGTTACCTCTATGGCCGCAGTGACGATCATCGTCGTTACTGGTGGAAGCTGCGGGCTTCGCTGGAAGCGATCGCCGCCTATCGCCGCGACCCGGCGGCCTTCGCGAAGGAGTGGCTCGGTTACCTGCCCGGCCGCCCCACCGATGCGGCCTGGTATCCCGATGCACCCGATTTCCGTTTCGCGGAAACTGGCGCGCTGCAGAGGGCCTGGATGTCGAAACGTCTGCTTCCGGTGCTCTCCGACACCACGCTGCTGGTGCGTACGCCGCCCCTTGCTCCCGACCATCCCGAGTTGTATAGCGCCTTGCGCCCTGCCTCGCTCGGGCTGCTGCACCTGGTGGCGAAGACCTATCGCGCCACCGGGGGCGACCGCCCACTGGCCGTGGGCGATCTGACGCTGACGGAGACCCTTGTCCTTCGCATCCGAGAGCTGACGCCGCCGAAACCTCCTCGGCCTCCGCTCTGGCCTCCGGACCTCGACCGCCTTCATCCGCCGGGGGAGGGGCCTCCTCCGGACTTCGATTTTCACACCACCGGGATCGCCTTCGACATCCTGCGCCCCACCGACGAGAAACAGCGCAAAACCCTGGAGTACGCCCTGGATACCCTGGAAGACCGGCGCATTCTCGCCTACGCCGACGCCAAAGACCACAATGAACGCCGCTACCATATCGTACCCAACCCGGCGCACGAGGACGCTCTCAACCGGATGGCAGTCGTACCAGCGATGCGTTAGCGCCGCTAGAGGCCGGATCCTTCACTGCGGAAGCGAGCCTCCTCCGTCCAGCGGATCAGCTTCGCTTCCGTTTTAGGAGATGACTTGAACAGATGAGAGCGCTGATTTAGCTCGCGAACCGCGTCGATATAGGCCGCCACCGCTTCGAAATCCGAACCGTTCTTGCAGAGAGCGAGGGCCTGGCG
>JBBQPO010000329.1:0-5934 GCA_038217285.1 Chthonomonadales bacterium
TCCCGATCCTGTCCCAGGGCTCACACCCATTTTTGACCCAGGAAAGATCCTATGCGCGCTGCACGAACCACACCCTCCCGCCCTGCCGCTCCCCGCAAACCGACCCTCAGTCCCACGCGGATACGCCTCTTTCTCGAGTGCGCCCTCCAGTATCGTTTTATCTATATCGACAAAATAGGCAAGTTTTACCTCAAGTCCCGCGCCGGCTTCAGCTTTGGCAGCACCCTGCACCATGTGCTGCAGGAGTTCCACCAGGCCGGAGCGACCCAAACGCCCGAGGAAATGGTGACGCGACTGGAGACAAGCTGGATCGGTGCAGGCTACGAATCGGCGGAGCAGGAGGAGCGTCACCGCGCCGCCGGGGAGGAGATCGTGCAGGCGTACCATGCCGCGCACCAGGAGCGGGCTGTAAAGCAGGTCGAAACCTGGGCGACCGAGAAGACGATCACCTGCGATATGGGCCGTTTCAAGCTCACCGGGCGTGTGGATCGCATCGACCGCCATGCCGATGGCCGCCTGGAGATCATCGACTACAAGAGCGGCCGGCAGGAGACGACGTCGGAAGAGGTCGCTGGCAGCCTCGCGATGAACTGTTATCAGCTCATCCTTCGGCATCTCTATCCCGAAACGCCTATCTGCGCGACTATCTACTGTCTGCGCTCCGGCGTGCAGGCCTCCTATGCCCTGGAAGGGGAGACGCTGGCCGCCTTCGAGCGCGATCTGCTTGCCCTCGGGCATACCATTCTGGACACCGACTACACCCCCCTGCTTCCGGTGCGCATTCCCGCCTGCGACGACTGTGATTTCTTCGCCCGCTGCTCCCGGTTTTGGCGGCAGCAAGCGCAGGAACACGACATCGACAGCCCTCATTTCGACGATTAGGCAACTCCCAAGAATTACCGCTCCACATCCGGACCCCTTCTGACCTCAAACGAGACGGAATTGTGGAGCGATAATAGTTTGGCGGCTCCTTAGGACGGCCGCTTCGATCTCATAACCCCGCTCGCTCTGTGCGCGGATTCCTCTGCCGGAGGGAGATATTTCCGCTCGCACGGCTATTTCCACCCCTCTTCTGTTGACGGACGGGGGGATATTTGAGTAGAATGATGTGGAGGTGAACAGACAATGGATGCGCTTCCCGAAGAGCAGAGTGGAGACGCGGTGCGGCGACCGGCCGACCGACGTGTGACCGTACCGGAGTTGCGAGCGCGCAAAGCCCGTGGCGAGAAGATCGTCATGGTGACGGTCTATGACTACCCTTCGGCGCTGCTGGCGGAGCGGGCTGGAGTGGACTGCCTGCTTATCGGAGATTCGGTCGCCTCGACCGTGCAGGGTCATGCCACGACGCTCCCGGTCACCCTGGACGAAATGATCTATCATGTGCGTATGGTGCGCCGCGGCGCCCGCCGAGCCTTGCTCCTCGCCGACCTTCCGTTCGGGAGTTATCAGGTCGGGCCGGACGAGGCGATGCGGAGCGCGGTGCGGCTGCTGAAAGAGGGCGGCGCCGAAGCCGTCAAGCTGGAGGGCGGCGCCCACATGGCGCCGACAGTGCGTCGCTTGAACGAGGCCGGAATACCGGTCATGGCGCATCTGGGCCTGACGCCGCAGTCGATCCATCTTCTGGGCGGGCATCGGGTGCAGGGCCGTGATGCAGCGGCGGCTGAGCAGATGCTGGCCGACGCGCAGGCTCTGGAGGCCGCAGGGGCCTTTGCATTGCTGTTGGAGACGATCCCGGCCGCCCTGGCCGCTCAGATCACCGCTGCCATCACGATCCCCACGGTCGGAATTGGAGCCGGGCCGAACTGCGATGGCCAGGTGCAGGTCTGGCACGACCTGCTGGGTCTTATACCGGGCAAGACCTTTCGCCACGCCAAACGCTACGCGGAGCTTGGAGCGGCGACCGAAGCCGCACTCCGCGCCTACACCAATGAAGTACGCCAGGGGACATTCCCCACGAAGGAGCAGAGCCTCTAGTTATGCGAACGTTTCAGCAATTGAGCCCACTTCGAACCTATTTGCGCGGTATCCGGGAAGAGGGCAAGATGGTCGGCTTCGTGCCCACGATGGGCGCACTCCATGAAGGGCATCTCAGCCTGGTCCGCCGCGCGAAGGCGGACTGCGATGTCGTCGTTGTCTCCGTATTCGTCAACCCGACGCAGTTCGGTGTCGGGGAGGACTACGACGCCTATCCCCGCAACCTGGGGCGGGATCAGCAGTTGGCTTCCGAGGCGCAGGCCGACGCGATGTTCTCTCCCTCGGTCGAGGAGATGTATCCTGCCGGGTATCAGACGGTGGTCGATGTGCCCGCGCTCGGCTGTCTGCTGGAGGGGTCGCACCGTCCAGGCCACTTTGCCGGAGTCGCCACGGTCGTCACCAAACTGCTCAACATCGTGCAACCGCACCGCGCCTATTTCGGGCAGAAGGACTATCAGCAGTTGCTGCTGATCGAGCGCGTGGCACGCGACCTCAACCAGACCGCCGACATTGTGATGGTGCCCACCCTCCGGGAGCCGGACGGGCTGGCGCTCTCTTCGCGCAACGTCTATCTCACCCCGGACGAACGCCACGCCGCGCCCGTTCTCTCCCGTGTCCTGAAACATGCGGAAGAGCAGATCCAGGCCGGAGCGGCCGATCCCACGGCGCTGATCGCCCAACTGTCGGCCCTGATCGCCGCGGAACCGCTGGCGAAGCCGGACTACATCGCTCTGGTCGATCCGGAAACCCTGCAGCCTGTCACGACTCTTGTCGACACCCCGGTCCTGGTCGCGCTCGCCATCCGTTTCGGCACGACTCGCCTCATCGACAATAGACTGATCATGCCTCCCGGCGTCACGCTCCCCCGCATACGCGGCGTCAAGTTTTGACCACGATATTGTTGTCTGAGAGGTTGGGTAACGCTTTGACGATCATAGCCGTCTAAAGGGCCGGAACTATGCAGTCGTCGCTTTCGGCCGGTCTGGTCGAAGGAGAAGGAGTGTTATCATGCGTACCTCTCTGCTCGTCTGTACCGGCCTCATGCTGTGGTGCGGACTGGGGAATGCGCCGGGGCGGGCGCAAAAACGAAACGGCCTCTCGCTTTCAGGTTATTCCCCCGCTTCGTGGCGTCATGGGCGCGACCCTAAGTCGGAGTTTACTGTTTCGCCACTGGAGACACGGGTGCTCGGGCAGCGCAACTGGCTGCGCGGCGGTCCGGCGGGCCTGCGCGTCATTGTGATGGACCACCAGACGGGCAAGCCGGTGCGGGCACAGGTCACGCTCACGCTGGGGCGGGAGGAGAACGGCAAACCCGTGTCGGCGCAAACGCTCTTTACCGGCACAACCAATGGGCTTGGCACCCTCGATGCCGGTTTCAACGCTCCTGCCGCCGAACCCGGCACGTATCAGCTCAGCGTTAAAGTGAAGTCTCCTCTTGGAGAGGACACCGTTTTGCAGTCGATTCAACTGGCGGAATCGGTCCAGGTGCTGCTCACTTCGGACAAACCCCTCTATCAGCCCGGTCAGACCATTCATATCCGCTCGCTCGCCCTCGATATGGCGACCCGCAAAGCGCTTGGCGATCAGCCTGTCACCTTCGAGGTGGAGGATGCCCGGGGCAACAAAGTCTTCAAGAAGCATGGCAAACTGACGGCGTTCGGGCTAGCGAGCGCCGATTTCGTGCTGGCCGATGAAGTGAACATGGGGGTCTTCACCCTCCGGGCCACCCTGCCGCAGGGCCAGACCGAGAAGAAGATCACGGTTCAGCGCTATGTGCTGCCGAAGTTCAAGCTCGCGGTCACCACCGACAAGCCCTACTACCTGCCCGGAGAAGAGGTACGCGGCACCGTCAAGGCCAACTATTTCTTCGGTAAGCCTGTTTCGGACGGCAAGGTCACCGTGACCGTCAACACGCTCGATATCGGCGTCTCCAAGCTGACGGAACTCGCCGGCACGACCAGCGCCATCGGCGCCTATACCTTCCGCTACACACTGCCCAACAGCTTTGTCGGCCAACCCTTCGAGCAGGGTAAGGCCGTCGTGGAGTTCGCCGCCAAGCTCAAAGACACGGCCGACCACCAGCAGGAGACGCACCTCAGCGTCCCGGTGGTGAAAGAGCCGATCTCCCTGGTGATCGTGCCGGAGCATCGCGGCCTGGTGCCGGGCGTCGCCAACCGCGTCTATATCGCCGCTGCCACGCCGGATGGGGCTCCGCTGAAGAACGCCTCCATCACAGTGACTGCCATCCCGAACACTCTGATAGGGGCCGACAACGTTCCCGGCAGTAAAACACTGCAGACCGATGATCTCGGCCTGGCGGTGTACGAGTTTACGCCGGGGAAAGAACCTCTCCTCCTCAATGTAACGGCTACGGATGAGAAGGGCCGCAAGGCTGTCAGTGTGCAGACATTAAAGGTCGCCGCCGCACAGGATGGGCTGATCCTCCGCACCGACAAGACGCTGGCGAAGGTCGGAGATCGTCTCAACCTCGCCGCGCTCTGCTCCGTGAAGAGCGGTACGCTCTACGTGGATGTCCTCCGCAACAAACAGACTATTCTCACCCGCGCCGAGCCGATGACCGACGGCGAAAGCCAGTTCACCCTGCCGCTCACGCACGATATGGTCGGCACCCTGGAGATTCACGCCTATAAGATCCTGCCCACCGAAGAGATCATCCGGGACACGCGCACGGTTCTGATCTCTCCCGCCGACGACCTCGACATCAAAATCAGCGCAGACAAGCAGGAGTATAAGCCGGGCGGCGACGCGACGATCAAATTCTCTGTCCAGGACCAGCACCACCGGCCGGTGCAGGCCGCACTCGGTCTGGCAATGGTGGATGAGAGCGTCTTCGCGCTCTCCGAGCTTCAGCCCGGCCTGGAGAAGATCTACTTCCTGCTCGAAAAGGAGCTGATGGAGCCGAAGTATGAGATCCACGGCTTGCGCCCGACCGGCCTGCTCCAGCCCAATCCCGGCCCGATCCAGATCCAGCGGGACGCAGGACGACAGCGGGCGGCCGCCATGCTGCTCTGCGCCGTACCGCGCTCCGGCGATTTTGAGATCCGGGTCGATACCTATCAGCAGCGGTTCGAGGCCGTGCGCGTCAAAGTGATGCAGTTGATGGGGCAGACCCAGATGAAGATCTGGAAGGCAGTCGCCAAATATCAGGCGGACACCAAAACCACGCTGACCACCGACGATTCGCTTATCAAGCTGGTCGAAAAGGGCTATCTGCGCGAGGCCGATCTCATCGATCCCTGGGGGAACTTCTACAAATCCGACATGAACGGGCAGAAGGTCTACACCGGCTATTTCACGCTCAATTCCGCCGGACCGGACGGCAAATGGGGAACCGCCGACGACATTGCCGGGATCTCGCAATATTCCTGGAATGGCAGCTTTCGTGATCGGGGCGGCATGGACATCCGCGGGGTAAGGGCGTTCGGCGCTCGGCGATTCGGTGGGGATGGATTCGGAGGGGGAGCGCCTTTCGACTTAGCCAAAAAGGATGCGAGGGCGGACAAGGAATTGCCCATGATGGCGTTCCTCAATGACGGCTTATCGCTCGCCAGTGCCAAGCCCGAATCCGGAGTGAACGGTTCCTCCGGCGCGCCGCGCGTTCGGGAATATTTCCCGGAGACGATGTACTGGAATCCGCTGCTACTGACCGACGACAAAGGTCAGGCCGAGATCCATGTGCCGATGGCCGACTCGATCACGACCTGGCGGCTCAGCGCGATGGCGAACAGCCTGAATGGGCAGCTCGGCAGCACGACCAGCGGTATCAAAGTCTTTCAGGACTTCTTCGTGGACATCGATCTGCCGGTAGAACCGCATCAAACCGTGAAAATGTGAAAAGTGGGGCATGTCCTTCGTAAGTTTGATTACCACATCGAACTTAGGAGGTTTCCATGCACCCACAACCTACATTTTGTCCTAATCTCGACTGTCCGTCAAGAG
>JBBQPO010000330.1:0-5901 GCA_038217285.1 Chthonomonadales bacterium
GCGGACGCTGCATTATACCGGTCCTAACCGTTCCCAGATACCCCGCCGTGCCTACATCCTCAATTTTGCATCGCCTCCCTCGCCGCGCACGGATGGCCGACGGTTCCCATGGAATGAAATGAAGCAGACTGCCCGCGAACGGCGCCTTAAAACGGCCGACGACACGCGAGTGAGCGGTAAAGACGGCGAAGGGTGAACGGGTTCTGGCGGCGAGCGCCGAGGAGGAAGAGGTGTCGCAATGAGATCGCTTGTCAGCACGATTTGGGGAGGGGGCATTCTCGCCTTACTCCTTGGGGCCGTCCTTCAAGGCCAAGGCGGGACGATCGCCGCTTCGATTCCGAAGTCCCGGTCGGGATCCGAATTATTGCACACATTCTGGTCGCTGCGATCCATCGCGAGACCGCATGTGCCGCAGATCAGTGGAGGGAACAAAACCTGGATCCGGACGCCCATCGATGCGTTCCTTCTGGCAAAACTGAGCGCGAAAAGGATCTCGCCTCCACCGCCGGCAGGCCGCGCAACGCTGCTGAGCCGCATTACCTTCGACCTGACCGGCTTGCCCCCCACCCCTGATGAACTGAACACATTCCTCACCGATGCGTCACCCGACGCGTACTCCCGCGTGGTTGACCGTCTGCTCGCCTCTGAGCTTTATGGAGAGCGCTGGGGCCGTCACTGGTTAGACGTTGTCCGCTACGCGGACACGGGCGGCTTTGAAAAAGACGAGTTGTATCCGAATGCCTGGAAGTATCGCGACTATGTCATCCGATCCCTGAACCGTGACAAGCCCTTTGATCGTTTCCTGCAGGAGCAGGTTGCAGGCGATGAGCTATGGCCGGGAAACGAGGAGGCTGCGGCGGCGACGGCTCTCTACTGTATCGGGCCGGTTCTCACCGAGTCGGCGATGGTATCGAATCAACTCGAATGCGAATGGCTTATGGACTCAGCCGACCTTACCGGCGCAGCCTTTTTGGGAATCACGGTCGGATGTGCACGCTGTCACAACCACAAGTACTACCCGATTACGCAGACCGACTACTATGCTCTCCAGGCGGTCTTCGCCGCGAGCGACCGGCCTTTCCCCAGAGAGGTGCGTCTTCGCCGTATTAAGGCGCTGAATGGTTTGGTCGCTGACACCCCTCTCCCAAAAGAGCTCGAAACAGATCCTCGCTGCACCGTCGTTACGGAAGATCAGGTTGGTTTTCGTCTGTTCCATCGCGCTTCTCCCCTCCCGGTCCACCGACTGGGTAGAGGGGAGGTTGGCAAACCCCTGGAACTCACCGCCCCGGCTATTCCTTCCGCGCTGCTCGCCACAACCGCAAAGCCTGATTTCTCCGCTACGCCGCCGGGGATGCGCCGTGCGATACTCGCCCGGTGGCTGACATCACGGCAGAATCCGCTGGTGGCCCGTGTCTTTGTCAACCGCGTTTGGGGTTGGCACTTTGGGCGTGGCCTCGTCGGTACCCCCAACGATTTCGGTACGCAGGGGGAACCCCCGACTTTTCCCGAACTTTTGGACTGGCTGGCACAGGACTTTATGGATCACGGCTGGAGCGTGAAGCGCCTGCATCGCCAGATTTTGCTCTCCAGTGTCTACCGTGCAAATAGTGTCGCGTACGCTGGAATCGGTATGAAAGCCGACCCGACAGACAAGTTTCTCTGGCACTACCCGCGCCATCGGTTAGAAGGAGAGGCTATCCGGGACAGTATGTTGGCCTGTGCGGGGACATTGAATCCTCGTATGTACGGGGTGGCGGTGGTTCCTCCTCTTGATCACGAGGAGCTTGCAGGAGTTTTTGGCGCTGCGGAAAAATGGCCGGTGACGAAGGAGGTATCGGAGCACTCGCGCCGAAGCGTCTACCTTCTGGAGCGGCGAAGTTTCGTCTATCCCCTGATCGCTGCCTTCGATCCGCCGGAGGTCATGACCAGTTGCCCCCGGCGCTTGCAGACGATTGTGCCGACTCAAGCGCTGACCCTGCTCAACAGTCCCTTGGCCCGGCAGCAGGCAGCGGCATTTGCGCAGCGGCTCCTTCAGAAGTACGGCGATACTCATGAGGCTGCCGTCCGCAACGCTTGGTTGTCAGCCTTTGGACGCCCGATTACAGTCCTAGAGGAGCAACGCGCGCTGGAATTCCTGCGCAAGGAACGCGCGTTGGCTGCGGTCGCCGCCGTTTCTCTCAAGAATAACACTCTGTCGGGCCACAGCGTTTCGGCTTCTCCCGACGAGCAAGCCCTGACGGCTTTGTGTCTTGCACTGTTCAATGCAAATGAGTTCGCTTACATCGATTAAGTAGGATCGAGTTCGGAGGAACTATGTCTTCTTTTCCGCACCATCCTCGCCTGTCACATTCCGCCGACAGTCGGGGGTTTTCACGGCGTGAGATGCTTCAACGGGCCGGGGCAGGCTTCGGCGCCTGGGCGCTGATCGACCTGCTGACCCGAGACGGACAACTGCCGGCGTATGCCTCGCCTCTGTCCACCCTGCCAGATGCTCCTTCGGCGGTGCGATTCCCGGCGAAGGCGAAGCATGTGATCTTCCTGTTTATGCTGGGCGGCCCGAGCCATATCGATACGTTCGATCCAAAGCCGATTCTGAACGTGCAGCATGGTCGACCGCTGCCGCCGAGTATCACGCAGGGACATCAACTGCAGTTCACGAAGGCCTCGGCTGCCGTTCTGGGATCTCCACAGACTTTCCGCAGGTGCGGCCGCTCCGGTATCGAGATCGCGGATAGTTATCCGCACCTCCAGGGCTGCGCCGACGATCTGGCGATTGTGCGATCATGCTACCACGACTCGTTTAACCACGCTCCGGCGCAGTATATGATGAACACCGGCTCGGCGCGCATGGGACATCCCTGTCTCGGCTCCTGGGTCACGTATGGTCTGGGAACCGGTTCGCAGAATCTGCCTTCATTTGTCGTCATGGCGACGACCGGGGACGTGAAGGGTGGGCCTCCCGTTTTTGGCCATGGATTCCTGCCAGGGACGTACCAGCCGACGATGCTGCGCAACAGCGGCCCGCCGGTGCTCTATCTCGACGGCCCGCAGGTTCATGACGGCAGCGCTGCCGTGCCTCAGCGGGATGTGCTGGACTTCGTTCAGCAGCTCAATCGTCAGCACCTGCACACGCGCGGGGTCGATGTCGACGATCTCTCCTCCCGCATTGCATCTTACGAACTTGCTTTCCGAATGCAGGGGGCGGTGCCGGACGCCGTGGACGTTAGCAAGGAGACGGAGGCGACAAAGGTCCTCTATGGGCTCGACGATGCGAAGACCTCAAAATTCGGGGCGGACTGTCTTATCGCCAGACGCCTTGTCGAGCGCGGCGTGCGATTTGTACAGATATTTTCCGGGAGCTCCGGCGCGGATGACTGGGATAACGCCCACGCGGAAAACGACAAGACACATCGTGAAATGGCCTATCGTACCGACCGGCCTATCGCGGGGCTGCTCAAGGATCTGAAAGCGCGAGGGCTCCTGGAGGAGACGCTCATAGTCTGGGCAGGAGAGTTCGGCCGGACCCCGGTCGCAGACGGTCGCTACCCGGATAAGCCCGCCGGGCGGGATCACAACCCCTATGGCTTCACGGTCTGGATGGCGGGCGGCGGGATAAAGGGCGGGCGGGTCATTGGGGCAACCGACGAATTCGGGTTTGCTGCTGTCGAAGACCGTGTTCACATTAACGATGTGCACGCCACAATTCTGCAGTTGCTCGGACTGGACCACCGCGCGCTGACCTTCCTGTTCGAGGGACGTCATCAGCGTCTAACAGATGTCGGAGGCGACCATGAATTTTCCCGACGGCTCCTGGCATAGCTTCGTCAGGATCAGCATTGCCGCTGACTGGCCTTCGCTTTTCTTTCGATTCACATGCGTCTGCTGACAGCCTTATGAAACACTCTGGATTCTCAAGAGCAGGAACGCTCCGATTCCTCTGGTAGAATGGAAGCGCGAACTACCCATTCCTGAGGAGAATATGAAACGTTCCTGCCACGATTGACATATCCTGCGGCAGCGTCTGGCTTCTCTCGTTACCGACGTTTCCCAGCCACAACGCAACAACCTGGCGCTCTTTGTCTATGCACTGCTATACGCCGGACATGTCTACTTGTTCAAGATGGGGGTTAACAACGATTCCTTCAAAATTCTGCCATTACGATTATGTGGTGTCTCCGATGTCCGGGGTCTGTCACAGGTCAAAGGAACTTTTCCATTCGATCCTTTTCTTAAAGCAATCAGCGCACCGACGTTCTCGCGACGCCCAACTCGAACGCAATTTGCGCCTTGCTCATTCCCTGGGCGAGAAAGGCGTGGAGGCGCGGTTGCGGGTTGGCGACGGTACGCGGACGTCCCTGTGGCTACCCTGCTGACGCGCCTGGGCGACCCCGGCTTTGACACGCTCCAGCAAGAGGTCACGACTGAACTCAGCACCCACAGCCACCAGCCCGGCCATCGCTCGCCACGTCGGGGTCGTCATGTCCAGCGCCCCTGTCAGGGAGACTAAGCCCACTCTCAGAGTGTTCAACTCCTGCAATCTTGTTATTAGGTCCGCCCGTGACCGCCCCCAACGATCCAATCGCCAGACGAGGATCGCGTTCAACTCTCGTCGTCGTTCCAAATCCGCTCCAGGATATACTCGCGCGAGAGCACCCGTCCCTCATTCCTGGCAAGTCCCTCCAGGAGCGAATACTCCTGCGGCGTGTGCGGAATCTCCCGGCCGGAGCGACCCACGCGTCGCGCCTCGGTGTCGATTTCCAGATCATCGATCTGGATGAGCCGCGTTCGGTGGACCGCCGCGCGGCGGATGAGTGCCCGAACCCTAACCTGTAGCTCCAGCATCGCGAATGTCTTGGGCAGTTAGTCATCCGCGTGCATGCCCGTCTGCGGGCGCAAGCCCCTAGGGTGAGCCTGCCTGTCTTGAGCCGTCTGCTCCGAAAATGCGCCTATCGCCTCCGCGCCAATGTCAAGCAACGTGCAGGAAGCCCTCCTGCCCAACGCAACGCGCAGTTCGTCTACCTGCAGCAGCAGCGCCAGCAGTTTTTGGCGACAGGGCAACCCGTCTTGTCGGTAGACACCAAGAAAAAGGAGTTACTCGGCGACTTCAAGAACGCCGGTCGTATCTGGTGTCGGAAGCAGAACGCGTCGCTGTCCATGACTTCCCCAGCCAGAGCCTGGGACGGGTGGTTCCCTATGGCATTTACGACATCGCGGACAACCACGCGACTGTGTACGTCGGGCAGTCTGCCGACACGGGCGAGTGCGCGGTAGACAATCTGGCGCATGGGTGCGCAACCGAACTGCCCGTGCGCTACCCAGGGGCCACGCGGTTGTTGCTTCACGGCGACTGCGGCGGCAGCAATGGCAACCGCTGCCGACTGTGGAAGCATCGGTTGCAGGAGAAGATTGCGGATCGCTTCGGTCTGGAAGTGACCGTTTGCCATCTTCCGACGGGCTGTTCTCAATGGAACGCGATCGAACACCGTGGGTTCAGCGAGATCAGCAAGACATGGGCCGGATGTCCCTTGCGCGATTACGAGACCGTCCTTGCCTATTTGCGCCAGACGACCTCCCAAACTGGTCTGCGGGTCAGTGCCCACCTGGTGACGAAGGTGTACCAAAAAGGCATCGAGATCCCCGACACCGTAATGAAGGCATTGAACCTGGCCGAACATGCGGTCTGCCCGCGCTGGAACTATACATTGCGCCCAAGGGCGGCACGGAACCCCGCATGATTCGGGAAGTTATATTTTTACAGACCCTTAGCTGGACTTTGTCCATTTGGGGCAGAGCCCCAGGTTCCATAAACTCAGAGGAGCAGGTAAGCTAGAAACTGACTAATCCGCCAAGAAAGGTCCGCTTCATGCTTACTCTGCCCGAACAGATTATAGCGGTTCTGGA
>JBBQPO010000331.1:0-5890 GCA_038217285.1 Chthonomonadales bacterium
TGTTCGAACGCCGTCAGCAGAGTAAATACGGCTTCTGGTCCTTGATCGTAGAGGTGTTGGAAAGCTTCGCGTGTTAGCATAGGTATCCTACGAGACGATAAGGCAAAAGATTCCCGGCGATTTCAGGCTGGACAGTAACGAAGTACGGAGGATTTCCACAGGGTACAGCGCGTATCCTCCATTGCTGCGACAAAGCACGAGGCGTCCAGCGCCATAAAGAGGAGATAGGTGGAGTGCCGTTGTAAGGCTGCATAACGCAGTTGCGCAGTCCTGCCACAGCGCTACCGTGCTGTATGCTGAGGGTGTGCGCCGGTGGGCAGTGGCGGCGCGTCTGCACCGGCTTTCGGCAACGACCCTTCCAGTTCCTGCCGCCAGTGCGCGACATCGCCCGCAGGACCATAACAGTAGAGCATCCGCAAAGGCGTATCACCGAGGTTCGTCATCTGATGGAACACGCCGGGCGGGATGTAGACTGCCTGTCCGCCCTGCAGAATCTGCCGCTCCTCGCCCAGACACATTTCGCCCCGGCCTTCCAGCACAAAATAGACCTCTTCCTGCTCCTGATTGTGCCAGGGAACCTGTCCGCCGTTCGGCTCCAGAGTAACATAGCCCATGCTGAAGGCGGCGGCCTGAACGGGAGACGCGCCTCCCACCATATTCTGCGTCCGGCGTCGCGCCGGATAGACACGCCCCTCGATCTGCGTCAAATCCGCAATTTTCATCGTCTGCTCCCTTTGCCCCCTGGGCTTGGCCCTGCGTCCCGCAACGTTGCGGAGAGCCTTGTTGGCAACACCCTATTCGCCGGACGGCATAAATATCCTGCATCCCGGCGCATGCCAACAAATCGCCGCAGAATACGTAGAGATAGGAAACCCCGTGTGCGATGGAAAGAAAAGGTAAAAGTGTCGAAACGAGTCATTCTTATTGTAGACGACGAGCCGCTGATCGTGCGGCTGATGCAGGTCAATCTGGAGCGGGCGGGGTACGGCGTCCTCACGGCGTCCGACGGGATGGAAGCGTTGGAGATGTTGCGCCGCGCCGCGCCGCTGCCGGACCTGATCCTGCTGGATGGCATCATGCCCTATATGGACGGGTTCGAGGCGTTGACACAGATAAAAGCGGACCCGAAGCTGCAAGCCATTCCAGTCGTGATGGCATCGGCGCGGACTCGTGACGCCGACATTCTGGAGAGCGAAGTCCGCGGCGCAATACGTTACCTGTCGAAGCCGATCAACCCCGTAGAGTTGATAGCGGTCGTAGAAGAACAGATAGGAGAGGCGACCGCCGGGTAGCCTTTACCTACCAACCGGGCCATGGACGCCATTCAAACAGCCCTGGAAAGCCTGTCAGCCTTTCCTGCCGAAAAATAAATGCTGAAAGATTAGCATTAAGGCTTGACATTGCGCCGCGAATGTGCTAATCTTTCAGCATGAAGAGAGGAGCGATGGTATGCCAAGAATGATCGGTGATGGGTTGAGCCGCCGGGAACGTGAGATCATGGAGATCCTGCATCGACTGGGACGTGCAGGCGTCGGGGAGGTACTGGAGGCTCTGTCGGAGCCCCCTTCCTACTCCTCGGTACGCTCGATTTTGCGGATACTGGAGGTCAAGGGGCATGTGACACATATCGAAGAGGGCAAACGCTTTCTGTTCTCCCCCACGGAAGCCTCCCAATCTGCCGCTAGATCCGCGCTCAAGGGCGTGCTGAAGAACTTCTTCAGTGGAAGCCTGGAACAGGCTGTCAAGACCTTTTTGACGGATCGAGAGGCGGATCTCTCTGGGGAGGAGTTGGCGCGTCTGGCGGCGATGATCGACGAGGCGCGGAATGAGGAAGGCAAGGAGGACCCCGAATGATGTTATCCCTCTTGAGTGGACGGTGGCTGACACTTTTTGTCAATACCGCCTTGCAGAGCCTGTTCGTGCTGGCAGTGGCAGCGGTCGTGCTTGCCTGCGCCAGAAATGCATCGGCAGCCCGGCGACATCTGGTGTCGATAGCGACGCTGAGCGTACTGCTGCTGATTCCGCTGATGGCGCTGGTGGTCCCGGCTCCCAATCCTCTGCTTGAGGTCTCCGGAACGGGTGTGTCTCCGCGCAGACCCTCTATGAGAACCCTCTCTGCGTTCTTCCGAACCAGACCGACCGACATCGCCGCCGGTTCCGGCCTTGCCCCGGCTCCTGCGGATGCCGACAGGCCGGTATCCGCCCCTTCTCTTCCGCCGCCCGGTGTATCCGCGCCCGGCGGGATCGTCTCGCCCCCGGCTGTTCCCGTCGCGGCCCCTATTGTCGCTCCTTCTATCTCGCTGGTCCGCTGCGTTCCCTGGCTGATGGCGCTCTGGCTGACGGGAGTCTTGCTGGTTCTGGGCCGCTTGCTGCGTGGTTTGGTTTGCATCCGACAGATTTCAAGAGACAGCGATGTCGTTCTGCCGGAGCCGCTGCAAAGGCGCATAAGCGCGCTGCTTTCCGAAGTCGGGTTCGTACGTCCTATTCACATCGTCCGGGCCTCGAACCGGAATCCTGTCTCTGTGCCGATGACGTGGGGTGTGGGGAGAGCGACGCTGCTTCTGCCTGCGGATGCCGGGGAATGGCCGGAGGAGCGACTGCGCGTTGTCCTGCTGCATGAGTTGGCGCATATTCGACGCCACGACTGGCTGACACAGATGCTCGGGCAGATCGTCTGTGCCTTCTACTGGTTTCACCCTCTGGTCTGGCTCCTGAATCGGCACAGTCAGATCGAGGCCGAGCGCGCCTGTGACGACGCCGTGCTGCTGGCGGGAGTGCGGGCGAAGGAGTATGCCGTGCATCTGCTTGATGTGGTGCGAACCATGCAATCCGGAAAGGGGACTCCCTCCGCCGCCGTCGCGATGGCGCGTCCCACACAGGTGCGTTATCGACTGCAGTCCATCCTCAACGCCCGCCGCAGCCGTAGATCAGCAACACCCTCCGTGCGAATTTCGGTCGTGCTGACAACGGCCCTTCTGCTCTGCGCGGTTTCCTGCCTCCGGCCGCTTGCCTGGGCCACGGGACACCGACAGGCGGCAGCTTCCACGCAGACGCCTCCGACCAGTCCGGTGGTGAATCTGCCCGACGGCGTCGCCGTCGAACTGGTCGCTGTGGGGTCGGATCCGCAGGGATATGGGGATGACTGGTGGACGCCCGACGGCAAGCCCCTCCTGGAAGCGCCCGAATACGGGCCCACCATCTTCCACGCCTACGGGAATGGCCCCGGCAATCAGTATCTGCGCCGCGCACTCTTCTTCCGTCTCCGGACGAAGCCCGGAGCAACGCAGGAAGTAGAGATGAGTACGACCGGCTATGTCGTCGATCCGACGCACCATCTTCAGACAGACGGATACAACTACGGACGAGACGACCGTCTCAACGACAGTGGAATCAGCCCGATCTATGCGGCGGTCGGCACCGTTTTGCTCGGATTTCCGCATACGGAGACCCGCTGCACCTATCGTTTCGGCCTCGCATCCGGTCCGTGGGAGACGATCGCGACCACTCGATTTGCGCTGCATCCGGCACCGGGTACGCTCTCCCTTCCTGCAACGGCCATCGCCGACCAAACGCTTCTCTTTCTGGATGACAGCCCGCACATCCGCTACTGGGATCTTCGTAGGAAGGA
The DNA here is from genome assembly GCA_038217285.1 of Chthonomonadales bacterium. GTDB lineage: Bacteria > Armatimonadota > Chthonomonadetes > Chthonomonadales > Chthonomonadaceae > JANXLO01. Next base: position 3,629 of record JBBQPO010000331.1, read on the forward strand.
GCATATTCTGTCCCTACTGGGCGCGCATGCCCTTCTCGGAGACGTGGCGCGGCGTGTCGTCGCGCTCGATAAGGACGCGAAAGAGATTCCTCTCGAAGAGGTTTCCCGTGATATCCACGGCGGCATCAAGCGGATCTCTGCTGGGAAACTGGCGCGTATTGTTGCACTACGCCTCCAGACCCGTCCCTATCAGTGGGCCGAATTCACGGATATCGTGCTGGAGCATCCCCATGTGGTGACGCCCACTGCGATCTCCACGCCGCCTGCCCTGCCCGCCTTTCGCCACACCTTCGCCTGTGGCATCACCCTGGCTGTGCCCGCAGTCACCGAGAAGCCCATCGCGGGTGGTCTGTGGTGGCAACCGGATGGCAAGGCCCTCGCCGGTCCACTGAAAGAGTACGCGTCTTCAGTCGCCTTCCAGAACTGGGGACCAGGGACGCACCCACGCGTTCTGCTCCTCCAACTGAAGAGCCCACGCACTCTCTCGTATACGGCGGCCATCCGGTTTGCCCCCTCCATGCCGGACATGGGGGACGATATGCTGCCCGGATACGAGAACCGTATCGAAAAGAGTCAGTCTGTCTCCACCTGGACAGGTCACGACTTCCCACCCAATCTCCCGCAAACCACCTTGCGGTACGGTATCGCTGCCGGCCCCTGGAGAACGGTCGCCAGCATCCCGATGCCTCAGGACATCCGACACAACGGTGACACCGGAGATCCCAATCAGGGCGACCTGAGCATGGAGCTGCCCGGCTATCCGAAAGCGGGGGAACTTCCAAAGCTGAGTTACACGACCCCGGCAGGCAAATCTCGTACGATCCCGTTCAAGATACGGACGGATGCCTATCTGCCTGACGTTGCGCGTCGCTTCGTGGCTGTCGATGGAGAAGGCAAAATACTGCCGTTGCAGTCGAACAACGCTTCGGCGCTGACTCTCGATAAGGCCGGCAAGCCGATCCCGTTGGACCCGGCCAACGCCGGTAAGACCCACCTGCGGGTGGGAGATTGCCAGTGGCGAGAAATGGATCTGGTTGAATTGACCTTCCGCCATACCGGATGGATCTATGGTTTCAACCAGATCGACCTTACAAAAATCCGGGAGTTCCGACTGGAGGTTCGGCCCTACGAGTGGGCGGAGCTGCGCAACATCGCCCTTCAGCCTACGACCCGAGCCGTCGCCAAATAGCGGTAGTTGAGACTGCTTGCCTTCTCGATCCCGCCTTCCATCCGGTCAAGCGCGGAGGAATCAGTGGATCGTCTTACGGCCAGGCATGGGCTTGAAATATCTGGTTTTCTACTTTTCGTCGGGCACGTCGAGTCTGGCTTCGGCGAGGGCCGCATATTTGCGTTTTTGTTTGACGAGATAGGCGTGCAGGCTCTCTGCTGCCAGGCCGTGCAGCATCAGGCGATAGCTGGCGCCGAGCATGGACTCCGGCACCATGGGGTGCCGATTGTTCACCAGGCCCAGAAACCGGTGGTCGTTGATCAGCGTGGTGGCGTAGAGCGCGATGGTTTCGTCCAGTTGCAGGGAGTTGCTGGCCCGCCAGAAATCGCTGTCGGTCAGCAGTAGCTGATACATCGGCGTATAGAGCTCGATTGCGGAGAGCAGGTCGATGAAGTTGAGGCGGCCGTTCGGCATCTCTTCGATCGGGAAGTCGCCGTCGGTGATGGCGCTGAAATCGAGATCCACATTGGGCTGCAGCTCGAGATCCTGTGCGTTCAGTTGCCGATTGATCTCGATGATGACGTTGTAGATGTTCAGGTCGTGCTGCAGGAACACATTGTCCACCAGATCGTGCAGTGTTTTCGGGCGTAGAGGATTCAACTCCATCTTCACGCCCTTGGTGTTGGTCGCGACGAACTGCAGCAGCTCCGAGCCGATATTGAAATGCCGCATGATGAGGAAGTTGGCGTAGGGCGAGACGAACCATTTCAGGCCCAGGTAGATCGAGTGGTGCAGCAGCCACGCCGAGGTGAAGGCTTTGGGAATGAACGTCTTCACGATCTTAAGGAGGCAGGTCGCAAGGCGGCAGAACGGACGTATCAGCGGCATCACGAACTGCCGCGACCAGGACGAGCCGTCCACCATCAGGTTCGCTTTGGCGATGTCGTTGATGGGCACACTGGTGTCCAGGTAGAGCGCGAGCCAGGGGTTCGGATCCCGCTTGTCGTGCTGGATACGGCGCAGAGTCTCGATGGCATCGGTTGGCGGCATGGTCAGAAGTTTCCTATCTCTTCGAGCTGCAGGATATAGAGGCG
>JBBQPO010000332.1:0-5837 GCA_038217285.1 Chthonomonadales bacterium
ATCTCGCGGATCTGTTGCTGCATTTGGCCCAAGTACCCGGTATCGAGCGCGTACGCCTCTCCTCGATAGAGCCGACTCAAGTCACCGACAAACTGTTGGCGGCGTTCGCCTCGCAGCCGAAACTGTGTCGGCACCTGCATATCCCCTTGCAGAGCGGAGACAGCGGCGTCCTCCGCGACATGAACCGCCCTTACGACCAGGAGTTCTATTTGGACCGGTGCCGCGCCGCCTACGCCCACATTCCTGATCTCGCCATCACGAGCGATATTATGGTAGGTTTCCCTGGTGAGGACCGAGCCGCGTTTGAGAGCACACTGCATGTCGTCCGCACCGTGGGCTACGCGCGTGCTCATCTCTTTCGCTACTCCCCTCGCCCGAATACACCCGCCGCAGACCGTCGCGATCAAGTGACTGAACTGGAGAAAGAGGCGCGCAGTCAGGAACTCGCGGCAGCTTGCCGGGAAACCCAGGCCCTGTTCATTCAACGCTATATCGGACGCGAGTTGGAAGTGCTGGTCGAGGGCAAAGACGCGCCCGCCCGCAGCAACGACGAAGGGGCGAGCGGCAACGATGGCAACGAACCGGTCGCTGAGGGCGCACGCCCTGATTCGTTCGGCCTCCTCGGCGGCTACACCAGCAACTACATCCGTGTTCAGTTTACCGGCGGCTCGCACCTGGTCGGCAAGATTACCAGAGCGCGCTTGATTGAACCGACCCATGAGGGGGCTATCGGCGAGGTCGGAGGCGCACATTTCGGCCCTATGGAAGCGCCGCCCGACGCAGAGTTCCTGCCTCTCGCGACCTTCGCAGCCCGCGTCTAACCTGCCGATGGAAGGATATTTCCAGGCATGATTGCCGTCCAGTTCGCCACGTTCTGTGTCGTCGTTGTTCTGCTCTGCGTCACCGCAGTACGCCTGCGAGGTACGCCGCAAACGCACCCCGATTTGGCCGCCCGCTGGGACACAGTACGCCTGATGGGTGTCTTAGCGGTTGGACTTGGACTCTCCGTCGTCCGAACGCAGTTCCTGCCGACATCAATCGCCTTCATTCTCCTCAGCGTGGCGCTCGTTCCGGCGGGTGCCGCCGCGCTGTGGCTGATCGTCCGGCTTACTCGTGCCTATCGCAACGAAAGCGCGCCGCCCGCGGACCCTGGCCTGCCCGATGTCAAAACGCTGCAGGCGCGTATCTCGCCCTTCCCAGATGGAATGGACAACGATGACCACCACCGGAACCCCGGACCGCAGCCAAAATAACAGACCAACGTGGCGCTTCGTGAGCATTGCGGCGGCGCTCATCGTGTTCGGGCTGTTGCTGCAGATAGGCTGCCTGACGTTTCAGAAGGTGATCGACGATCACGATCTGATCGACTCCGTCGAGCAGCGGGGATGTGGTGCGAATCCTGTCGACTGCTTCCGCCATCCTGTCTTTGAGCTCTACTACCGCCCTCTCTTCACGGCGACTTTTGCGGTCGGCGACCACCTGCATTCTAAAGACGCCGTCTGGTATCATTGCGAAAACATGGTGCTCCACGCGGCCGTCTGCGGGCTGGCATTCTGGTTTTTTTATCTCCTCTTCAACAGTGAGCGTACTGCCCTGCTTGCGGGATTGGTTTTTACACTGCATCCTCTGCAAGTTACCGTCACGACCTTCATTGGTGGCAGAACGGACAGCCTCGCTCTGTTTTTTCTGCTGTTGTTCGCAATCGGAGCCTGGAACGCTACGGGGGCATCGAAGATCGATCCCGACCCCTCTCCCCGACTGGGCTGGCTCCTCCTGAGCGCCCTGGGCTATGGCGGAGCGGTCTTCACGAAAGAGCAGTGCCTCTCGCTGTTGCTCGTGCTGCCTCTCTTGCTTTGGCGTCCCGGTCGCTCTATTCCGCGCCATAGCCTTCTGTGGTTGTCGCTCTACCTCCTGCCAGCATGCCTCTATCTCTGGGCAGCAAAACAGGTGATTCCCGTCGGGTCGGTCATCGACCCGCATTGGAGCCGCTCGCTGCATGCGGAGATGGTCGGCAGAACGCTGTGGTATTTCCAACGGATCCTCTTTCTTCCCACGGTCGGACCGCTCCACCAGTCCACGCTCGGACCCTGGGACACGCCGCAAACGCTGATAGCCAGCACAGGGTATGTGCTGGCTGGCGTCTGGGTGGTGATGATTTGGCGGATCCGCTTTAACGCATCCCTGCGTTTTTGCGCCCTTTGGGCGACTCTAACGCTGCTTCCGTGTCTCAACCTTATTCCGATTCCCTCTCAGTTCGCCTCGTGCTACCGGGCGGTCATCCCCTTGCTCGGTGTCGCGGGGCTGCTGGGCGTCGGACTGGACCACCTGATGGCCTGGCTGCACACGCGTCTCCGTGATCGTCAGCCACCGGTAGCTTGGGCCATCGTAGCGGCACTCCTGGCCTTCTACAGTTGGGAAACCGTGGCCGACGTGGGGAACTGGCGGAACAACTACACCCTTATGCTGGCAGAATTAAGCGCCGACCCCAACTTTATGCCAGCGCATCACGGCCTGGCCTTTTGGGCGGAGACGACGGGCGACTGGAAGCAGGTCGATCAGCAGTTCGACAAAGTCATTTCCAGCTTCATTCCGTCGGTGCGGCAAGGGGAGTCGTTCGTGGCAGCCGTGGATAGTCCGGAGTGTCAACGGGCGCTCTGGAGCCAGGCAGGGTTACGATATCATCCGCGCGCCTATCTGGAGATGCTCTTACCACATCGAGGCTGGGCGAGGCAGCAGCAAGGCCATTTTACCGCCGCCGCAGAGGATTTTCGTCTGACCCTTTTACTCGACCCAACCGACAACAATTCGCGCGCCAACCTGCGGACCTGTTACATGGCTAATGGACAGGTGAACGAAGCCTTTGCACTCTACCGCAATGCGGCGGAAGTTCGCCCACGCGGAGTCCCCGGCAGTGGGGGTTCTACGCCCCGTAACCGTTGACACCCGATCTGCGGTATATTAAACTGATTGAAATGCCCCGTGTGCAAGTGAGAAATACCTTGTCCGATAGTAACGATTCTGTCTCTGTGGAGCCCATGCGTCCCGAGGATATGGAGGCGGTTCTCCGTATCGACCGCCTGAGTTTTCCTGTCCCTTGGATGCCAGCTGCCTTCACTACCGAGCTTTCCAACCGTTCTGCCTGCTATCTCGTGGCCCGGAATCAGGGAGAGGTCGTCGGGTTCGGCGGGGCCTGGGTGATTATGGACGAAGCCCACATCACGACACTCGCAGTCGATCCGCTGTATCGAGGTCACCATATCGGAGAACGCCTGCTGCTAGCCCTGCTCGAAGAGGGCATTCGACGGCGGGCCTCCCGCGCGACCCTCGAAGTGCGGCAGACCAACCGTGTCGCCAGGCAGCTCTATCTGAAATTTGGCTTCTACGAAGCCGCCATCCGCAAAAACTACTATACGGACAATGGCGAAAATGCCATCGTCATGTGGGCCGACAATATCCATAGCGTACCCTACGCGACTCTACTACGGTCCCTGAAAGACAGCCTGCAAACGTCCACATCATAACTCTTTAAGCATTTCTGCTTTGTTCCAGTTTCACATAAATTACGTCTCCCTACGAAATAATTTGCATCACGGGCGTAAACAGTTGACAGAGAATGCAATATGCTCTATAATGAATCTGGCAAAAGAGCATTAGTCCTTCCCATCGGGCACATCGCCGGCAAAAACCGTTCCACCCGCCCAGGAGCCCCATCGCACGATGTACAGGGGCGTGAATTACAAGAGGAGGTGAAGCCAGTTGAAGCAGAAAGTGAATCCCATGATGGCAATGATCGCTGTCGTGGCAGTCGTCGTTGTCGCGGGCCTGTTTATTTGGAAGGCCAGTTCGAGTACGACCCATGCAGAAGGCGAGAAGCCGCCGGGAATGCCCGCCGATGTCGCCAAAGAGTTCCAGCAGCGCCTGGGGGGTACAACCGGGCCGGGTGCGCCAAGTGCGCCCACAGGAGGAACGCCAGCGGGACCAGGCGGATATATCGCACCGCCTACGCACTAAGCGTGGCAGCCTCACCGCCATCCACACTATCCGTCGCGTGAACGAATGTAACAATGTCTCATCATTGAGCAAGGACAACACATGAAGATCTTACAACGCAGAGGTTTTACACTGATCGAACTGCTGGTGGTCATCGCTATCATCGCTATTCTCGCTGCCATTCTGTTTCCTGTTTTCGCGCAGGCGCGTGAGCAGGCAAGGACGACAGCGTGCCTTTCGAACTTTAAGCAGATTGGCCTCAGCGTCAAGATGTACTCGCAAGATTACGATGAACTGTTCCCCATGGGAACCTACCCAGGCCCGCGCAACTGGGAGGTCAACCCGGACGTCGACGGCAATCAGGGCTGGAACGACTGCGGCAGCTTCTGGCTAGGCTTTAATCCAGGCGACGGCGGCCCGAACTACACCGGATGTGCCTACGGCGGCGAGTTTTACCGTACGCTGATGAGCGTGCAGTGCGGACCTTACATCAAGAACAAGCAGATCTGGTACTGCCCGTCGGATAAGTTCCGCTCTCCGAGCACCGCCAACATCCAGCGTGGATTACAGTCCTATCAGTGGTTCCCGAACTGGGTTTACAACACCTGGTGTCCATCGGGAGGGCCTTTCCCGTGCGTGAAGTATTCGGACGGCAAGCACGACCTTAGCAGCGACAATCCCAGCGAAATGTCGGATCTCGTGTCGCAGAGAATGCTCTTCGTGGAACGCGGTGTCTTCGGTTGGGATGGTCCGGACGGTTCCAGCGGCAAGGCCCCGAATACCAACTATAATCATGGGCGCGGCTACAATGCGGCCTATTTCGACGGTCATGCGAAACTGGTGAACTTCGGCAAGAAGTGGACAACGCTGCCAGCAACCGGATGGCCGCCCGCCAATGCGCCTCAATAGGCGCCCCCTCCCCTGATCGATTCGGCTCTCTACTCCCTCGTAGAGAGCCGAAATTTTGTGTCTTTGGCATCCGGCCCCGGTATCCATGGTGATAAGATGCCATCGCGAAACAGTTCAGGCAAGGACTTGCCAAACGCAGGAAGCGAACAGAGTAATTTATAATTTTTGATAACCATTGACAAAAGATAGCCACATGTGGCATGATCCGTGTATAAGTAGATTTACAAACAAAACTACGTAGATATACGTAGTTTTATAGGACGCTCCGTGTAGCACTTTGCACTCGTTATTCCTGTTACCGTCTCTGTTCTGAAGTCCGGGCAAGAACCACATCCTGTTTCTTCCCCACCAACGGCACTGCTTCTCCCACCTTGTTGTTTTGCATTGTAGGAGGTACGGATGCCTTTCTCGGTGCTTTTTTCTGCGCGACAGAGCGGTTTTTCCGTTTCGAAACTGCTGCTTCTCACCACTCTTTCCGTTGTCGTCCTGTTCACCACGGGCTGTCACGCTCGGTCGTCTGCCCCCGCCATTTCCGCCGTGCCCGCCCGCTCCCTCACTACTCTTTCTTCCGCCCTCTCACTGGTGCGGTCCTCTCCGCTCTATCAGCAGGCCCGTCAAGACTGCACACGCCACGACTACCGCAAAGCCGCCGACCGCCTTCAGACCCTGGCTCGTACTCCCAGCCTTACTCCCGATGCCGTCGCCTTCTGCAACACCCAGCGCGACATGCCTCCCATGCGGCGCGTCAGGCAGCGTTTCGTGCTCGCCGTGAACAGGCGCGCCTGGTGGAACTCGCCGGCAAGGGATTGCCCTCGCTGCCGATGATTTCCAGTCTGCCTGGTTGGGCACGTTGGAATGCCTCGTTCAAAGCCGCTCACGAGTTGATTGCTGATAGTCTGGGTGAGATGCAGGACTATTTTGACGCTCGCTCCGATAGC
>JBBQPO010000333.1:0-5829 GCA_038217285.1 Chthonomonadales bacterium
GATCACCGTCTATGAGAGCGCCGCTAGTTCGACATTCTTCTTTTGCGATGGAACTTTCCCGGCAGATCGCCGCCTACGAATCCATGGCATAGAGAATGATTTCGTCCAGCGGCATCTCGCTGCCGAGCTTCCACTCCTGTCGAAAAGTCGTCTCCCCGAGCGCCTGCTGAGCCTGGAGTATGGCGCCTGTATGGATCGGCAGTTCGGTGGGAGAGAGCACTATTCCGGAAAGAGAGCGCATGTGTTCTGCCGCACCCAGCAGCCGAGCGGCGATACGCGCCCCCGAAACATCCTCCGCTCCCGAGCAGGCGACTTCGCCCAGACCCTGCAGACAGTCCACTATTCCTCGGCGCTGTTCGGCTTCGGTGAAGATTGTCAGACTCTCTTTGAACAGCCTCTTCGCTTCCGGGTAGTTTCCTTCGGCCTGGTAGACCTCCGCCAGGTTGTCCAGAGACCAGGCGATCCCCACCGGAAAATCTCTTTTGCTCCCCATGTTCAGGGACGCCTTATGGTAGGCGCGTGCCACCGCATAGTTGCCGGCTAACAGAGCGACATTACCGAGATTGTTGGTGGCGGCATTGACTCCGGGCGAGTCGTTCAGAGCCTGAAAGCCCGACAGGCATTCGGCGTACAGATCGTGCGCTGTCGCGTGATCTCCGAGGTATTCCGCCAGCTTTCCGAAAGCCATGAGGGTGCGCACCACGCCGCGCTCGTTACCTGCAGATCGAAACGCCTTCTGTGCGTTCTCAAAGTGCGCCCGCGCGGCGGCGACCTCTCCCAACCGCAGCGATGTAAAGCCCGCCGCCACCTCCAGTTCTGTCCGCAACGGCGTCGGGGAGAGGTCTCGCACCAGCACGCGCTCCGTCCAGTATTGCGATTCGCGCAGGTAGACGCGCTTTCCCCACAGTTGGCCGAGGCCACCTAAAATCAGCCTCTGGCTGCGCTGCACATTGTCCGCCTCGGCTTCCAGGCGAATCAGCCATTTCAGAGCGGCCCGAATGTTGTCGTTCTCCGCCGTCAGGCGGTCCAGCCAGGAGGCGACCTGCCCTCCTTCTATTTCCGCCGCCGCGCGTTCCAGCAGTTCCGCGTAGATCTCGCTGTGCCGCTGCCGTATTGCCGCAGCGTCTCCGCTTGCCTCGAGCTGCTTGAGCGCGTACTCCCGGGTCGTCTCCAGCAGGCGATAGCGGACCAAGCCCTCCAGAGCCTCCGTCCAGACGAACGATTTATCGACCAACTGCTGCACCAGATCCAACGCCTGGTCCGCGAGGTTGGCGCGGTCTGTGCACAGCGCTTCCACCTCCTCCAGCGTTGCGCCTCCGACAAAGACGCCGAGCCTCTGCAGCAGAGTCTGCTCGTCGGGTTCGAGCAGATCGTAGCTCCAGTCCAGCGCCGCTTGAAGTGTCTGGTGTCGAGGCAGTGCCGTTCGACTGCCGCCCGTCAGCAGATGGAAGCAGTCGTCCAGTTTGCGCACGATCTGCGCGACGGTCAGCACTCTCAGCCTTGCTGCCGCCATCTCGATCGCCAGCGGAAAACCGTCCAGTCGCCTACAGATATGAACGATCTCCAGCGCATTGCCTGCCGTAATCGCAAAATTTGGGCTGGCCGTCAACCCGCGCTCGACAAAGAAGACGCCGTCCACAAAGCGACTCCGGACGCTATCAGCGACCTGAATGGCCAGGCGGGTTTTGCCGGCGCCTCCTGCGCCTGTCAGAGTGACGAGGCGCTGGGAGGAGAGTACGGAGGTAAGATCCCTTATCTCCTGTTCCCGCCCGATCAACGCGGTCAGAGGATGCGGTAGCGATCCTCCGCCTGTCCATTCCGGTACGAAAGGTGGACTCTTTCCCTTTGGGGGAGCATGATATGCCTTGCTGGCTCCCTCGCTACTCTGAGCGCGGAGCCGGACATCGGAGCGCTGTTTTCGAAAAAGTTCGGTCGTTTCCATGTCCGGCTCCGCATGGATCTCCTTGCTCAAGAAGAGGCGCAAATGCTGGTAGACCAGGGCGGAAGCCGCATTGTCGCCGGTCGTAAAGAGGGCGCTCATCAGGTTACGGTGGAAAGTTTCACGATAGGGATCGACGGAGATGGCGCGCCTGAGCAGAGGGATCGTGTCGGTCACCCGACCGACTGTCAGCCAGTGGGATGCCAGCCTGTCCAACGCGGTCAAATAGGCTTGCCGACGTGCTTCGCGCTACTGGAAGATCCATTCTTCCTCGCAGTCTTCCAGGAGGGAGCCGCGGTAGAGTGCGACAGCAGACTCAAGGGAGTCTGCATCGCTACGCACGGCCGCCGCATCGAAGGCGATGACGTCGGCGAAAGCGCCGGAGAGATCCAGGCGCAGGGTGCGGGCGGTCGGAGACTGCAGGCGAACGGCTTCCTCGCCCAGAGTCTGTTTGAGCAGATAGAGCGTTCTCCTCAGATAGGCCAGGGACTGCGACTGCGGATTTTCCGGCCAGAGCACCGAGGCCAGCCAGTCGCGAGTCACCTCCCGTTGCTGTCGCAACACCAGCAGCGACAACAGCCACGGCTCTTTCCGCGAATGAAGCCGATCCACAGGCTTGCCGTGAATCCGAATATCTATCGGACCAAGAAGAGAGATCGCTAATTTCGGTTGTGGTTCGGTCGCCGTGAGCAGCATCGGCCCCCTTTGATTGCTATTCGTTCGTTTCACGAGGTTGATGAGCAAGCGACCTGCGCCAAAACTTCGCTTGACGGGCGACTACCTTCCGAGGATTTGAGTCGCCGGATACGATTCTCCTGCTTCCTCGGATACGCCTGGGAATACGGCCCCGGTGTATCATAGGAAGAGGAGAAGCTTGACCGTCCTGCACACCGTCGTGTGCTTCTCGCGGGCGGAGTCTGTTTCAGAAAGAGAAGAGAATCCTTGAACATCTATAAACACAACCGTATCATCGCGCTCGTCGGCACAGGCCTATTAGGGCTTACCGGCGCTCCGGCACAGAGCCAGAATTACTATCCCAACAACGCCACCGTGAACTCCACGGTGGGCGGAAGCGCTGTCGTAGGCCGAGACAGCACTCTCCACAACAGCAGCCCCACCTTTAACTTCCTTACCGGCGGTTTCCTCTCCAATGGCGCGCTCGACGCCTATAACGGCAGCACCGTCAACATGAGCGGAGGGCTGATTCCCCAGGGCGTGAACATGCACGACAACAGCATCCTCAACTTCAGCGCCGGTGTCATCCAGCAGGGGCTTAGCGCCACCGACAACAGCATCGTCCACATGACCGGTGGATCGGTTACACTCGCCGTTTCGTCCGGCGGCAACGGCAAATTGACGATCAGTGGCGGCTTTAGCAATGGCTTCGTTTTCGCCAACAGTAACCAGTCGCTCGATATCAGCGGCGGCACCTTCGTGCAGAGCCTGAACTCCTTTTTGAACAGCACTGTGAATATTTCGGGCGGCGATTTTTCCAGTTCCGGAGGGCTGTACGCAAACGACAACAGCCTGCTCAATTTTTACGGTACCAACCTGAGCAGTATCCTGACAAACCCGAATGACGGCAGCGACAGCATCTATACCCTCTCCGGCACGCTGGCGGACGGCACCACGGCGAACGGTTTGCTGGTCGGCCTTGGGAACGGCTCCGCAGCACAATTTAAGCTCATCAACATTACCCCGGAACCGGGCGCGGTGTCTCTCCTGGCTGGCCTGGGCGTTACCGGAATGGGCCTCCTTCTGCGATGGCGCACCCGTAGACAGTCAGGATCCTGAACAAACGGGCGATGCGTGGAAAAACGCGTTTGCTGCTAAGGCAACGCGCAACAATTGTCGCTGGATTTCAAACGCAGGTTTGACCGCATCTGAGGCAAAAACTTCAGGCGATTATTATTGGGCGTTGCCTAAGGCGACGAAGACCCGTCGACAGGTACCCGGTAAGGCTTATCGCTGGTTGTGAGGAGCGGCAACAGGATGAGCAGGACGACGGAGATTATCAGCGTGATCAGCAGGAAGCGTACATTCGGATGCCACTTCCAGGGTGCATACGCACAGGAGGGGCATCGCGGCAGATCCGCGTGAATGATCCGCTGGCATTTGGGACACGTTTTCTGGTGAGCGCCCAGTTTACGGCCCTTCGACGTTCGTGAGAGGGACTGTTTGAGTTGGTCGATGGATAGCATTGGTTTGTATATCTCCTGCGTTTTTCCACTGCATGGGACGGGAAGGTTTAGGAAAAAGAGAAGCAAGGTGTTGCGACCATGCGAAACTTATTATACCCCTTTTGAGCGCGCTGCAATCAGAGCGAAAGGACCAGGACAGAGAGCTTCCCCCGCAGAAGTCGCAGGGCACCCTGTCGGCCTTGCAATCAGGGCGTTGCCTCGTCCGTGACAGGAACGCGGTAGGGCTTTTCGCGACTGGTAAGAAGCGGGAACAGGATAAACAGAAAGAGGCAGATGAGTAGGGTGATAATTAAGAGTCGTGAGTTCGGATGCCATCTCCAGGGAGCGTGGCTGCAAAAGGGGCAGCGCACCAACTCTCTGGAAACCACGCTACTGCATTTCGGACAGCATTTCTGATCGGGCCGAATCTCATATTCGTTTTCGGACGAACGAGGTTGTGGCTTGCGAGGTTTTGTACGGGACATCTTTACATCTCCTGGCCGTTTTCCACAGTGCTGTGAGGGAGAGATCGTGGAAAAATGGCACGGCATCCGAGCCATGCCAATAGAGTATACCTCGCCTATATCGTGCAATGGTATCGACACCTCACTGGACACGAAATTAGGAGCTATCCTCAGCGGGACGGGGTTTCCGGGAGCTATGACAGCAGGATATTCCGGGCGGAATCTCTCATGGGTTTTTTTCCTGGGTCAGGGAGACGCGCACATCGTTGGCTTTGTCGTCGCCCTGATTGTTTTTCAGGCTGAAGATCAGGTCTTTGACGTGGGTGCCTTCCGGCACACTGAACAGCAGCGCGAAGTTGAGGGCGGCGCCCGGCGCCAACGGCTTGCTCTGGATCGGCCCGCCCTCGAAGTCGTAGGCGATGGGAGGGTACGAACCGCCGTCCGTATCGGTGAGCGCGGTGTGGATTCGCTTGTCGCTGATGGCGGTCCACAAGGTTCGGTTCTCGTGGACGCCGTTGACAGCGCGGCACTGCAAAACGACCAGGGTGTTGCCGCGAGTCGGGCGTATGACACGATTGGGGCGGTCGAAAGTCCAGATGTCGAGGGTGCCGTAGGGTTCGCCTGCGGTCTTCATGGAATAGGAGGCGGGCGTCGCGACGCTCTGCACCTGAAAGCGCCAGTGTCCGTCGAAGAGCACATCGCCGACCTTGCCCTGGACGACGCCCTCGATTTGATTGCTTCCGCCGGGACGCGTCAGCTCATATTTGCCGTCGGGGCGCTTCGTGACCACCATGCCGAGCGCTTTCGCGATGTCGGCCAGCTTCACATAGGCGCTGCCGCCGATAGTGCGCATATCGGCCGAAACCGACTTGCCGTTGACGACCAGAGTGTCGCCTGCTATGCCGGGCGCGGCGGTAGTGGGGAGGGCGAGAATCAGGGCCGCAAGGCCGAAGAATGTACCGAAGCGTTTCATAATGGATCCTCTCATAGTGGGAAGGCAGTGCAGAGTCGGAAGGTAAAGACGTCGGCGAGGCAGAGGCCCAACATACGGGCGAGTGTGCCGGATGCACAAAACAGGCAAACGAATGTACAGCGCAAACCGTTGACGCCAGGCACGATATTTGCCGGGACAACATCAAAATTCCACAGGGAACGGTCTGTCTCGGTAGTGCTGCATTAAACGGTGACACTGGCCATACCTCCTTTCGTTTCCCTGGCCCCTGTTTTTCCAGGTGGACGCCCTCTT
>JBBQPO010000334.1:0-5814 GCA_038217285.1 Chthonomonadales bacterium
GCCGCTTGGCTTTGCCCGGAACTTTGCTGGCAATGGCGGGCAGTTGGGCTTTGTGACTGCCGACGATGCCGCAGATGAGGGCGGTCAAAGTGAGCAAATGGCATGCCTTGTGTCCCTTAAGATTGGGACAGAGTTGCGCGAAGGCGTTTTTGATGGCACAATAGCGCCGGTGATTTTCGGACATGGTGTCTCCTTTTTCTTTAGTCAGAACAAAGAGTACCCTTTTCGACGGTCACCGCATCATATTAGCGTCCTAAAACCCGGTTTACGTAGACGAACTTACAGAGACATTAAAAGGTAGGGTATTGAATCGCCAGTATCCTTCCTGATGATCCCTGGCATGGACCTGCTTTGCGTGCCTCCGCTGCTCTTAGCAAAGAGACCCAAATTCTCACAAATGAGCAAGCCGTCCCAGCACCAGATCCACCTGTTCACAATGAATAAAAGACGCCCGATGCATGATGACATCGGGCGTTTTCATGGGTGTACGGAGGCCGCCCGAGAAGCGTCTTAGATGCCTAACTTTTCGAAGGTCGCCTTCAGGTTCTTCAAGTGGTATTTGATGTCGAAGGCATGTTCGATGTCCGTTGCCGTGAGACGTTCCTTGACCAGAGGATCGGATTCGATGGCGCTTCGGAAGTCCTGACCGGCCCAAGCTTTGGAGGCGTTGCGCTGCGCGACTCCGTAGGCCTCTTCACGGGAGAGGCCGGTCGCGATGAGCGCCAGCATGATCTGCTCCGAGCAGACAAGCCCGCCCATCATCTCCAGGTTGCGGGTCATGTTTTCCGGATAGACCAGCAGGGTGTCCAGGATATCCGTGAATTTGACGAGCATCCAGTCGACGAGGGTGGTGGTGTCGGGCAGAATCACACGCTCCACGCTGCTGTTGGTCAGGTCGCGCTCGTGCCAGGTTGCCATGCTCTCCAGCATCGGGATCAGGTTGCCGCGCACCACGCGCGCCAGGCCGGAGACCGTCTCGCAGTTCCACGGGTTGCGCTTATGAGGCATCGCGGAGGAGCCTTTCTGGCCCTCGGCGAAGTACTCCTGCACCTCCCGGATCTCGGTACGGGCCAGATTGCGGATCTCCGTTGCGAACCGCTCCAGCGACGCGGCCAGGATCGCCAGGGTCGCCATCAGTTGGGCGTGCCGGTCGCGCGCAATGATCTGCGTCGAGATCGTCGCGACTCCCAGGCCCAGTTGCGCGCAGACATACTCCTCGACCTCGATACCGATATTGGCGTGCGTCCCGACCGCGCCGGAGACCTGCCCGACGCTGATCGCCGCTTTCGCCTGCTGCAGGCGCTCGATGTTGTGGTTCATCTCGTCCAGCCAGGTCGCCAGTTTGAATCCGAAGGTGATCGGCTCGGCATGGATGCCGTGCGTACGCCCGATCATCACCGTGTCCTTAAAGTCCCGCGCGCGCTTTCGGATGACCGCGTTCAGCTTCTCGCAGTTCGCCAGCAGAATGTCGCAGGCGTCGTGCAGGATCAGCGACAGGGCCGTATCGACGATGTCGTAGGAGGTGACGCCGTAGTGGACATAGCGGCCCTCCTCGCCGAGATTCTCCGCGACGTTCTTCACGAACGCCATCACGTCGTGGCGGGTCTCCTTTTCGAGCTCGGCGATGCGCTGGAGGTCAAAGGTTGCCCCGGCGCGAATCTTCGCCGTCGTTCCCGCCGGAATATGGCCGAAATGCTCCAGGCCGTCGCAGACGGCGATCTCGACATCGAGCCAGCGCTGAGTCTTGTTCTGCGGGCTCCAGAGCTCGCGCATGGCCTTGGTGGTGTAACGTTCGATCATCTGAGGTTCCTGTTCGTTCTCTCTATTGGGATGTGGTAGGGCGGCGGAGGACGGCGCCAGCGCGGGCCTCCGTAGGGTGTCCGTCGGTATAGGCGATGCGACCGCAGACCAGTACGGTCTCGATCCCGTGCGCGTACTGGTGCGGGGCGGCGAAGGTGGCGGCATCGGCGACGGTCGCCGGGTTGTAAAGTGTGAGGTCCGCCATCATTCCCGTCGCGATTCGCCCTCGATCCCGCAGCCCAAGCCGCGTGGCAGGCAGGCCCGTCATTTTGTGAATGGCCTCTGCCTCCGTGAGCAGGCCGAGCTCGCGCACATAGCGGCCCAGAATACGGGGAAACGTACCGTAGGTGCGGGGATGGATCTGATCCTGCGCGTTGGAGCCGTCGGGGTGGGTGCCTACGGCGTCGGAGCCGATGCTGGTCCAGGGATAGCGTAGCACCGTCGCTATGTCCTCCTCGCGCATCGCGAAGTTAACGGCGCTGACGGCGCAACCTGTGGCGGCGAGCAGATCGAGCACATAGTCGAGCGGATCGCTGCCAGCGGCGGCGGAGAGGGCGGCGATGGTGTGGCCCTGCGTCTCCGGACGCGCGCGGCAGACGCCGATCTGAATATTGTGCCAGGGCGAGTCGGCGGGAAGATCGTTCCAGTCGGGGTGCGCGGCGCGAAGCTCGGCGAGGATACGGCGGCGCTGTTCCGAATCGAGCAGGCGGGCGGTCGTCTCCTCCTGTGTTCCGCTGAGCGCCCAGCGCGGCAGGATCTGGATGCTGAGAGCGGTCATAAAAGCCGTATAAGGATACTGATCGAGCTGCACATCCAGGCCGCGCGCTCGGGCCGCTTCGACCATCTGCAGGGTCGTTTGCACCTTTCCCCAGTTCGCACGGTTCTCCGCCTTGTGATGCGAGAGCTGCAGGGGAAGCCCGGCCCGCTCCGCGACGTTGAGCGCCTCCTGAACCGATTCGACGAGCGTGTCGCCCTCGTTGCGCAGATGCGTCGCGTAGAAGCCGCCGTAGTCCGCGACGACCGTGCAGAGCTCCGCCATCTCGGTTTCATCGGCGTAGGCAGACGGCGGATATTCGAGGCCGGACGAGAAGCCCCACACGCCCGCCTGCAGCGCAACTTCGAGTTCTGCTCGCATCCGCGCCCTGTCGTCGCCGTCCGCTGAGCGCTCTTCCATACCCATAATGCGTTTGCGCAGGGTGCCGTGACCGGCCAGGGGAATAAAGTGGGTGGCGAGACCGTTGGCCTCGATCTGGCGCAGATGCTCTTCGAATGTCTTCCAGCGGATCCGCGCGCCGTGCGGGGAGAGCCAGCGTTTTTCGAAGGCGAAGTTTGGGCCGTCGGTGGCGAAGCCCAGCGAGAGCCCGCAGTTACCGACGACCTGCGTGGTGACACCCATCGCCAGAGCGCTGGCCTGGCCGGTGTCCCAACTGATGGAGACGTCGGAGTGCGTATGGATGTCGATGAAGCCGGGCGCGAGATGCAGGCCCGTGGCGTCGAGACGAACGCCTGCTTGCGCCTGCGACAGATCGCCGACTGCCGCGATCCGGTCGCCGCGAATCCCGACATCGGCGCGGATTCCCGGTGCGCCCGTCCCGTCCAGCACCAGGCCGCCTGTCAGGAGCGTATCAAAACCTATGTCTGTGCCGGCCTGTTCCGCCATAAATGCCTCTTGAATCTGTTACATTTCCCGCGACATTATAGCGTGTGGCAAGCGGCAGCGTCAAGGCAGAAACGGACCGCGCGATCACCGATTATTTGAGATGGTATGTCGTGAATTCAAACGCGTCCCCATCGGTATCATCCGCTACGCCATCGCTAACCCTGCGCTTGATTAAAGCGCGACCGGAAAACCAGAGGACCGCTTTGTAACCCACACCTCCGTCACCACCGTCAATGACGATCTTACATCCATCGTTCTGTCGAAAAACGTTGACTTCATTAATGTTTCCAAGGTCAGACCACGCAGAAGTCGGGCATCGCAACTCGTTCCCCTTTTTATCGAATACGCGCATTAAGATGATGTGACTGACCATGTTCGTGGTCACTTTTTGGTTGGAGCAAAGGTTGCCATACCAGTTTTCAGAGAGCACATTCGGCACTTTCATTGTTCCCGATTTTAGAATGACATGGAAGGACTGTTTGACAATGTCGAAGTTCCGCATATTCATGTTGAATGGTCTATCTTGCTGGGTGCCTCCGGCGCTCGGAAGAAGGCAGAAACAGAGCAGAGGAAGGACGTGCGTAGGATGAAAATTTTTCATACGATACTCCTTGATGGAAGTAGGTTAGTCCAGGTGTGCATGCTTGCATGCTAAGACGCCGTTCCAATGATAGAATTTAGCGCCGTCATAATAAGAGCGGGAGGTCGAACAGTAATGTGTCGCAAATGACGGTACTTCTGAGGCATTCCACGAAGCAACGTTTCAGTCTCGCCGTCCTGCTTTCTATGGCGTTGCGTATCGTAGTCCGTCCAGCCACGTTTTGTGTGCCACCCTACCGGGGGGCCGGTGATGGAGAGAGTTGAGCCTGCAAAGCGTTGGTGGACGGACTAAGATACGCGCCGGAAGATCCCTATTGGATCACAATGTCGTGATCCCCAGAGTCTTGCATCAGCTTCCTTATGTCGCAGCCGAATCCAACGATACAGCCATTGGAGCCTCGTCCTGAATGTCTCTCACAATGTATGAAGAATCCGCCCCTGCCATGCATGTGGTTGCCAGCGCATGGGGTGAGTTGTAGTGGTTTACATTCCGGCCAGTGAGGTAACTTATGTCCGTTGCCGGGTGCGGGAGGACCGAAGGTATATTGACACACAGGGCCATCGCTTGCGCGGGTGAAGGTGAGCAGGTTCTGCCCATTCCTGTCCGTAATCGCCGAGAGCATCGGGAAATTGCCGCTGCCGGGGTTGCCGTACCAGAAGTTTATGGCGTTGCCGTTGCGGTCGATGATCTGGCCCAGAGAGTAGAGGATCGCGCTCGTTTGCCCGATGTTCGAACTGCCTCCCACGGCCTTGCTCACCGTCGTCGTGACCATCTGAGTGCGGTCTGCCATTGTGAGGACATAGTAGCCGCAGGTGTAACCGGGCGCATACTTCCACGTCACCAGCATAGGAAAGCCAGCGGGAAGCGTGCAGACGACCGATGGGTTCGCCGCCGTGGGAACCGAGGGCGCATTTATGGGGATTTGTGCTCCGTTGGGTTCTATGAGGGTGCGGGTGCCAGGTTTGGGCAGATAGCTGACGGCGTAGACCTGGAAGTTGGAAGACTGCCCGTAGTAGTACTGGTAGCGCACCTCGTAGGTGCCCACAGGCGCAAGAGAAGGAGCCGTCACCAGAGTCGAGGAGGAAGAGTTCAGGCTGACGGCCCAGCCGTTGGAAGCGGCAGAGGTGGCAATGGTCGTGCCTCCCTGCACGATGTCCCATGTCAGTCCTGCACCCGGTGCATCGGAACCGCTGAAGGAGGCGGAGGCGCTTCCACCCTGTGGGACTTGTGGGATGCTGGTAGCGGCATAGACGTCGAAGAAGCCGGACTGGAAATAGTTGTTGCTGCCGACCTGGGCGCGCATTTCATAACCGCTGCCAAGGGGGGCATTGGCGGGAATGCTCACGGTAAACTGATAGTAGCCGTTGACCGCCCATCCGTTGGGGGAGGCGGAGGAGGCGATGGTGGTTCCGTTCTGGACGATGTCCCAGGTGAGCCCACTGGCCGGGGCGTCGGTTCCGGTGGAGGGCAACATATTGTTGGTGCTGCCTTGCAAAAAGTGCATATCGGCGCGGACGGTGTTGTCGTAGACGGCGTAGTTGTAGTTGTGTGTCCAGCCCACGCCCAAGTCGTCGGAATTATAGGTTTCTCCCGAGGCGCGCAGGCTGTTATACACTCGGCTCCAACTGACCGAGGGGCCGACCGGATTGTAGACCGTCAGATCGGTGCCTGGTCGGTACTCCTCTTCGCCTGTCGCCAAATTGACTGGATCACCGGCGGAAGGGCGACTGTCAAGAAATTTCATGCCATCTCC
>JBBQPO010000335.1:0-5774 GCA_038217285.1 Chthonomonadales bacterium
CGGCGTCAGCTTGCCATCTTTGTTCTTGTCGTGGTCGAGGAACACCGAGTTCAGCGGCCTCCCATCTCCCGATTCACGGCTGCCGTGAGAAAAGATAGGCGGAGACGGCGGGTTTGGCGCGCCTGTGCCACCGCCGCTCGGCGGACCGGGAGGCAGCAGGCCGGACGTGCCGGGATCACGAATGTAGGTCAGGGAGAGGGCCGTCGAGACTCGCAGCGACTGCACATAGGCGTCGAACAGATAGACCTCCGGCAGCCCTATCGTCACCGGCTGACCGTCCTGATCGGGCGCGGGCAGAGTCAGCGTGAAGTTGGGATCGGCCTCGACGGCCTGGAGATGCTGGGAGACGGTCGCCAGATCGGTCAGCAACTGCTGGCGGCGAGTCACCGCCTGTGCGTCGCCGGCATAGCCGTAGTAGGGAATCAAGCCCAGGCGCAGGTCCGAGATCGGCGCGAGCATATTGAGCAGGGTGTTGGGATTGCTGAGGCCGCGATCCAGGAACCAGAAGAGGCCGAGCGTATGCACCGGTTCGATGGGGTGGGAGGGTTCCGTTCCGTCCGGGGGAGCCGGAGGCCGGTCACCGTCTTTGGGCGGAGCCGGCAAAACGAATTCGGAGCCGGAGTTGCCGTGACCGGAGTTGCCGTGGGAGGAAGATCCGCTCTCCCGCCCGGCAGCGCTCTTGCTGGTGGTAATCAGGCCCATGCTCGGCGGAATATTAGGGGTGACCGCGCCGCCATCGATCTGCTGGGCGGAGGCTCCCATGAGGCAGACAGCCGCGCCGAAATGCGCCTCGGAACTGTTGGGATCCTGCTGCAGCGCCTGTTGAAACAGGGTCAGCGCCGACTGCAGCGATTGCGTGGAGGCAGGCGTCGTATTGGCCGCCAGTTGCGTCAGCGCCGCACGACCGTTGACAAGCGAGTTGCCGACCGGGCCACCGCCGTTGCCGCCGCCGCAGCCCCAGAGCGCCAGCACGGAAGCGCCGACAAGGATTAGACAGACTTTTCTCATGACATATCCCTCCTTAGAGAGTGAAAGTAGGGGGCGATCAAACTTCCGTCGATGTCGGCATCGCTGTTTTAGGGGGAGCGGCCGCCCGACATTTTCACACGCAGTGTTTCCTATACCGGCATTATAACAGCAGGCGATGATGGCGTCAATAGGCGCGGCTTGACACGGCAAACGGTGACCGGTAGAATGGGAGAGGTTCAACATGGCTTGGGGAGGATAGAGATGCGACGTTTCGGGCTACTGGCATTGTGCTTGCTGCTGGTGTGGTGCGGGGGATGCGGGTCAGGCGACGCCTTGTTTCCGCATTACACTACCGTCGTCGCGGGCACGCGGATCCTCCTCAACGATCCGAACCTGTTTCTCAGTCCTTACAACTGGTCTGTAGCGGGCACGACCTCGGCCACGACCACCCAGCCGGGAGCCTATCTGACGGCCGGGTTCCAGGGCGCGAACGTGCGACTGGATCTCGATACCTCGTCGCTGGCCGCCTTACCGAATCGCGGCGGACCGCGCCTACGCTGGCAGGTCGATAGCGGCCCGATGCAGACCTATCAACTTTCCGCCGGAGATGCGCAGATACCGCTGAACTCCGACACATTGAGCGCCGGTAACCATACCTGCACAGTCTGGTTTGTGGCGGCAGACTACACGCAGGATCGATGGAACCTGCCGGTCGAAGCTCTGCGGATCACCGGCCTGACCCTCGATACCGGCGGCACGACCGCAGCGCCTAAACTGCTCACGAAGCGCGTGCTCTTTTTTGGGGACAGCATCACGGAGGGAGTGCATACCGAATCGGCGCACGGCGACCCTATACGCGATGACGACGCGACACATGCGTTTCCCTATACGTGCGCCGCCGCGCTCGGCGCAGAGTTCGGCGTCGTCGGCATCGCCCGGCAGGGCTGGACGATTCCCGGTCAGGACGGCAGCAACGTCCCGGCCTTCGCGACCGCCTGGTCGTTTCACTTTACAGGCAATCCACGCGCCTTCTCTCCCGCCCCGGACTATGTGATCGTCACGCATGGGTCGAACGATGCGGTGTCCGGGGCAAACCCTACCAACGTCAAGGCCGCCGTGCAAGCCTGGATCGGCGCGGCGCGAACCGCCATGCCGACCAGTCGCCTCTGTATCGTCGTGCCGTTTAATGGCTTCGAGCGGGAAGCCATCACGCAAGCGGTGCAGGCGTACAAGGTAGGCCAACCGTCGGAGAAGAACGTGTTTCTTATCGACCTCGGCGTCTCCGCTCAAACAGGCTTGACCGATACGTCCGGCCAGCCGAGCAGTCGTTCCCACGATGGCTTTCACCCGGACGCCGCCACCAGTCAGGCTCTCGGGACTCAACTCGCGGCGGCTATTCAGGTCGCAGCGCCGTAATGCCTGGGGCGGGCGAGGCGGTTCAGGAGTCTCCGCCTCCACCTCCAGAATCGCCGCCACCACCAGAGTCCCCGCCGCCGAAGTCGGACCCACCGGAGTCGCTGGACCCGAAGTCGGAACTGCCTCCCGAATCGAAACCGGAGTCGGAGCTCCCTCCGAAATCCGTGCTGCTGTTTGAGTTGCTGTAGTCTGCACCGCCGCCGCTATCCTGCCCGCCGCCGAAATCCGCGCTGCCACCGGAATCGAAACCGGAGTTTCCGCCGAAGAAGTCGCTGCTGTTGTCCGTTCCCGCGAAATTGTCCTGCATGGGGAGCGGGGGAGCGGCGGCGAAAGGTTCGTTGGTGACATAGCCGTCGTTGCCTACAAACACCGGATAGGCGAACGGCATGGGCTCGTAGAAGAGCGAGCCCAGCAGCAAGCCATCCCACCCCCCGTAGCCATAGCCGGGGCCGTACGAGGTATACGCGGGGAAGTAGGAAACCTGCACGTAGGAGTAGTCGCGGTAGGGGTCGTAACTGCGGGCGTGGTACCAGGCGGTCGGCCTGCCACTCTCCATTACGGTACGCACCTGCGGCGTCGCGCCACGCTGTACGGTCTGGACATCGTCGGCGCAGGCCAGCACTTTGCGCCGCTGCCCGTTCAGAGCGATGGTCACCGGAGTTAGGTCCGAAATCCGCGCCGGTCGAGAGCAGAAGAAACAGGCGGCGCGCTCCCCCGGAGGAATGTCGGCGGGATTGAGCCCTGCCAGCACGGGTGCGGCCAGGGTGGCTCCGTTCGCAGTGCCCGGCGTCGCGCGAGAGTTGGTTCCCTCGACCGCGACCGCGAATCCCGTGCCTCCGGTCGCCCGGTCGATATACTGTTTCAAAGCGACAACGTTCTGGTTTGCCTGCTCCAACAGCGCCTCTGCGCGCCCGAAGTCCTGCGGATTGCGGGCGGACTGCGCCACGGCTTTGGCCTGCTCATAGAGCGCGGCGGTACTCTGCCGTACCTGCTGATTCGCGGTGAGTTCCGATGAGGCGGGCAGCAGCTCCAGATAGGTGTCGGCGTAGGCCAGGCCGTTGACGACCTCGCCGCGCAGGCGTTCCACGGGCAGAGCCGCCTGACGCATCGCCTGCTTATGGCCTTTCTGCCCGAACAGCCCGAAGATAGCCCCGAATATCCCGACCGTGAAGATCAGGAAAGCGCCGAGTGGCACCAGGAGAAAGAGCGGGAAGCCGCTGAATCCATCGGACTGCGACCGGTTGTCTGGGAACTGCGCGGCAGTAAGCGTTCCCTCAGACGGCGAGACGGCCCCACTGCGACTATCCATCGCATCGTAGAGATCGGTCAGCGTTCGGTCGATACCAGAAACGGGGTTGTCGTGAATGGCCTGGGCATCCTGTTTCAGAACGGCGGTGATCCGTTCCGGTGCCAGGCCGTTTGTCGAGGCGGAGACGCCTTTGTCGGTCACGACAAGCAGGGCACCGCGCCCCATATTCAGGTATTTGTGCAGGGCGCGGGTGTAGGCATCGCGCGTCCCAAAGCTCTTCCCGGTATCCGGCAACTGCTTCACCACGGCCAGCTTCACGGGCCGATCTTTCGGGGCTTTCGCCGCCATCGCGCGCAGGGCTTTTTCGTCCACGCGGTCCCGCAGCGTCTTGCCGACGAAGACACTGTCGCGCTTCAGCGCCAGCGCCAGCGGATCGGTCCGAAACGCCGCGCTCGGGTCACTCTTGCGCTGCGCGGCCGCCGGAAGCAGGCCGACACAGAGCACCAGTACCACTCCCCACCACCAGTTTCGCATGGGATCGTCTCCTTCTTAATGTTGGCGAATACGACGACAGATTTCGCGCAGGGCGCCTTCGACATCGCCCGAGGCTGTTTTGAAGGCGTCGGCATCGACGGTCAGAGGGGCGCCCAGCACGACCAGCGGCGCGCCGTAGCGCGGGCAGGCGATGGCCTGCTCTATACTGAGGCCCCCGACCGCCTGCACCGGGATCGAGACCGCCCGCACGACTTCGGCCAGCTTATCCAATGGGTTGGGCATGCGCCCTCCGTACTGCGCCTGCACCTCCGGGTCACGACGCTCGTCGAAGCCGATGTGGTGAATCACATAGTCGCAGCCGAGGTCTTCCAGCATCCGCGCTCCCGCTGCCATATCGGGGCAGGCCAGGTTGTCGCCCATGACCTTGACGCCGTGGTCGCGCCCGGCCTGCACGACCTGCTTGATGGTTGCCGGATGCGCCCGCGCCATCACGACGACATGCGTTGCGCCCGCCTTCGCCATCATCTCGGCCTCCAGATAGCCGCCGTCCATCGTCTTAAGGTCGGCCACCAGTGGTGTGTCGGGGAAGGCCGCGCGGAGCGCGCGTACGCCATGCAGCCCCTCGGCGAGAATCAGCGGCGTGCCGGCCTCCAGCCAGTCGACGCCCGCCCGCAGTGCCATCGCTGCGGTCGCCAAGGCCTCGTCGATATCCGTCAAATCCAATGAAATCTGTACGACTGGGTCCATGCCTCACTCCTCCCGCTTACATCTGGTGTCTACGCCACCCTCGATGGAAGGTTTCGCCTGCTCCCCGGAAACTCCTGCCTCCTCGGTCGCAATCTCCGTTTTTAGCGGCAAGAGCCTCATGCGGGTATAATGCAAACAGTGTTCCACTTTCAATCTCAGGGGCGTATTAGAGTAAGAGGAGGGTACGACAATGCCTGGCCCGTTTCCCGGAATGGACCCCTATATGGAGGCTCCCGACCTCTGGTATGGCACACATAACAAACTGATCGGCTATATCGAAACCGCTCTCAACGCCATCCTTCCGATGCCCTATTTCGCCAGCGTAGAAGGACGCTGTTACATCGAGCGCAGGACCGACCCGATTCTACCCGACATTGTCGTCAGTCGGAGGAAGCATCTGGCGGGTCCGCCAGAGAGTAGAGGCGCTGCCGTGGCGGAGCCTTTCGACCCTGCCCTGCATTTTCATGTTCCCTTTGTGCCGGTCGAAGAGGCATTTATCAATATCTATACCGGCGTGGACAGGCGGCAAGTCGTGACAACGGTCGAACTGCTCAGCCACACCAATAAAAATACCCGGAACGAAGGTTATCGTCTCTATCGGGAGAAACAACAGGTGATGCTGGTGAGTCACTCGAATCTGCTGGAGATAGATCTCCTGCGGCGAGGCAAACACTCTGTCGCTATCCCGGAAACCGCCTTCCTGCCGGAGCACCGGCACGACTACATCGTCTGCCTGCACCGTGCCGATGCAGGCGACAACTATGAGGTGTGGTTAAACTCCGTGCGACAGCGACTGCCGCGTATCGCCATCCCCCTCACCGCAGACGATCCGGATCTGCTGTTAGACCTGCAAACCGTATTCGACAGGCACTATGATGAGGGGTTGTTCCGTCGGAAA
>JBBQPO010000336.1:0-5761 GCA_038217285.1 Chthonomonadales bacterium
TTTTAGTCGGAGCGCAACTGAACAAGGCGCAGTTGCAGGGTGTCGATCTGCAGTACGCATCCTTGCAGGCGGCCGGCCTGACAGACGCAAATCTACAGAAAGCAGATCTGAGCGACGCAAATCTTTGGAAGGCGCAATTGATCGCGTCGGACCTCGAATATGCAAAATGCTGGGACGCGAATTTGCGCGGTGCCTCGCTGAGCGCCTCTCGGCTGCAGGGAGCCGATATGAGCCGCGCTCATTTCCAGGGCGCATACCTGAACGGAGCCAACCTGAAACACACCTGTCTGTGGCAGATTACGATAGCCGATGGCGCGACGAAACGGGATAACCGCGCCGATTTCGGGGAGGCGAACTGGTGGGAAGCCCGCTTCATCGACGCACTGAGCGGTTCCACCGACACCGTGGTGCAGAACTGGCTCACATGTACTTTCCCGCAGCCTGCGCTAGAGCCTTCCGCGCATAGTCCGGCGCTCATCGCGTAGGGCCTATAGATCGCAGCAGTAATATCTCACCGGCGCCCTGGGGACTCCGGGCCGTTTCCCACTTCCGGCGCGGCAAAGGAATGAGACTTGTGAAAATCCTTCGATTTTTGTGGCGTAACCTGATTGGGCTACTCGTTTTGATTGTGATTATCGTCACGGTGCGTTTTGCCATGGCGAAGTATCGTCGGCCCGGTTCGCAGACCGTGCTGGAAGGCGAGTCGATGGATATGACGACGATGACCGCGCCGCTCGGTACGGTTCCCGTTGCCGCAGAGACCGTTCGAGCCCGTGCGTTCGCCGCCACCGTCACTTATACCGGCTCCGTGGTCGCATTCAACGACGAAGATGTGTTTCCCCGCGTGGCGGGCACGCTTGTCGAACTGAGCGTCTATCCCGGCAGCCGCGTGCGCGCCGGACAGGTCATCGGCCGACTCGACAGCGTCGAACTAACTGCGCGAACGAACGAAGCCGAGTTTGCGCGACAGGCCGCCCAGAATGAGATCGGGATTTCCGAATCAGAACACCAGCAGGCGCAGGCGCAGCAGCGAGTTTCCGAGGCAAAGGTTCGCAGTCTTCAAGGGTCGCTCCGCGATATGCAGTCTCAGCGCACTGCAGCGGAAGCCATGCAGGAGCAAGCTGACCGAGAAAATGAAGCAGCACAATCGAGTGTTGCCGATGCGGAAGCGAACGTTACCGCAATGCAGGCGGATACGGAGTACTGGAACAACGAAATTGCCCGCGAGGAAAAGCTCTATAAGGCGCGTGCGGTTTCCACCGACGAGTACCAGCGCGAACTTTCCCAGGGCAAAACCGCAGGAGCAAAATTGATCCAGGCGCAGTCAGCGGTGCAGGAAAAGCACGCCATGCTGGCCGCCTCAAATGCAAAGATACGACAGGCTGCAGCAGGCATCACGGGCGCCGAAGCCCGCCTCGACCAGGCGCGCTCCGAGATCGTCGGCGCACAGGCGGACGTGTCGGCGGGCGCGGCCAACGTGACCGCCGACAGGCGGCGTATACAGCAGCGCAGCGCGATGGCGGGGCAGGCGGCGGCGCAGGAGCGCACCGCCGATATCGTGCGCGGTTATACGGAACTCCGCGCGCGTCAGGATGGCGTCGTCACCGAGCGCCTCGTCAGTCCCGGAACCCTCGTTCAGCCGGGGATGGCGGTCCTCCGCATCAAAAACATCGCTAAGGTACGCATCCAGGCAAACGTTGCGGAGGCGGACATATCCGGTATTCGCGTCGGCAATCCTGTCACGGTAACAACGCAGCGCGATCCCAAACTCCTGCTGCGGGCTCACGTGACCTCGATCTTCTCCGCAGCCAATCCGCAGAGCCGTACCATCATCGTCGAGGCGCTCGTCCCCAATCCCAACAATCGGCTCCTGCCCGGCCAGTATGTCGTCCTGCAGATTGCCACGGCCGCCTCCCGCCGGATCCTCACGATACCGATGACTGCCGTGCAGCGCGACATCGATCAAAAGCCTTACGTCTGGATCGCGGCGGCAGAAAAACAGTCCGGCAAACAGATCGCAAGGCGCGTTCCTATCACACTCGGCGCGGCGGATGGACAGCGAGTCGTCGCAGAGAGCGGTCTGCAAGCCGGAGACATCGTTGTCTACGCCGGAAACGAGAACCTTCGCGAAGGCGACGCACTGACGTTGACGGACTGGACGGCTTCGGGGCCGAGAACACTGCCCGAAGGGTCCGGTCAGATGGCTCCCATGCCCGGCATGGAGAGTGGAAACGGGAAGGCGCCGCCTGTAAGCAAGAGGGACGACAGGAAGCCGGCGTCGGGCAGGAGAGCAGACGACAAGCAAAGTACGCCGGGCATGGACCCGAACATGCCCGGTATGGGCGGGAGATAGAACGATGGAACCGATCCCACCCCAAAAACGCGAGGGGATGAATATCTCCCGGTGGTCTATCGAACATCCCTACCTCATTATCGCCTTCTACCTGGCGATGCTGGTGCTGGCGGTGATCGCCATCGGTTTCTATATGCCCCGCCGTTTCATGCCCTATGTACAGAGTCCCATGATTGGGATCGTCTCGATGATGCCCGGCCTCTCCGCGGAGGAGATGGAGACCTACATCTCCAAACCCATCGAGGAGCGGCTGCTGAACATCCCGAACGTGCGCTATGTCCGTTCGGCCTCTCAAGAGGGCTTCAGCATCGTGTCGCTGGAGTTCCCGTACGGAACGGACATGGACAAGGCGCTGGTCAGCGTCCAGGCGTTGCTGAACGTCATCCAGGCCGATCTACCTTCCACCGGCGCCAACCTGAAGCCGTCCTGGGTCTTGAAGATCGACCCCCTGAACGTCCCCATCCTGGCGCTCTCGCTGACGGGTGACCGGCGGTGGGACATGAAGCAGCTAAGGGAGCTTGCGGACAACCAGATCGCCAACCGCATCAAGGCGACCACTCCCCTCGTCTACACCGTGCAGCCGTTCGGCGGCTATCGGCGGCAGATGCAGGTCATCGTAGATCGCACCAAGCTGGCGGCCTATGGCCTATCGATCCTTCAGGTCCGCAATGCGCTGGATATGAACAACGTCGCAAAGCCCGCAGGCACGCTCACAGCCGGTGACAGCGAACTCAATATCCGAGCGGATACACTGGGGCGCACCGCAGAGACCATCGCCGCCTATCCTATCGCCAATATGGACGGGCGCATCGTCTACATTCGGGATGTGGCAAGAGTGGAAGATACGGTCTATGAACAGCGCAGCGGCTATCATCACTACCATCGCGCGACCGGTACGGGAAGCGAACAGGGGGCGCGCACCGAGGAGGCCATCGAGCTAGCCGTGCTACAGACGCCGGAGGCGTCGTCCCCCATCGTGGTGGCAGCCGTCAAAGCGGAGTTGAAGCGCCTGGAGCGGGACTTTCCGGGCATCAAGTTCGACATCGCGTATGACAACAGTAGCTTTGTCGGCATCCTGATGCGGAATATGTTCGAGGAACTGGGGACCGCCATCCTGCTGACGGGCATCGCGGTGCTGTTTTTCCTGGGCAACTGGCGCGGCACCGTCATCGCCATGACGGCGATTCCGGTTTCGCTCGCCATGGCCCTCCTGGCGTTGATTCCGATGGGCATGACGCTGAACTCCAGCACCCTCATCGGACTGCTGCTCTCTATTGGACGTCTCGTGGACGACAGCATCATCGACGTTCACTCCGTCGAGCGCCACCTGCGAATGGGAAAGAGCGCTGTGGAGGCGACGGTAGACGGCATCACCGAAGTGCGAACGGCGGTCGCCGCCGCCACAGTGATGCTCTGCCTTGCGCTCGCGCCGCTGCTGTTCGTCGGCGGCATCGTGCAGCTCATGTTCGTCGGATTGGTTCTGCCGATTATTTTCGGTCTCCTGGCCTCGTTCCTGGTCTCCCTTACACTCACCTCGCTGATGGCGGCACATCTCCTGAAACCGCAGGAGGATCCCCAGGTACAGCGTGAGATGAAATCCCTGCCCTATCGTCTGACCCTGGCTCCTGTCCAGAGCGGTCTCGATCGTCTGGAATCCGGATATACGCGCCTGATTCGCGGCTCGCTGAAGAACCGCTTCACCGTGATCTTGATCAGCCTCGGCACGCTCGTCATCGGGTACGGCTTCTATACGTTCATCAACTCGGAGATGATGCCGCTCTCCGACGTAGGGCAGGCGTACATGACGCTGGAGATGCAGCCGGGAACGTCCTACGCCGCTACGGAACGGGCGATGAAACGGATCGAGCAGATCTTCCGGAACTACCCGGAACTCGAACACGCCTCCATAGAACTCGGCTTCGAAGGAGGGCCCGGCTATTCGGCGGGCGCGTATTTTAACGGCTACACCATGGGATTCACAAACGGCGCGCAGGCCATGATGACTTTCATCGACAAGGATGCACGCAAACGGGATATATGGCTGCTCATGGACAGCATTGTGGAGGAAGCAAAGGCGACGGTTCCCGGCATCCGCCGCATTCAGATCAAGGAGATGGGGGCCGACGTCATGGCCTCGTCCGCCGCGCCGATTCAACTGCTCGTCTATGGTCCCGACCTCAATATCGTTTCGCGCCTGGCGGAAGGGGTTGCAGATATAGCCGACAAGGAGGTTCCCGACGTCTATCAGGTCGCCACCTCCTGGACGATGCAGAAGCCCGGTTACGAACTAAAAATCGATCCACGGCGGGCGCTGGAACAGGGTCTGACGGTCTCCGACATCAGCGACCAGGCGTACTATGCGATGCGCGGCGGCTTCACCAATGAGTTTTTCCGGCTCGAGAACCGGCGGCAATCCACGGTCCTCGTGCGCTACAAGCAGAGCGACCGAAGCGCTCCCTCCGATCTCGAACAGATGACGCTGACGGCCCCGGACGGCAGGCAGGTTCCGCTGAAGTCGGTAGCCCGCCTGGAGTATCGCAACATCCCGACGCTCATCGAGCACGACAACTTCCGGCGCGTCGTCAGCGTCATGGGATACTATCGCAAGGCGAACTACGTCTATCCGGGCCGCGTCAAGGGCAAACAGGCGAATCGGCCGTCGATGGATGTGGCAACGGACATCATGATGCGCGCGCAACGGAAGTTGAACTGGCCTCCCGGTTATGGCATCGAGATTCGCGGCGATATGACACAGATGATGGACGCCTTCCGCCGCCTGTTTCAGGGACTGGCGCTCGCACTTGTGTTCCTGTTTCTGGTGTTGGTCGCACAATTTCGGGGCTTTATGCAGCCCGCGCAGATGCTCTTTTCCCTGCCTCTGGAGCTCTCCGGCGTCTTCTTCGCTCTCTGGCTTACGGGTCAGGCGTTTAGTTCGGTTTCCATCATGGCGGTCATCGTCGTGACGGGCATGGACATCACCACGGCTATCCTGCTCATCGATCTCATCGTGAAATATCGGGAGCAAGGGACGCCACGGGATGAAGCCGTCGCCCAGGCGTGCCCGCAGCGCCTCCGCCCAATCCTGATGACCTCGCTCATTACGCTCATCGCGATGGCGCCGGTCGCGTTTTTCCCGAAGACCGGTATGGACGCCTACTCACCGTTGGGAACAGTTGTCGTCGGCGGCCTCATCGTCGGAACGGTCCTGAGCCTGATCGTCATTCCTATCATGCACACGCTGGTGGACGATCTGGCGCGCTGGTGGCAGGTGACCATACTGCGCCACGACCCGGCGACGCTCCCCGTGGTCACGAAAGAGGCATAAGATGAAATTACAACCCTTCGCGAATCCGAAACGCCGTTTTCGGCTTGGACCAGGAACTGTCATCGCCCTGGTCGCCGCTCTCG
>JBBQPO010000337.1:0-5651 GCA_038217285.1 Chthonomonadales bacterium
TTCTTCGGCTCTTGCAGGAACGGAGCGCGGTGCGATGATCTCCCTCACTCCGCCCAACCGCCGCCTGCGCGTGGCCGTCCTGATGGGCGGCACCTCCAGCGAGCGCCCTGTCTCACTCTCGACAGGGCGTATGATCGTCCAGTCGCTCGATCCTGCCCGCTATGAAGTCACGGCGATAGATACGCAGGATGTGCTGCACCTGCAGGGAGCCGGAACCGCTCGCATTACCGCAGCGCCCGCAAGCGCAACGGAGGCAGTGACAACAGCCGTCGCTTCCGTTCGCACCGGGGCGGAAGATTTGGAAAACGTGCCTCCGGCGCGGCCATCTGCGGCTCCCGATGTCGTGTTTATCGCGCTGCACGGCAAGGGCGGCGAAGATGGGACCGTGCAGGGTATGCTGGAGATGATGGGACTGCCCTACACCGGGTCCGGGGTGCTGGCGAGCGCTCTGGCGATGGACAAGGCCATGTCGAAACGACTGTTCCGCTCTGCGGGCATCCCTGTTATCGAGGATGTCGAGGTCCGGCGCGGGCAGGAGACCGACGGCGCGGCGCTCCTCGCGCAGGTGCAGGAGACGCTCGGCTTCCCGGTCTTCGTCAAGCCGAACGCCGAGGGTTCGACCTTCGGCTGCGCGAAGGTCGATGATGCGGAGGCGCTGCTGCCCGCCGTCGCCAATGCGCTGACCTACGACCCAAAGGCGCTTATCGAGCGATATGTGCGTGGCACGGAGATCACCGTCGGGGTGCTGGGCAATGCCTATGGTGATCTGCTCCCCCTGCCGATCATCGAGATCGTCCCTAAGAGCGCGTTTTACGATTATGAGAGCAAATACTCCGACGGCGGCAGCGAACATATTATTCCCGCGCGTCTGCCCGAGAGCGTGACACGCCAGGCGCAGGCGCTGGCGCTGCAGTGCCATAACCTGCTGGGCTGTCGGGGCATGTCACGGACCGATATGCTGGTCGTGGGAGAGACGCTGGCCGTGCTGGAAGTCAACACCATTCCCGGAATGACCCCGACGAGCCTGCTGCCCCAGGCCGCCGAACACGCCGGAATCTCGTTTCCGCAGTTGCTCGATCGTCTTCTGGCCACCGCCCTGGAAGACCGTTCGTAGAGAGGAGTTTCGACCCTTGTCCAGCGATCCACCGCGCCGACCGAATGCGCCCATCGGGCGTCCGACGACACGCCGCCCTGGTAAGACGCCTGCCGCGAGTCGCCCCGCACCGTCTCACTGGCGGATGCGGATCGCCGATGTGCGTCGCATCCGGCGTCAGGTGCTCTTCACTCTTTACGCCGTTCTTGCGGGCGAAGTAATCGCCGCCGCGTTCACGACGCCGTTGCTGCACATACAGCACGTACAGATCAGGGGGGCCGAGAGTCTGCCCTCTTCCGAAATAGATCGTCTCCTCGCTGCCGCCAACCCGGCGAACGGGACCAACTTCCTGTTGGCCCCGACCGGTCAGTTGCAGGCGCAGGTCCGCGCTCTGCCCTGGGTCCGTTCCGCCACGGTGCATCGCCATTTTCCGCACACGGTCACGGTCGATATGGCGCTCCGCGCAACGGTCGCTCAGGTGCAGACGACCGGTGGGCTCTGGGAAGTAGACAGCGCGGGACTGCCGATCCGTGCCGTCCGCCCCGCGATGGCCTCTCGACTGCCAATGATCGTCTGGCAGCAGCCGACGGTCGTCAAACCCGGCTCTATGTTCGGAGATCATGCCCTGCAGTCGGCCCTGGCGCTCTCCAGGTGGGCGCAAAAGGAGAGCTTGATACACCTTGCAAAAATAGAGGTTGACCAAAGCGATAATATATGCTTAAATATGCAGGATGGAATCCCGATTCAGTTCGGCCCGGACGTGGAAACGGAACGGAAGCAGACGCTCATCGCGGACCTCTACCGGCGTGAGCCAGACATCGCCCGACGCATTCAGAGGATAGATATCTCCTGTCCGTCCGATGTGGCCTGTACGCCTCGCGTCGTCCTACCCGCACCTGCCTCGACTACGCTCCAACCGAGCGACACGGTGGTAAACAGACCATGAGTATCTATTCGGCAAGCATGAAACATCGCTCTTTCGTCTGGCAGATCAGCGCTGTCAGCTTCTTTCTCGGGCTGCTCCTGGCGGCTGCCACGGTCACGGCCAGCAAAGTTGGCAACTCTGGCTCAGTACCCAATCGTACCGGCTTTCAGTATTTTCCCAGTGTTACGGTGGACCCGGACAAAAAAACATTGGACCTTCAGGCAGAGATCCAGAAGCTTCTCGCCGACAAAGCCGCGCTGCAGAAGGCCGCTTCCAATCGCTCCGACGTCTCTAAAAACTTGAACCAGGATCTGCAGGAGACCCAACTGTTCGCCGGATTGAGCGAAGTCACCGGCCCCGGCGTCGTCGTAACGCTCAGTGACAGTAAGAAAGACCGTCTGATCGGCGTCGATCCGCAGAGCTATCTTGTCCACGACCGCGACATTCGCGATGTCGTCAACGAACTGCGTGCGGCAGGAGCGGAAGCGATCACCGTGAATGGTCAGCGTATCACCGTCTCCTCGTCGATTCGGTGCGCCGGACCGATCGTGCTCATCAATCAGGATGAGATGGCAACGCCCTTCCTCATCCAGGCGATCGGTGATCCGGACAAACTGCTCAGTGCGCTCAATATTCACAACGGCGTTCTCGATCAGATCCGTACTTTCGGCCCCGATATGGCCCGTTCCGAGAAAAAGACGCAACTGCGCCTGCCCGCATTCGCTGGCAAAACCCAATTAAAATATGCGAAACCGGCCGTCGCCAAAAGCCAGTCCAGTGGTGAAGACAACAAATGAAGGACGGGTTTGAGAGATGAAATTCTGGGTTCCCCCGTTCACCAGCGCTCTTGCAGGTCTGGTCATCGGGATGATCGTTTTTACCAAACTGGGATGGCAGTTGCCGGCTGTCTATGCCCCCTATCTGTCGGTCGCCGCGCTGGCAGGACTGGATACGGTCTTCGGCGGCGTCCGTGCAGGCATCGAGGGACGTTTTCAGAACGATATCTTTGCCACCGGATTTTTGCTCAATACGGTGCTGGCCGCGATGCTCGCCCTGCTTGGCGACAGGATCGGGGTCAATCTGGCGCTGGTCGCCGTGCTGGTCATGGGTTCGCGCGTCTTCCTGAACCTCTCGCTCATTCGTCGTTATGTGCTGAACAAACGGGCGATGGAGCGCAGCAAACAGCAGGAGGAGATCGCCGCCGGCGCGGGCGCCTCTGCCGCGCTCAACCAGAAAACCGAGACCGGCAGCAGTTTGTAAGCGAAGGGAAAAGTAAGGAGGGAAGAGGGCCTGGGAAAGCGATTTCCTGCCCTCCTCCCTCATCCTTATTCCCTATCTTTTAAATAAATGGATGGGGCGCGTGGCGAAAAACGACATCATTGCGGGGCTGGACATAGGGACGACGAAAGTCTGCGCTCTGATCGCCGAACTGACCGATACCGGTCAGGTTCTTATCATCGGCATGGGAACGGTGCCTTCGACCGGAATGAAGAAAGGCGTCGTCGTGGACATCGAAGCCACGACCCGCGCGGTAGAAGAGGCCATCGCTCTGGCATCACGGCAGGCCAACCGGGAGGTCGATACGGTCTACGTCGGCGTCACGGGGGAGCATATCGCCTCGCTGAACAGCAGCGCCCGTATCGCCATCACCAGTCCCGACCATGAGATCACCCAGAGCGACGTGCAGCGCGTGCTCGAATCGGCTCGGGTCATCGTGCTGCCGCCGGATCGTCAGATCATCCATGCCATTCCGCGCTCCTACTCCATCGACGGGCAGGACGGCATCAAACATCCGGTCGGGATGAGCGGCTCCCGCCTGGAGGTAGAGACGCATATCATCCACGGCACGACGACCTTTCTGAACAACGTGGAGAAGTGCGTGACGAAAGCCGGCCTCGAAATCACCGAGGCGGTGCTGGAGCCGATTGCGACGGGCGAAGCGGTGCTCTTGCAGGCGGAGAAGGATTTGGGGGTCTGCCTGGTAGATATAGGAGGAGGCACCTCCGATATGGCGGTCTTCCTCAATGGCGAGATATTCTATTCCGCCGTCATCCCGGTCGGCGGCAACCATGTCACGAACGATGTGGCCTACGGGTTGACGGTAGGCCGCGACGAAGCTGAGCGTCTGAAGACCGAGAGCGGCAACGCGCTGCTGGAGCTCGTCCCGGAAGAGGACGTCATTTCCGTCCGGCAGGTTGGGCGCGACGAATCCCGCAAACTCCGGCGCAGCGCGCTCGTGAAGATCATCGAGCCGCGGATGCAGGAGCTCTTTCAGTTGGTGAAAGACGAGATGGAGAAGGCGGAGTGTCTCGGAATCACCCCGGCCGGTCTGGTCATCAGCGGGGGCGGCAGTCAGTTGCAGGGCTGCATCGAGGTGGCGCAGCAGGTGATGAATATGCCAGTGCGCGTCGGCAGCCCGGAGGGCCTTGGAGCTATCGGGCAGACGCTCACGCACCCGAGATATGCCACCGCGATTGGCCTGATTCTTTACGGCGCGAAACAGATACAGGAATCGCGCCATCCGGCACATACGCAGAGTTCGGGGGGAGCCTTCGCTATGCTGCAACGGCTGCTCGACTGGCTGCGCGACCGTTTTGGCACACATTAGATCGATTTACATAAAAAAACGCACCATTCAGAGGCAAACAGGGGGGAAGAGCGCGACCCATGATGATTATAAACAACAGTTCGATGAATGTCGGCATGCAGGAGCTCGGCTCGGCACGTATCAAGGTGATCGGGGTCGGCGGCGGCGGCACGAACGCAGTGAACCGGATGATCGAGGCCAATCTCTCCGGCGTCGAGTTTCTGGCGATGAACACGGATGTGCAGGTGCTGAACATCTCGCAGGCGCCGCGCAAACTCCAGCTCGGCGAAAACTCGACGCGCGGTCTGGGCGCGGGCGGCAATCCGGAGATCGGACGCACCGCCGCCGAAGAGAGCAAGAGCGAGATCAAGAAGATGATGGACGGTGCGGACATGGTCTTCATCACCGCCGGCATGGGCGGCGGGACCGGAACCGGCGCCGCGCCCGTGATCGCCGAGATCGCCCGTGAGATCAATGCGCTCACTGTCGCGGTGGTCACCAAACCGTTCCCGTTCGAGGGGCCGCGCCGCATGCGGCTCGCCGCCGAAGGTATCGAGAACTTGAAGAGCCGCGTGGACACGATCATTATCGTGCCGAACGAAAAACTGCTTTCGGTCGGGGATCGCCGCATGACCCTCGTGGAAGCCTTCAAGGTCGCGGACGATGTGCTGCGGCAGGGTGTGCAGGGTATCTCCGACATCATCACGATCCCCGGCATGATCAACGTCGATTTCGCCGATGTCCGCGCCATTATGACCGGCGCAGGCCCCGCGCTGATGGGGATCGGTATGGCGACCGGCGATCATCGGGCGGTCGAAGCCGCGCAGAACGCCGTTTCGTCGCAGTTGCTGGAGACCAGTATCAACGGCGCGACCCGTGTACTCGTCAACGTCACCTCCGGCAACGACCTGACGCTGGCGGAGTTCAACGAGGCTGCCGAGCAGATCGCGTCGCTCTGCGATCAGCGTGATGCCAATATCATTTTTGGCTGGGTTCCCGACCAGATGCTGGAAGGCGAAGTGCGGGTCACCGTGCTGGCGACCGGT
>JBBQPO010000338.1:0-5627 GCA_038217285.1 Chthonomonadales bacterium
AATGGCCTCCCCTCTGTTCAACACTCCGGTACGAAACTCCTCTACTTTGCGCGACGTTTGTGGGATGCCCTTGCCGGTCGTAAGCGCGCAGAAGAGGAGAACAGATCTGATCAAGCACTACATCACCATCTTTTGAGGGAGAGGGCTATGCGAATGGACGCGGGCGCAACCGATATGGTAGACCCCAAGCAACTCTTAAATGTCATCACCGCCATGAAAAAAGGCGACTTCTCCGTCCGGATGCCGCTGGACCAGACCGGCATAGCGGGAAAAATCGCAGATGGTCTCAACGACGTTATCGAGATGAATGAAAAGCTCTGCGCCGAGCTTGCGCGGATCGGTCGCGTCGTCGGCAAAGAGGGCAAGACCACCCATCGGGCCGCCATCGGCAACACCGGAGGCGCCTGGAGCGGATGCATCGAGTCCGTGAACACGCTGATCGTCGATCTGGTTCAGCCGACCACGGAGGTGGCGCGGGTCATCGGGGCGGTCGCAAACGGCGACCTGTCGCAGACGATGGCGCTGGACATCGACGGTCGCCCCCTCACCGGGGAGTTCCTGCTGACCGCGAAGACCGTCAACACGATGGTGAACCAGTTGGGCGCGTTCGCTTCGGAGGTAACGCGCGTCGCCCGCGAAGTTGGCACCGACGGCAAGCTCGGCGGGCAGGCCGATGTCAAGGGCGTCTCCGGCACCTGGAAAGACCTGACCGACAACGTCAACTTCATGGCGAGTAACCTGACAGGCCAGGTCCGTAACATCGCTGATGTTACCACGGCCGTTGCCAACGGAGACCTGTCCCGCAAAATCACGGCGGAT
Source organism: Chthonomonadales bacterium (assembly GCA_038217285.1). Classification (GTDB taxonomy): domain Bacteria; phylum Armatimonadota; class Chthonomonadetes; order Chthonomonadales; family Chthonomonadaceae; genus JANXLO01. Next base: position 820 of record JBBQPO010000338.1, read on the forward strand.
GCGCGTGGTGAGATCCTCGATCTGAAGAACACCATCAACACGATGGTCGATCAGTTGAACTCCTTCGCCTCGGAAGTCACCCGCGTCGCCCGCGAAGTCGGAACCGACGGCAAGCTCGGAGGGCAGGCCGATGTCCCAGGCGTCGCAGGCACCTGGAAGAACCTAACCGACAACGTCAACTCGATGGCGGAGAACCTGACCAGTCAGGTGCGCGGTATCGCCCGCGTCGTCACCGCCGTCGCCAACGGCAACCTGAAACAGAAGCTCGTTCTGGAGGCCAAGGGAGAGATCGCCGAGCTGGCGGACACCATCAACGCCATGATCGACACGCTCGCGACCTTCGCCGATCAGGTCACCTCGGTGGCCCGCGAAGTCGGTATCGAAGGGAAGCTCGGCGGCCAGGCCAGTGTGCCTGGCGCAGCAGGCACGTGGCGCGACCTGACCGACAACGTCAACCGCCTCGCAACCACCCTGACCACGCAGATCCGCGCCATCGCCGAAGTCGCCACCGCCGTTACGACCGGCGACCTGTCGCGGTCTATCACGGTCGAGACCGCCGGAGAGGTGGCCTCGCTCAAAGACAACATCAACGAGATGATCCGCAACCTGCGCGATACGACTCGCATCAACACCGAGCAGGACTGGCTGAAGACCAATGTGGCCCGCTTCACCCGGCTCTTGCAGGGGCAGCGCGACCTGATGACAGTCTCGCGGCTCATCCTCTCCGAACTCGCGCCGCTCGTCTCCGAACAGCACGGCGTCTTCTATATCAACGAAAACAACGGCAATGGCGAGCCGATCCTGAAGCTGCTGGCCAGTTATGGCTATCAGGCGCGCAAAAATCTGGCGAACCGCTTCCATCCCGGTGAGGGTCTGGTCGGGCAGTGTGTGCTCGAAAAACAGCGTATCCTGCTCACGGATGTGCCGGACGACTACATCAAGGTCTCGTCCGGCCTGGGGGAGGCGTCGCCGCGCAATATCGCCGTGCTCCCGGTCCTCTTCGAGGGCGATGTGCTCGCCGTCATCGAACTCGCCTCCTTCAGCCGCTTCAGTGAGACCCATCTCACTTTCCTCGACCAACTGACCGAGAGCATCGGAATCGTCCTCAACACCCTGGCGGCCAACATCAAGACGGAGGATCTGCTCAAGCAGTCGCAGTCGCTCACCCAGGAGTTGCAGAACCAGCAGCAAGAACTGCAGGACACCAACAAGCGGCTGGAACAGCAGGCCCAGTCGCTGCAGGCCTCGGAAGAGCTGCTCAAACAGCAGCAGGAAGAGCTGCAGCAGACCAACGAGGAGCTGGAAGAGAAAGCGCAGTTGCTCTCCGAGCAGAACCGTGAAGTGGAGCGGCAGAACCGGCAGATTGAGCTGGCGCGGCAGGAGTTGGAGGAGAAAGCCGAGCAGTTGTCGCTCACCTCTAAGTACAAGTCGGAGTTCGTGGCAAATATGTCACATGAGCTGCGTACTCCCCTCAACAGTCTGCTGATCCTCTCCCGCCTGCTCTCCGAGAACAACGACAGGAACCTGACCGTCAAGCAGGTCGAATATGCCTCGACCATCCACTCCGCCGGAAACGACCTGCTGTTGCTGATCAACGAGATCCTCGACCTTGCGAAGATCGAGTCGGGAACGATGGAGGTGCAGATCGCGGAGGTGCATTTCGACGAACTGCAGGACTATGTGGATCGCAACTTCCGCGAAGTGGCGCAGGACAGGGGACTGGAGTTCGCCATCACCTTAGACGAGAGCCTGCCGACCTCTGTCCACACGGATTCGCAGCGGCTGCAGCAGGTCATTCGTAATCTGCTCTCCAACTCCTTCAAGTTCACCGAACTGGGCCACGTCAACCTCGATATCAAGCCCGTCAAGGAAGGCTGGAACCGGCACGTGGAGAGCCTTAACAGGGCGGGAACCGTGATCGCCTTCTCCGTTTCGGATTCCGGGATCGGAATACCGGTCCACCGCCAGAAGATGGTGTTCGAAGCCTTCCAGCAGGGAGACGGCACCACGACCCGCAAATACGGCGGCACGGGGCTCGGGCTCTCCATCAGCCGCGAGATCGCCAGTCTGCTCGGCGGAGAGATCCGCCTGGTCAGCAGCCCCGGCGTCGGCAGCACCTTCACCCTCTATCTGCCGCATAGCTTCATTCCCACCCCACCCCGCCGGATAGGAATTAATTCGACTCCTGAGCGAGGGCCAGGCAGCGGCGGCAACGGTGGCGGCCCTGCGGTTTTACCGTCCTCATGGGACGTTCCTCCTGCGGACGAAGCCATGTCGTTGGTCGAGGCTCCGCTGGGAATGGATGTCAACGACGATCGTAATAACCTCGAGCCCGGAGACCAGACGATCCTCGTCATCGAGGACGATCCGGTCTTTGCCGCGATCCTTCTCGACCTGGCACGGGAGAAAGGCTTCAAAGGCATCGTCGCGACGTCCGGAGAGGCGGGCACGGCGCTGGTAAGACGCTATCAGCCCAACGCCATCACGCTGGACATCCGGCTGCCCGATGTGGACGGATGGACAATTCTGGATCGGCTGAAGCATGATCCGACGACCCGGCATATCCCAGTCCATATCATCTCGGCGACGGAAGATCCCATGCGCGGGCTGCGACAGGGCGCTATCGCGCAGCTCCAAAAACCGGTCAGCCGCGAGGCCATTGATCAGGCGCTGATGGATATCAAAGGCTTCATCGAGCGCAAGGTCCGCCGCCTTCTGCTCGTGGAGGATGACGACGTTCAGCGCAGCAGCATCGTGGAACTGATTGGCAATGGAGACGTAGTGACATCAGCGGTAAGCACCGGTATGGAGGCTCTGGAGGCCCTGAAAGCCGAACGCTTTGACTGTATGGTGCTGGACCTGGGACTGCCCGATATGACGGGCTTCCAACTGATCGAGAAGATCCGCAAGGAGGAAGGGCTGACCGACCTGCCGATCGTGATCTACACTGGCAAGGATCTGACGCGCAAGCAGGAGACGGAGCTGCGGCGACTGGCCGACACCATCATCGTCAAGGATGCGAAGTCTCCGGAACGGCTGCTGGACGAAACCACCCTGTTTCTGCACCGTGTGCAGTCGAACCTGCCGTCGACTCAGAAACAGATGCTGGAGAAGGCGTGCTTGGCGGACCCGGTGCTGGCGGGCAAGAAGGTGCTGGTCGTGGACGACGATGTGCGCAATATCTTCGCGCTCACCAGCCTGCTGGAGCAGCGCCACATGCAGGTTCTCTTTACGGAGAACGGCAAGGACGCCATCGAGATGCTGCAGAACGAATCGCACATAGACGTTGTTCTGATGGACATCATGATGCCGGAGATGGACGGGTACGAGACGATGCGCAATATCCGGAAACTGGGCAAGTTCAAGTCGCTGCCGATCATCGCCCTGACCGCGAAGGCCATGAAGGGCGACCGGGAAACCTGTATCGAGGCGGGCGCCTCCGACTACATTTCGAAGCCGGTCGATACGGAGCAACTGCTCTCTCTCTTACGCGTCTGGCTCTATAAGTAGGAGAAGACGGTTTCTAAAAATCTGGTTTTGACGCGGGAGCGAACAACCAGGCATAGAATTACGGTGAAAGACGATGCCTACACAAGCGCCGAGAAACCATGAGATCGAAGATCTGGAAACAGAGCTCCTGCTGGAAGCGGTCTATCGCCACTACGGGCACGATTTTCGCGAGTATGCCCCCTCTTCCCTGAAGAGGCGTGTCGCGATCGCGATGCGCGAAGAGAAGGTCGCCACGATCTCCGGGCTGCAGGAAAAAGTGCTGCACGATACGGCCAGTATGGAACGCTTCTTACTGACCGTATCCATCAATGTCACGTCGCTGTTTCGGGATCCCGACTTTTTCCTGACGCTGCGCCAGAAGGTGATTCCGGTGCTAGGCACCTATCCCTTTTTGCGCATCTGGCATGCGGGCTGCTCCACCGGCGAAGAGGTCTATTCGATGGCGATCCTGCTGGAGGAGGAAGGGCTGTACGACCGATGCCGGATCTACGCGACCGACATGAACACATCGGTTTTGCGGCAGGCGCGCGCCGGTATCTTTCCAGCCGACACGGTGCAGCAGGGCGCGGCGAACTATGCGCGCTCCGGCGGCAAAGGGGCGCTCTCAGAATACTACACGAGCACACAGGGGGAGGCGATCTTTCGGTCTTCCCTGAAGCGGAATATCATATTTTCCCAGCACAATCTGGCGATGGAGGGATCCTTCAACGAGTTCCATCTCATCCTGTGCCGGAATGTGATGATCTATTTCACCAAGCCGCTGCAGCAGCGTGTCCATCAACTGCTTTTCCAGAGTCTGTCGACGTTCGGAGTGCTGGGGATCGGGAGTAAGGAGACCCTTCAGTTTACGGCGCACGAGAAGGATTACGAGCAGTTGGGCGTTGGTACGAAGCTCTATCGTCGCATTCGTTGATAGGTTAGGACCGTGAGAATAAAAGCAAAGTATGAAATTGTCGTCATCGGGACGTCATGGGGGGGACTGGACGCGCTGGAGACGCTTTTCGGCGATCTCCCCGCCGATTTCAGTCTGCCTATCGCGGTGGTGCAGCATCGCGGCGTCCAGTCGACCGAAAGCCTCGCCACCACGCTGCGGCGTCATACCTCTCTGCCCGTGCGGGAGCCGCAGGATAAAGAGGCGATCTTACCGGGCCATATCTACCTAGAAGCGCGGCCGAAAAGTCGCCTTCCAAACCAAAGGAATTGTTGGGTTGTGTGGTGAATCTATAGCCATCACACAATGCTCCCAGGAGACCATGCTCACATGATTGGAAAACGAAGCAGCCAGGCCGATCTATTCG
>JBBQPO010000339.1:0-5587 GCA_038217285.1 Chthonomonadales bacterium
AAACACCTCGTGACACGGTTTGCCCTGCGCCTCTTCTTCGTTCCAGCCGGTGAGCGTGACGGCCACCCGGTTCATAAATGTGACGAAGCCCTGGGCATCCGTCGCGATGACCGCGTCGCCGATGTTTTCGAGCGTGGTGAACAGCCACTCCTCACTCTCCCCAATGGTCTTGGCAGAACGGGGGTGGGTTCGAGCCTTCTGCTTGGTTTCTGTGGGGTTGGGCTTGTTTTGCATAGTCTTCGAGGGAACTTTCCGGCTTTCGCCAGCAATGCAAGCGTACCAGGAAAGGAGGGGTGTCAGAGAGTGACGGCAAGGTCGTCCGTGACGGAAGTCACGCCCGGAGCAGACCAGGCGGCCATGACAGCCTCGTCCCGCTCCGAAAAGGAGGATACGCTTCCACTAGTATAGACAGGTAGGAGGAAAGAAACATCCGCCAAATGGCCGATTGTGCATCTATCCTTCTCCTGCCTCCGCCTCGACAGCCGATCAATCCTGCTGGATTGTATATGCGATGACAACTACATCTTCAACAGAACCCTTTCCAGGCCAGTGAGAAAGAGGAGAGATCTGCGAAACGGCGGATTGTGGCGCTTGAAGAGCAGGCGTCAACGCCGGGGCTTCCAACGTGTCAAGCGGGCCGTTGTCTGAGGCATAGGCTCTCAATCCGTCATTTGGCGGATGTGCGGACCTGTCTCCTGCGCTACCATAGGCGTATGCATACCCTGGCGGTCTGAGGAAGCGTGTTCGGAGGAAAATAATGTTCAAAACGATTCTTGTCTGTTCCGATGGTTCAGAGGCGGCGCTTCAAGCGGCTCAGGCTGCCGTGTCGCTAGCCCGGAGGCATCCTTGCCGGGTAACGCTGTTGTATGTCCTGGATCTGCAGGTCGTTATCCACCCCTCTATTGGAACCTTGGAAGGCCCACGAGAGGTCGCCCATTATCAGCAAAAGGCACGCGAAGTCGTAGAGGATCCCACAGCAAAGTTTTTCTGCGACGCCGACGTACCTTATGAGTGGCGATTTGAGATCGGTCATCCTGTCGAAAAGATTCTGGAGGTCGCGAAAGAGCAGGGGGGCGACCTGATCGTAATCGGCACGCGGGGTCAGCGCGGATGGAAGCGGTTACTCCTGGGCAGCGTCTCTGAGGGCGTGCTGCACCACGCCTCGTGTGCAGTCCTGTTGGTAAACGGGAAGAGCGGCTTGCACGAATCAAAAGGTTTCGAGCATATCCTGCTCGCTTCCGATGGATCCGCAAGCGCCGACAGGGCTGCTCTCGTGGCGGTGGAGATCGCACAGACGTTCGCCACCTCCCTGCGGGCGCTCAATGTCGTGGAGCCGTTCTCGTTCGGCCCGGTGCTGTCGGACGACGACTATACGCTCCTGACCAACTCGGATCCGGAAGTCGTGGCAAGTCACTATTTGGCGCATCTCCGGAGCTGCCTCGGCGGTGCGGTCGCCGACGCAGGCGTCTACTGTAGCTTCCACCAGGAGCGGGGACCGGCAGAGGATACGATCGTTCGTTTTGCGGAAGAGCATGGCACCGATCTGATCGTCATGGGCAGTCGCGGGCTGGGTGGCTTTGACCGGATGCTGCTGGGCAGCGTCTCCACCTATGTCGCGCATCACGCGACCTGCCCTGTGCTAATCATACGCTGAACGCCCCGGCCCCTGCTACAGGAGTTGAAAAGGCCCATAGTATCTTGGGCACAATCCGCCATTTCGCGGATGAAAACGGACCCCGCCTGCGCTAAAATGCACTATGCTTAGATTCGCGTCCCTTACCTTTCAGGAGGTATACCATGTTTCACAAAATTCTTATCGGCTCGGATGGCTCCGAATGTGCGTGCAACGCCGCCCTGCTTGCTGCCGAGATCGCCAAGCGCTTCCAATCGCAGACGATCATTGTCAGTCCTCTCTTAGCATCGTTGCTGCCGCCGTATCGAGTGATCCAGGAGTTGGGCCATCCGGTGGATGCTCTGCTTACGGTCGCAGAGAGCGAGCAGGCCGACCTGATCGTGGTGGGCAGTCAGGGGCTGACACGACTGAAAGAGTTTTTCCGGGGCAGCGTCTCTTCTGGCGTCCTGCATCATGCCCACTGCCCGGTGCTGGTCGAGCGAGGACCGGTAAAGCCTTTTGAGCGTATACTCTTGGCTTCCGACGGTTCTGCCGGATCGCAGAAAGCCGCCGCCGCCGCGTTCGCACTCGCGAAGGGATTTGACGCCTGCCTGAGCGTTTTAAGTGTCAAGGAGCCTTCTGAACGGTTCCACGTGGAGGATGCCAATCCGCATGCCGTGAAGACGCCCGAAGAGTTGGACGAGAGGGACAAACGCTGGCAAGCCGTTGAAGAAAGCGTGCAGGCATCGGCAAAGGAGACAGCAGTTCCCTACCGTATCTGCGAGGAGCAAGGGCATGCCGGCGAGGCCATAGTGTGCTATGCCGATAATGGCAGATACGATCTGATCGTCATGGGCAGCCGGGGTCTGGGCGGGTTTGAGCGTTTGCTACTGGGCAGTGTCTCGGACCACGTGCTTCATCATGCCCATTGCTCGGTGTTGGTCGTACGCTGACACACGGAGTGTGGGGCAGGAATCGCTCAAAACGAGCAGGAGAAAAGGAGGGGTCTTATGAGTAATACAGATCCGTGGCAGATCAGCCCAGAGGACTTTCCCTGGCAAGGAGAACCTGCCGAGAGGCTGAAGTTCCTGGTCGGGTTCGCCATTCTGGCGCCTTCTGTGTACAACACGCAGCCCTGGATCTTCTCCGTCGACGGCGATACGATCCAGGTTTTTATAGACGCGACCCGCTGGCTGCAGTCCGGCGACAAAGACCAGCGCGACCTCCATCTGAGCGTCGGATGCGCGCTGGAGAACCTGCTGGTCGCCGCCTATCACTTCGGGTATCAATGCCAGGTGGATTACTTTCCGAGTCCGGCTCATCCTATGTTGGCTGCGACTGTCCGGTTGACGGCCGGCAATGCGGGCGTTTCTCCTCGAGAAGACCCGCTCTTTGATGCGATCCTGCATCGAAGCACAGATCACCATATCTTTTCCGCCGAGCCCGTTCCACCCCACATGATCCATCAATTGACAGGATGCTGTACAAAAATGGGGATCGTACTCCATACAACCACTGATCGCGAACTCCTGCGGCACGTCGATGCGCTTACCCTCCAGGCGGACGCCGTCAAGTTCGCCGATCCTGCTTACAGGAAGGTGATTGCCTACTGCATCAAACAGGGAGTCTTCGACACAGACTGGCTCTTGACGAAGCTGTCCCAACTCGCGGCGAGTCATCTGCGGCACACCAGCAATCAAGTCAAAGAGGAGTTCCAGATTCTCAAGGGTGCGCCGGTGCTGGGAATCCTGGTTTCCGAAACAGACGACCCTCCGACGCAACTGAGGGTAGGTCAGGTTTTCGAGCGGATCTTCCTGACGTCCGTGTCGTTAGGACTGCGCGTGGAGCCTATCACGCACGTGTTGCAGGTGCCGGAGACCCGATCAGCACTGGCAAAGCTTCCCCTGATAAACGGCCTCATTCCACAGATCCTGTTCCGACTGGGGGATGCGGCGGGTGACCTTACGCATACCCCGCGCCGCCCTGGCGAAGAGGTTTTGCGGGAGAGCGTCCCGATGGACGCGGGACGATAGCGACGCAAGACCGACTCGAAAGTTCGATGCTCTCGGTTCGCGGTGGCCCGCCATTCGAAGGCGAGCATCTAATAGGCGGATCGCCTGCCAAAAAGAAGCCGATGTTTTCCAAAATCCTTGTTTGTTCCGATGGCTCCGACTTCTCGCTGGCCGCCGCGCGCATAGGCGCTTCCATCGCAGGCCATTTTCGTTCGGAGGTTCTGGCCCTCAACGTGTTTCATTTTTCAAAACATCACCAGAGCGTTCAATCAAGGCATCGTAGAGACGGGTGGCAACGTGCATGACGCCAAGAGAATGTTCAAATCGTGTGTGCATTGCTCCTGGATAAAGATAATCCGTCCAAGCGAGTTGCCGAAGACGTTGACAGGCGGGATGCGCCAGAATCTGCTTTTCCCATTCATCTACGACTATGAATCCGTGAACCGGGCATCGAAATTCATATTGGCGATTCCCAGCCATACTCTCTCCTTATTATAGCATATATTTGTCTACTATGCAATAGTTGGCCTTGAAAATGTGGAACGTCTCGGTTGTCTACTGTATACATGATGCAATGGCGCGCATAGCGCGCTTGAGGCGGTCGGCTATTCGCGCAGGCGCGGGTCGAGGGCGTCGCGCAGGGCGTCCCCGAAGAAGTTGAAGGCCATGACGGTCAGGGCGAGCAACAGGCCGGGGGCTAGCAGCAGCAGGGGATGCGTCTCTTTGTAGACCAGGGCGTCTTCGATCATGCGCCCCCAGCTCGGAAAGGGAGGCTGAACGCCCAGGCCGAGGAACGACAGCGTGGCCTCCGCGAGAATGACGCCTGCGATGTCCTGCGTCACCTGCACGATGATCGGGCTGAGCAGGTTGGGCAGCAGGTGGCGGAGGATGATGTGGCGATCCTTCACGCCGATGGCGCGCGCTGCCTCGATATACTCCTTTTCCCGCAGGGCGAGCGCCTGCCCGCGCACCAGGCGGGCGAGGCCGGGCCAGCCGACGACCCCAAGCGCGAAGAACAGCACTACAAAACTGCTGGAAGCGGGCAGGGCCTGACTGCCGGAGCGCACGATCGCGGAGAGCATAATGGCCAGCAGGATGTCGGGGAAGGCGAACATCACATCGGTCAGGCGCATGAGCGCCGTGTCTGTCTTACCGCCGTAGTAGCCCGCCGCCAGCCCGAGCGTCACCCCGACCAGTATCTCCACGACGACAACGATGAGGGAGACGCCCAGCGACACGCGTGCCCCGTAGAGCAGACGGCTCAGAATATCCTCGCCCAGCCCGTCGGTACCCAGAGGGTGATGGCTGTCGGGTGGGGACGGGAGCGAGTTGTAGTTTTTGGTGTCCAGATAGTCGTAGGCGTAGTGCGTGAAGAGAGGCGCGCAGATCGCGACGAGCACGAGGAGAACGATAAAGAGCCCACTGACCACGGCAACAGGGTTGCGGCGCAGCCGCCGCCACGCCTCCGCGCCAGGACTCAGGCTCTTGCGGGCAGTCAGAAGAACAGGTTGGGATTCGGGAAGAGCGGCCATCGTTACGCCTCCCGCCGCACACGCGGGTCTACCACGCCGTACAGAATATCTACCACGAGATTGACCACCAGAAAGACGACGGCGACGAGCAGCGCCATCCCCTGGATGACGGCGTAGTCGCGCTTGGTGATGCTGTCGATAGAGGTGTAGCCGATGCCCGGGATCTGAAAGATCGTCTCGATGACGAAGGATCCGGTCAGCAGATAGCCGAAGTTGGTGCCTACGATCGTCAGCACCGGCAGCGCCGCATTCTTCAGCGCATGTCGCCAGACGGCCTGACTGCGTGAGAGCCCCTTCGCTATCGCTGTGCGCAGATAGTCCTGCCTGAGCACTTCCAGCAGCGAGGCCCGCATGAACCGGGCCATGAGCGCGGCGGAACGCGAACCGAGCGCGATCGTCGGCAGAATCAGATATTTGGGATTGACCACGGT
>JBBQPO010000340.1:0-5529 GCA_038217285.1 Chthonomonadales bacterium
GCAGGCGGAGCGTAGCGAGGGGTGATAACCCCTTGACCGCCGCAGGCGGTGCGTAGCGAGGGGTGATAACCCCTTGACCGCCGCAGGCGGTGCGTAGCGAGGGGTGATAACCCCTTGACGCTTGACAATCTGGGGATTGAAGGCTTATACTAGAGCAGCAAGAGCACTTTGTGGTACAAAGCATTTTTCAATGGATGTGAGAGGTGATATGACCCTATTGCGAGAGTTTCGTGAACCGGATGCCCGCGACGCACACGAAAATTTGCGGGTGATTCGTGACCTGATGGAGCGCTCTACGCGGTATTCGACCTTTTCAGGCCTGTCCGGTGTCGTGGCAGGATTGGCGTCTGTCGGCGGGTGCCTGGTGACGCGCGCCCTGTCCAGCCGAACCGGAACAGAAGACCATACTCTATTTTTGTTCACCTGGTCGCTGGTGATCGTGTTCGCAATCGGAGCGGACTATCTCCTGATGAAGCGGCGGGCAGCCCGTGTCGGCAAAAGGATCCTCTCGCAGCTTGGAAAGCAGATGCTCTTCGCATCGGCGCCGGGCCTGGGAGCGGGCGCGCTCCTAACACTTTTTTTCCTTCAGCATGGCCTGATGGCGAACCTCTATCCCGTCTGGATGCTCTGCTACGGAAGCGCGGTCGCGGCGGTCGGGCTGTTTTCGCAGCGTGAAGTCTCCTACCTTGGCGCGGCGTTTCTGCTGGCAGGCGCGGCGACCCTGTTTCTGCCCGTCGCCTTCGGACTTCCGGCGATGGGGCTGGTGTTCGGAGGATTCCATATCGTGTATGGACTCGTGATGTCGCGAAAGGATGGCTGGTAATGCGAGAGCGCGGAGGATCGACGACACTGCCCGAGAAGGTGAAGCCTCATCCGAACGCCTCCAATGCTGCCGCCGCCCTTGAAGCCCTGCACGAGATGGACGACGCGATCCATCAGAAGGCCCGCCTCGGCATTATGTCCACGCTGCTGATGCTCGGGGAAGCCGAGTTCAAGCTGTTGAAAGAGACCCTGACTCTCTCGGATGGCAACCTCAGCACACATCTGGCTCTCCTGGAGGAGCGCGGCTACGTCGAGTCTCGCAAGGAGTTTGTACGCCGTAAGCCGCGCACAACGTACACGCCGACGGCAGCGGGCAGGAGCGCATTCGACCGTTACCTGCTGGCACTGGAACGTATCATTCGCGCCTCGGCCCCGCAGGCGCCTCCGCCATCGGAGTGAAACCGCCTATGCATCCTCGCAGAAACTCTCTCCCTGGCCCTAAACATCGTCCTGCCGTTCTCACCAACCTCCGGCGGCATCGACAATCGCTGTCGAGCGCCCTGAAGCGGTGTGATCGCCTGCGCACAACTGCCGTTCCAGGCACGTTCGATCACTCCTACTTCGAGCTACGATTGTTCGAGCCGCTTCCTACGCTGGAGCAACGCCTGGTCGCCCTGTTCGCCGAGTGAAAGCCGCGGCTCTTTACCAGGGAGGCACGGCGAAACGAAACAGGTAGACCGACGTAGAACGATACACCAACCCTGCGCCACGACTTCACCTTAGATGAGAAACGACCTCTATGAACAAAATACAGTTGATGCACGATATCGAGAACCAGGAGCGCGCGATCCTGGTTTCCGTCGAGCCGGACGCCGATATGAAGCCCTACGCGCGGGAAGAGTTGATCGCCCTGACCGAAACAGCGGGCGCGGACGTGGTAGGCGAGTTTCATCAAAACCGCGACCGGCCGCATGCCCAGTACTATATTGGGACCGGCAAGACACAGGAGCTCCTCGCCGGGGTGCAGGATGCAAAGGCCGATCTGGTGATCATCGATGGGGAGCTGTCGCCTGCGCAGGCGCGCAACCTGGAAGAGGCCATCAAGTGCCGGGTCATTGATCGCACGCAACTCATCCTCGACATCTTCGCTCAGCGTGCCCAGACTCGGGAAGGAAAGCTTCAGGTTTCGCTCGCCCAGTTGACGTACCTCTTGCCCCGACTCGGGAACCTCTATACCAAGTTCGAGCGGCAGCAGGGCGGTATTGGGGTGCGCGGCGGCGCGGGTGAAACCAAGCTGGAAACCGACCGCAGAAAAGTACGGGACCAGATCCGGGATCTCGAAGGCCAACTGGCGGAAGTGCGCAGTGTCCGACAACAGCAGCGGATCCAACGGCGGCGTCTGCCGTTTCCGATCGCTGCACTGGTCGGATATACGAGCGCCGGTAAATCGACTCTGCTCAACACGCTGGCCGGCAGCGATGTCTATGCCGACCCCAAGCTGTTCGCCACGCTGGACCCGACGACCCGGCGCGTGGTATTGCCGGACGGTTGGGCGATTCTCCTGACGGACACCGTAGGCTTCATCCGAAATCTGCCCACCGATCTGGTGGCAGCCTTTCGCGCGACCCTGGAAGAGACGATCGAGGCCGACTTCCTGATCCACGTCGTGGATGCGAGCCATCCCTATCGAGACGCCCAACGCGAGGCCGTCATGGAGGTTCTCTACGATCTGGGAGCGGCGGACAAGCCGACGATCACCGTCTTTAACAAATCGGATCTGATCCAGGATCAGTATGAGATGCGGAAGTTGATTACCGAGACACCGAACTCTGTCTATATTTCCGCACGGACGGCCGATGGAATACCGCAACTGATCGAACGAGTTGTGACGACGATGGAGGGACTGCTCGTAAGTGTCACCCTCAATGTGCCGTATAACCGCAGCGACCTGGTGGCGCAGTGTTACGAGTACGGCCGCGTCAGCAAGGCTGACTATCGCGAAGGCGGCATCTTCGTCGAGGCGAAGATCACCCACGATCTGGCGGGCCGGGTGGCGCAGTTTCGGGTCGCAGAGTGAATGTCGTCCGATGGAACCGAATATGGAATCATCGCAGGGGGCAACAGGGAGTTTCGAGGGCAAACGGTTCGCCGTCCGGGAGCAGGCTGCATTGATCGATCCTCACGTCGGTGTCAGTGAAATGAGTCGATGGGAAGCGCGAGGATCACGGCGGCTCCTCCCTGGACGCGATTCTCGTAGCGAATGGCCCCGCTCAGATCCCAACGGCTGACGCGTTCCACGAGTTCCAGCCCTGTACGAGCGGCACGCCGCGGGTCGAAGTCGGGTGGAAAGCCGGGGCCGTCGTCTGCTACCTCCAGTATCGCCTCGTTGCCCACGACGGTGAGCGTCACCCGTACGTCTCCCAGCCCGTGTTTCAACGCGTTACTGACAAGCTCGTTCGTAACCAGAGGCAGCGCGTTCGCCTGTCGTGCGGACAGGCGGACATCCGCGATGTCGAAGTGAAGTCGTCGTGGTCCGGCCAGGGCCTCCAGAACGGGCAGAAGATGTTCGAGAAGATCCTTGGCGGCCAGATAGTCGCCCAGTCCGTCTTGCCTGGCCTGTTCGGTCAAGAGTTCGTGGACGACAGCCAGACTGTTGATGTGCAGTCCCAACTTCCTCAGTTCGGAGGCCGGAACGAGCGTTGAGGCATCCATAAGTCGTAAATCGACCATGGCTGCGATCATCTGCAGGCTGTTCTTGACGCGGTGGTGCGTCTCCTTCATCGCCTCTCTCAACCGTTCGTTGAGCGTTTCGATATGCTCACGATTTTGAAGGAGAGCCTCTTCGTTGCGCTTGCGGTCGGTGATGTCGATTCCGGAGCCGATGAAACCTTGCAAATCCCCGTTTTCTTCTTGAATGGGAACCCCATTTTCCAGTATCCATCGGTACTCCCCATCCGCGCGTCGGAGCCTGTATTCGATCTGAAAGTCGTGCCGACGTGTACCAGCTCTATCGTAAGCCTCCCGGTAGCGGCGTAGATCGTCGGGATGCAGCCCGGCTTCCCACCCGTTTCCCCCTTCATGCGCTTGATTCCAACCCGTAAAATCGAGCCAGAAACGGTTGAAGAAAGAGCGGGAGCCTCCTCCGTCTGCCAGCCAGAGCATGACGGGGGCGCAGTCCGCTAGGGTACGAAACCTATGTTCGCTCGCCCGCAGGGCGTCGATAATTTCGGATGTGACACTTTCGTTCATGGTAGTGCATCTTCTCGTTTCGTGCCTTAGTGCCAAACGAGCCGCCAGTGGGACGGCTCGAAAGAGAAACGATTAGAACGCAGTTTTTGTTCTGTTTCTTTGAGGCGATGTCGGCCTTACGGTGATCCGGTCGCCTCCGAACCTGCCAAAGCAGACCCGACAAGACGCCGGAAAGCCTCCCGATATTTTTCCGCCGTATGATCGACGACGTCGGAGGGCAACACCGGTCCGGGCGGCTCCTTATTCCAGCCGCTCTGCTCCAGCCAGTCCCGCACGAACTGCTTGTCGTAGGACGGCTGACTTCGCCCAGGGATGTAAGCGGCCTTATCCCAGAATCGGGAGGAGTCCGGGGTCAGGGCTTCGTCGATCAGGGTGATCACGCCGCCGTGCATTCCGAACTCGAATTTGGTGTCCGCGATGAGAAGGCCACGGCGCAGGGCGCGCTCCGAGGCCGCTCCGTATAGCGCCAGGCTGAGCCGTGCCAGCTCCCGCGCAGTCCCCTCCCCCACGAGTTGGGCAGCCTGCGCGAGGCTGATATTCTCATCGTGACCGGTTTCGGCTTTGGTCGCCGGCGTGAAGATCGGCATGGGCAAGCGGTCCGATTCGCCCAGTCCGGCTGGCAGGTCGATACCGTGAAGAGTAACCGGACGATTTTCGCCGCCTGCCTGCCGATACTCTTTCCAGAGCGACCCTGCGAGATAGCCGCGCACCACGCACTCGACCGGAAAGGCCTCTGCCTTGACACCGAGCATCGTCCGTCCAGCGAGCATGGTCCGCATCTCCTCCGAGACGGCAACGCCGGCGTCGGTCAGCCGGGCCACAATGAAATCGGTGTCGCAGGTGATATAGTGCGTCGGAACGAGGGGGCGCAGATGCTGGAACCAGAATCGCGACAACTGCGTGAGCACACGCCCTTTGTCGGGAATACCGTTGGCCATGATAACGTCGAAGGCGGAGATGCGGTCGGTGGTGATCAGCAGCAAGCTGTCGCCTAGATCGTAGACGTCGCGGACTTTGCCGGTCGCAAAACGTTTCAGGCCAGGTATGGTGGTCGTCAATACGGGAGCAGTCAAGGACGTTCTCCAGGGGAAATTTCAGGAACCCATGTCCGGAGTCTCAACGCGACATCTGGTTCATGTAGGACGAGTGGGCGTGACAGACGGCGATGGCAAGAGCGTCGGCGGCGTCGTCCGGCTTCGGTGGCTTGTCGAGTTTCAGCAACTGCGTAACCATATACTGCACCTGCTTCTTTTCGGCATTACCGTAGCCGACCACGGCCATTTTGACCTCGACGGGCCGATACTCCTGCCAGGGTAGGCCCCGCTGTGCGGCGGTCAAGAGCACGATTCCGACGGTGCGTCCGACCTGCATGGCGGTCGTGACGTTGTTGCTGAAGAACAGTTGTTCCGTCGCGATCACGTCGGGCTCGTGGACATCGAGCAGACGATTCAACTGGGTATAGATCGTCAGCAGACGATCCGGCATGGGCGCGGTCTTCTCTGTGAGGATGACTCCGCA
>JBBQPO010000341.1:0-5506 GCA_038217285.1 Chthonomonadales bacterium
CTATCGTACTCGGTTATGATCTCTGAAAAAGGATGTCGGAGAATTGGGTTGTTGGCGATTTCAAGAAGAAAACGAAACATGTTTGTTTCCTCAGTCTCCCTGTAAGATCAGACGGAAATATCTGAGCAGCTTCACTCTACCGGGAAGGTGGTGACATACTCGGCCGGGTTCTGCACGTTCTGTTGTAAGATTTTTGACGCATTCCGATGCAGGCAGCGTTACCGAGTTTCGTCACGAATGACTCCTAACGTTTTCGTCGTTATCATTTCGACATTATCCTCCAGCCAGCGAACAGTTCGACTGAGTATAGTGACCCCTCGCCCTACTCTCCATCCGCCGTGCCTGATCTCCAACCCGTTCACTGTGCCAAGTCTACGTCTTCGAAAGCAAGCGATGGAATGAAGTCCTTCGCTGGGGCCTCCGGCCGAGTGGCCGCAAATAAGGAAGCCCTTTAGGCATCCCAAATCCTGAAGCGGAGGAGATCCCAAATCCTTCGCTTCCGCGCAAAGGATTTCTTCCGTGCGAAGGATTTCGCGGGCACAAAGGCGTTGTCTACGGAAAACCGAATGACCCTGGTTCTCATATCGCTTCGTCCGAAGGACGATCCGGCGAAGCCGCGTAGCGAGGGGTGCCAACCCATTGACGACCCCAGAGCACGAAGGTGTTGCCGTCTGGAAACGAACCACCCCTGATGTCTGGATAGGTTGTCCGATAAGGACGGTTCATCCTTGTGATGCCGGGGAGGGGATTGTCGCCAGGAAGTTGGCAACGGCCCGTTCTAGAACCTCTTCGTGAGGCACCGATTTTATCTCAAATAGGCGACCGACCGGCGTTTGCATCAGAGGATGGTCGATGGCGGGATTGGCAAGCCCTTTTGCCTCTCTCAACCGCAGAACGGCCAGGATTTCCGCCGGATGCAGAATATCAACTTCGTCGATAAACTCAAAGGACTCGACCTGACTTAGCTTGCTGCGTTCCATGTGCAGATCACATGCTACAAATAGAGCCTGTTCCAGGGCCGTCAGATCCTCAGTCTGCCACAACGACAGAAGAGGTTCGTACGCCTCCATCGAAATTACAGGCAACCCTTCCAGCGGGAAAGGCTTACCGGTCCACTGCGCATATAGATTCAGAACGAACGGCGCCACACGGGTCACATGGATGGCGTCGAATGCGCAAATGGGTTGCTGTCGTCCGCCGACTTTTCGGCGTTCGGTCAGTCCGCCACGAATTATATTTGCAATCCGGTCAGCCTCCACCCAGCATCCTAATGAGATGGCACGGGCCAGGACGATGGCAGCCGTATTAAAATCCATATTTGGCGTCGGATGCTTCGTATACGCACTATATAAGGATTCCCAGGCAACGAAGGGAGGCTTCATCGTAATAGACTGCCTGGTAAAGCAGGTCAAGTGCGTCGGTTCGTTCGTCCATAAGTTCGACGATGGCTTTAGCGGCCAACCAATTGGCGCGCGCGGCGAATGCAGTAGGGTAGTTGAGCCGCCCCCCGGCTTGAGCTGCGGCCTCAATTTCTCTAATGTTGCCTCGCACAAACTCGTGAACCCCAGTAACGTCCTTTTTTATACGTTGGTAGTAGTGCCAAAGGCGCGGGGCGATTTTGTCACGTTCTGTAGCAGCCATGTCATTTTCTCCAAGGCAAATGAACAATCGTCGGTGCGGGTGCAAGTTCGATTCTTGCTGGAGGTATCTCTGATAGGCCGCTACTTCGCCTCTTCGAGGCTGTGTTCGCGCAGCCAGACGCGTAGCGGCACATCGGTATCCGTGGGCGAGTAGAAGCCGTTGGCGTTGACGCCCCAGCCCAGCATCTGACGCCGGATGGGATCGCTCTGCTCCCAGAGGCTGGAGACGGTCATATCGTCCTTGGTGCGGATCCAGCGATAACCATAGCCGTAGAACAGGATTTTGCGGGTGATGTCGGAGGCGTTCAAGCTGGCGGTGTGCCAGAGGCGACGGTCGAAAAACACGGCGGTTCCGGGTTTCGCCAGCACCGGCACGGCTCCCTCTGGCTGACCGATCCCATCGACAGGAAGCTGCATGTGGTCCTGCCGATGGCTGCCGGGCACGACCCAGAAGTTGCCTCGGCCCGGCTCACTCGTATCGGAGAGAAAGAAGGCCACCTTCAGCGACAGGCGCGGGCGAGGATGGCTCTCGATCTCGCTGTTCACCCGTCCGCTGTCCTGATGCCAGCCGAAGGTCTTGTCGTCCATAGGCTGCCCCGAGGGAGGTGTGACGATGAGATGCGCGTGGTAGAGATAGATATTCCAGCCGAGAATGCCCCAGACTCGCGGCAGCGTATGCTCGTAGTCCACAAGGTCGGCGAAAAGCGGATTCTCCGGGATGAAGTTGGGATAGAACAGCGACTTCTGGGGGTCGTGCCCCTCCGCAAGCTTCCGCTCGAAGATCTGATCGGTCTCCGCCGTAAGTGCGGCAATCTGCGCCTCCGACAGAACATTCTCCAGTATCAACAGCCCGGTCTCTTCGAAAGCATGGCGCTCCGCCTCCGTGAGGCGATAGTCCAGACAGGATAACTCCATTGTAGATGCCCTTTCCCAACATGATTCTGCTCGTAAATCGGCGCGGCGGCGGATCGCGCCTGTCGGAGGCGCGGGGTTCCTCCGCTGGCAGTGACGCATCGTATCTTTCCCTATTCGCCTCCACAGAGGCGCAATTCCTGCGATGGAATCTACGGTCTGCATTCAACATCGTCTCAAACGGCGCTTCCAGCCGGCGACAGGAGGAGGCGTCGCGGTCGAAAGATCGCCGAAGGGTATAATAATGGGGAATAAAGGCCGCACAAGAGGCCGCAGTTCGAGGGGGTAACCTATGGCACTTACCACATCGCAGGTGGAACAGTTTCGTGCGCACGGCTATGTCGCCGTGCCGACCTTCTTCGACGCGCAGGAGACGGCGGCGATCCGGGCGGAAGTCGAGCGATTGCAGAGAGAGGGTCTGCTGCGCAATGTCGCCACGGCTGGCGACGGCGCGACGACCTCCCAGACCAGGCGCAACCTTCAGCTCTGTCCTATGTTCGAGAAGAGTATGCTATTTCGCGCGCTACCCTTCGCTCCGAAAGTAGCCGAGGCTGTCTCGCAGTTGATCGGTGATCCGGTCGTGCTGCGCCTGGATCAGGTCTTTCTGAAGCCGGCGCACGATGGCGCAGGCACCAACTGGCATCAGGACAACGCCTATTTCAAGATCTCCAACCCACTTCTCGGAACGGCCATGTGGATCGCCGTTCACAAGGCCACCGTTGAGAACGGTACCCTCCATGTGCTTCCCGACGCCTTCTCCACCCTGCTCGAACACAGCCGCGATCCCGACAGCGACCATCACATTCGCTGCTACCCCGATGAATCGCAGGCCATTCCCATCGAGCTTCCGGCCGGTGGGGTTGTTTTCTTCGCCTATGGCACGCCGCACTGCACCCTCGGCAACCACTCCGACGACGACCGCGCCGGAGCGGCGTTCCACTTCGTGAACGCCGCCTGCTTCGCCGAAGACCCCGCCCTGCGCGCCGATGTCCGTCCCGACTACTATCCCATTCTTACCGGCCCCGATGCCACCGGCGGCGAGAAAGAGTATGGCGTCGTCATTGCAGGCACCTGGCCCGCCGCCGTAGCGCAGACCCTGGCGCCAAAAGAAACCCGCCCTCGAACCGAATGACCTCCCTCTTCGCATGAGCGGAACCTTACCTTTCCGTTAGCAACCCGAATGGGGGAACAGTCTTACAACGATGCCCTTTGTGTTCGGCGGAAGGCCCAGGGCGGCATTGACCCTGACCGGATCATCGGTCTCGATCCATGCGTTGCACTGCCTGCGCAGTACAAGGAAGTCTTTCCAGCGGACGAGATCCCCGGTCACACTGCACAACGATTCACTTCTTCCGCCAAGGATAGGCGGAAAGAAGGAAAGTTGTATCCGCTTGCCATCGGGGTCGCCGCGATGTTCAGGGAGTACCAGTACGGTCATGAGCATAGTTTCCTTGCGTGCGTTGCCACAGCGAGCGTCCTTCCAGCTTGCCGGGCACAACCAGAACGGTGATCGTGGGCGGTTTCCTAGCCCTCGGCGGTCCCACCCTCAAAGTGATGGCAGAGGCGAGAGGCGAGATTCTTTACGGCCTGGTCGCGGGTCTTGCCTTGCAGAGCCACCGGGGGCCAGTCATGGATCACATGGACATAGGCGGGTGCCGAGGCCCACCAGACGCGCTTTTCCGGGTCAAGCCAGGAGGTCACCGTAACGCAGTGACCGGATATAGATTGTAATTCCCGCCCACTTGCCCTAAACCGGGGGGTGCAATGAGTAATCCCGCGCGATCTCGTGGCCGACGCCGCCGAAATCCTCTGCAATTTCTGCGGCCCGCTGCAGCGCCGCCTCGACGTGCGGCAGGATGTTCTTCTCCCCGAGATGTCCCACGAAGTCGGACTGTGCCAACAGCTTCGCGGGCTGATCACGCGCCCCGCAGAGCAGGAGCGTTTTGCCTGCTTTTTTCAGGCGGTCGGAGAAGCCTTCGAGCGCATGCAGGCCGGTCGCATCGATAGCCGTCATATTGCGCAGCCGCAGGATCACCACCGGCGCGAATCGGGTAAGGTCGGCCGTCTCTTCAGCCAGCTTGTCGGCCGTGCCGAATAGGAAAGGCCCATGAATGCGGAGGATCGAGACATAGGACGGAACCTGCTTGTCCTGCAGACTGTGCTGTCGCCCCTTCTCGATGTATTCCGCCGTGACGATGGCGACCGTCGTCGTTTGCGACACTTTCTTGATGTAGAGAAGCGCGGCCAGTCCGATCCCAACCTCGACGGCCACCGTCAGGTCAGCAAAGACGGTGAGAAAGAATGTCGCCGCCCAGACCGCCTTGTCCGCCCTGGAAAGTTTGAGGATCGTGCCGATCTCCTTCCATTCGCCCATGTTGTAGGCGACCACGAAAAGAACGGCGGCAAGCGTCGCGAGCGGAATGAAGCGCGCGAGCGGCGCAGCGACCAGGAGAATGAAGAGCAGCGTCAGCGCATGAACGATCCCGGCCACCGGCGTCTTTGCCCCAGAACGGATATTGGTGGCCGTGCGCGCAATCGCCCCCGTTGCCGGGATGCCGCCGAAGAGCGGAGACGCGATGTTCGCGATGCCCTGCGCGATCAGTTCCATGTTGGAATTATGCTTGTCACCGCTCATCCCGTCCGCGACCACCGCCGAGAGCAGGCTTTCCACCGCCGCCAGCATGGCTACCGTCAGGGCCGCAGGAAGCAGCGGCATGATGAGATCGGCGCGGAGGTGCGGGATGGCGAACGGCGGAAACCCCTGCGGAATGCCGCCGAACTTGCTCCCGATCGTGGCTATCGGCAGATGCAGCAGCGCGACGGCCACCGTGCCGAGCAGCAACGCCACGATGGATCCCGGAATTTTCTTGGTCACACGCGGCACGAGCAGAATGAGGGCCAGCGAGGCCGACGCGACCAGGACCGTCGGAAGGTGCGTCGTGCCGATATGCTTT
>JBBQPO010000342.1:0-5482 GCA_038217285.1 Chthonomonadales bacterium
GTGTGCGGGCTGTTGTTGGCTTTTTGGTCCGCTCTGGGTTGCCTTGGGCTGGCGAAATGCCGTTGGGAGCCTGATCTCACCTGAAATCACGCCGTATTCCCAGTGCCGCCGAAAAGGCCGTTTCCGACCGCGCTTCTAGGCGATTATCGTAGGTGCGCAGAAAAAGCGCCCGAAGTTCAATTTTCTCTACCGTCCCTTCAAAATCCTTGACGACGATCTGATCGCCGATATGGAACTGGCGCCCCAGCAACAGCATAAGACCGGCAAAGAAATGGGAGAGGATGTCTTTGAAAGCGAAGCCCAACACGAAGCCGGAGATACCCAACCCGGTCGCGATGCTGCCGCTGTCCAGGCCGAGTGTGGAGAGGATGGCTACCATCCCGACGATCCAGGTGCCGTAGTAGGACATGGCGCGGATCAGTTGGCGCATATTGCTGTCCAGATGCGGACGCTCCGTCGCCCATTTCGTCACCCATCGCACCAATTGGCTCAGAAATAAAAAGAAAATCCACAGAATCAGGGCGCCAACCAGACGCGGCAGCCATTTCAAGACGGAGAGCACGAGATCCATAGAGGAGTTTCGAATGAGAATGCCGACTCCTTTGAGGGGATTGGTCTGTGAGGCTCGTGCGTCCGCTACCGCTGCCGACAATTTTTCTCCCCACTGCAACGCCAATTCGTCCCGTGTGGTGAGCGCCTCCTGCGCATCATCATCGGTAATGCTCAGCATCGGTTCCCCTCCCAGGGTGATCATTGTCTCCTTATCCTGGTGGATCAAGTCCTTCGCACTAAAGGGGGGAACCTCCTGTGTGCGTGCAATCAGGCTTTCCAGGCGGCGATTGATCCGCGCGGCGCGCTGAATAGCGGTGAGCTGTCCATAACCGGCAACCTCGAAGAGTTTACGGCCCTGCAATTTAATCGGAGCATAGACGGTTGTACCTGGATCGTTCGTCTGCGGCTTGGCAAGGTCCTGCGCGCTCACCGGCTGCCACCAGGTAAACAGCGTAAAAACCAGGGCCATCAGTGTCATCCCTCTGCGTTGCATCGTGGCTCTCCTCGGGTATCAAGACGGGGTATTTCCTGAACGTCTGGTATTAGCTGTTGTATCACTCTGATTCAGAGGACTGGATTTATCGACGACATGCATCGTTCTTGTTCGACCCTTGTTAGGCGGTCGGACTGTTCGAGCGGGCGTTTTCTTAGCCGGGCTCCGTGGACGCGGTATCAAGCGCGACGCGCACGCGAGCCAACTGCTTATCGATCTGATCGCGGTCGCATGAGAATACGATAGTGTGCTCTATTAGTTCGGAGATCCTGTACAGATGTTCCCGGAGCACACGCTTGCGACTCGGGTCGGAAGTAACTTCTGCCAGAAGAGCGAGGGCATCCAGCAGCCGGGAAATGACGGCGATATTGCCTTTGGCGTTGTTTCGAATCTGATCGAACGATTCGGCGACCATGCTTGCGTAGGTCGGAGCCATGGCGATCACTCGTAGATTTTGCCCTTCGTAGCGGTACACGGCAGGGAGTTTGCGGGACGACAGCCGCGCTAGAATTGCGGTGAGGTAGTCCACGCACATCACGGCTGTCGTGGTGTCGTTGATGCCGGGCGAGAGCGCCTTGAGAGCGATATCCACCACCTGCCGAATCCCAAACGAGAAATCCTGTTCCACGGTCCGGTGGCGATGGATACTGTAGGCGGCCTGTATTGTGGAGATGACCTCTGGGGTCGGCGGCGTCTCCAAAGCGAGAGACACCAGCGCCAGGTGCTGAACTACGAAGCCCCCGATGCTTTGCTCCATCCGGATGATGGCATGCTGCTCCCGTGCCACATGTAGCAGCGCATCGTTGTCCACACTCTGGATGTAACCGCTCTCCGGGGCCGGAATCGTGTACCAAATCTGCCCTTGCTGCGGGGGAAGAGCGGGAGTTGTGTCGGAGGCGTCCGGTTCCTCACCCAGCCTTTCCGGAAAGAGCCGATCAATAGTTGCCGTAGTCGCCTGCGAGGCTGCGGCGATGATACTAGCCGCCTGGATCGAAGAGGCGATATTATGGACGAAGAGCATGAGGGTAAACACACCTCCGATCGCCAGCACCAGGCCAAAGAATACGGCCAAGCTCGGCACATAGGTGCCCTCGGCGCCACTGCGGATGGTGCGCAGCACGATCAGGGAATAGGTGAAAGTCCCGGTAAAGACGCCGAACACAACCTGCGTGAAGCGGCTGCGCATGAAGTTCCAGAGGATACGCGAAGTGTACTGACTCGACGCCAGCGTCAGCACCACCAGGATCATCGAGAAGGTGACGCCCACCACGGAGATCATGGAACCGGCGATTGTGGACATCATCCCGCGGGCGCCATCGGCGCCTGCCCCAAACAGTCGCGGCCATCGGGCCAGCCACAGCGTATCGTAATGGGTGCTTGCGTCGATCAATAACCCCGCGAGGACAATGCTGAAGAAGACGATCAGCGCAGGCGTCAGCCAGAAACTCGACTGCAGATTGCTCCATAACCGCTTTAATTTATTCATTAGTTAGTGAAATTCGGTTCAGACTTGTCCTCTCTCAAGCCATCGCACTCAAACCACTGCCATCCTGTGCCTGTCTGGCGGCATGACGGACTTCCCGCACCGGAATGTTCCCCCGAAATGCGACGTTTCGGTTGACATGTACGGAACATATCGCTGTAGGGGGCGTCCTGACCTTAGACCGGCAAGAATCTTACAGACCCGGATAGCGATGACTGGAAACCATTATGAAAACACGAAGACGCGGCTTGATCGTACTGAGTTTGGCTGCACTCAGCATGGCAGGGTTCGCGGGATGCAGCAATGCACCGAAATCTGTGGAGACGCATACGGAACCCATAGAGGCTGCTGCCGATAAAGCCCATGTGAGCAGCGACCCTATCACGCATCCCAGCGCGATTGCGGATGCCGCTGCGCGCGTCGAACCCTCTGTGGTGACTATCAACACGGAATATCGCCCGCAATCGCAGTATACAGACACGCCTTATGGGTATGATCAAAGCCCCGCCGTTGTACCACGTGGAACCGGTTCGGGCGTTATTTTAACATCGGACGGCGTCATTGTAACCAATAATCATGTGGTTCAAAACTCTACCAAGATCAATGTGACCTTGCAGGATGGCCGAGAGATGGAAGGGCGCGTCATCGGCGCAGACCCGACGAGCGACCTGGCCGTGGTGAAAGTCGATCAGACGAATCTGCCTGCCGTGACCCTGGGAGACTCGACAAAGCTGCGGGTAGGGGAGTGGGTCGTCGCCGTGGGCAATCCGCTGGGGGTCGGATCTACCGTCACCGCCGGTATTGTCAGCGCGCTGCACAAGAGCGGCGAAGCCAATGATCGGCAGCCGATTCAGAGCGCCATTCAAACGGACGCCGCTATCAATCCCGGCAATTCCGGAGGGGCGCTTGCAGACATTGAAGGCCGTCTCATCGGCATCAACACGGCGATCGCTACCAACAACGGAGGCAGCATCGGTATCGGTTTTGCGATTCCCGTCAACACAGTGCGCGAGATAACAGACCAGCTCATCAAACAGGGGCACGTTGTGCGGCCCTGGTTTGGCATCGCCTTTGGCACGATCACGGACCGTGCGCGAGCGGCCCTGAACATTCCTCAGAACGTCAATGGCATTATCGTAGGGGACGTCATCTCCGGAGGGCCGGCCGATGCGGCCGGCATTCACCCGCAAGACGTGATCACGAAAATAGACGATACCGACACCGTCAAAGCAGAGGATCTGCAGAAGCTGATACAGGGCCACAAGGTGGGGGACGAAATTCATCTCTCTCTCTGGCGACAGGGTTCCAAGGTCGATGTGACCGCGACATTGCGTGAACAGCCCCGTCCGTCACCTGGGAGATAGACCGAAACCCTCGTCATCCCCAGATGTCAGGAAGCGGGTTTGCTGGAGTCGCGGGCAGCCTGCGGATCCTTGCCGGAGATATGTCTCCCCTGCGAGATCGCCCAGCGTAACGCCAGACCGCCCGCGAGACCTGCGGCGGTGCTGGCGATACGCAGGGCGCGCCGGGTCTTAAGGTTCTTTACGGGAAGTGCGCCCAGTAGCGCCGAACCCACCTGTGCCTTTGTGCCTGGACGCCTCTTGTGCTCTATTCCGCTCATTCCTGGATTTATGCCACTCGTTTAGCGCGGCGAGGCTGGCTCGGAGCGCCTCCGTTGCCCGTCGGTGTCTTGTCGGTTGGAAGTTTCGCTTGTGCCGCTCTGGCCGAGAGCGAAAGCAAGGCCGGCGCAAACAGCGAGGAGACGGCCAGCCACTTTGTCGGGGCGTGTCGTGGCGTTGCGCCATCAAGTATGTGTCTCATTCTCTCCTCCATTCCCCGCCGGCTCTGCGCCATAGCGGGAGTGACTTCGTTTGTACGAACCGATTGCAATCTTTGCAGAAGGTGCGCGGCATAGTCGGGTCCGGCGACACCCGAGAGCAGCACCTGGTCATCGCACGCGCGCGCTCCCCAGGCGCATGCGTCGGCGCAGCCACCACGCGCCGGGCTGAAACCAGCAGAACGCGCAGACGAGCTCGGCCAGCAGATTCCAGATCCAGTACCACCGGGCGAGGTGAGCCTGTTCGTGGCGAAGCGCGCTTTCACACACGCTCCCCTCCCCCGACAGGAGAGCCGCAGGCAGCAGGATGACGCTTCTGTGGACCCCCCAGGTCAGCGGTGTCCGTATCTGCTCGCTGACCAGGACAGGAACATTGCTAACCATCGCCGTGTGGCTTTCAGCCTCCAGTCTGCGCAGACGCCGCAGCGCGACGAGCAGGCGTATCAGCAGTGTCATGGTTCCCCCTCCCCAGATCGTTGCCCAGAGGAGAGGAGACGCCAGACTGCGCGCCATCGTGGCGCTTTCTTCCGGAATCAGGGGTGAGGGTTTGGTCCCGAGAAGGGGTTCTTGCAGTCTCTGCGGTGCCGCAGGCGACTCTGATTTCCCCCGGACGTCTGCAAGGCGGCCCGCTTGCGGTGGAAGCGTCGCTCGTGGCGGAGTGGCGACCCTCTGCGCGGGCAGCAGTCGGAGCGTCGGCGTGAGCCTCTGCACCCAGGGCAGGAGGGGGAGCACCGCCAGAGCCAGCACACAGACCAGGTGTCGGTGTGCCGCAGCGGTTCGGTGCAAGAGGCCGAACGCCAGGGCGGTCAGCAGACAAAGAACGAAACCACGCAGGAAGAGTTCGATCATAAACCTCTCCAACCCCCTTTTCCTCGCCGATTGAAGACGCCTGTTATTTGCTGCAAACGTCGGTCGATTTTCCTGCGGAAATGCACGACAGTGCTAATCCTTTACCCTTATGGCAATATATTAGCATCTCACCTTACGCAGGCACTCCGATTTGCTTGAGTTCCTGCAGTTGCTTAAACGCACTGGCCAACGCACTCTGGTAAATCTTGGCTTTCATGGCGTGGTGGTTCATCTTGGTCTGAAGCCGAAGCTTCTCCAACTTCACATA
>JBBQPO010000343.1:0-5420 GCA_038217285.1 Chthonomonadales bacterium
CTGACCAAGCTGGTCTTCGGCGATGAGCAGGCGTTCGCCCGCTTCGACATGAGCGAGTACAAAGAGGAGCACGCCGCCGAGAAGCTGGCGGGCGCTCCGCCTGGTTACGAAGGGTACGAGGATGGCGGGCAACTAACCAACCGGGTGCTCGAAAAGCCGTACAGCATCCTGCTCTTCGACGAAATCGAAAAGGCGCATCCGCGTGTCCTCGACAAGTTCCTGCAGATTCTGGAAGACGGTCGTCTCACGGATGGGAAAGGCCAGACCGCCTATTTCAACCAGACGGCGATCATCTTCACCAGCAACATCGGCGCCTCCGATCTTACGGACGCCCAGACGGGCGTGCGGCTGCGCGAAGGCATCATGAACCGTGTGCGCCTCGACACCATGCACGAGTTCTCCTATGAGGACGTGGCGGCCCACTTCCGCGCCGAAGTCGACTGGCACTTCACCAGCCGCATCGGGCGCGCGGAGCTGCTGAACCGCCTAGGCGATAACATCGTCGTGTTCGATCTGCTGCGCCCGGAGTTCGTGACGGGTATCGCTCAGAAGTTCCTGAGCAAGCTGGTCACCTCGGCGCAGGAGAAGTATCGCCTGACGCTCTGCTTCCTGCCTTCGGTGCTGGAGGTTCTGGCCGTGCGCATGGCGCAGAAGGACAATCTGCTGTTTGGCGGACGCCGCATCAAGACGCTGCTGGAATCGCTGGTCGAGCGGCCTTTGAACGGCTGGATCTTCGAGAACTATCCTGACCTGTCGGAGTTGACGGCCAAAACGCTGGAGTTGGGATTAACGCCGGAAGCCCGACTGGAGGTGCGCGATGTTTGAGATGGAGTTGGCATGGGACCGGGCGGCCCGCAGCGGCCTGCAGCCGACCACGCACATTCTGCGTGTGCGCCTGATTCCGGTGGTGGAGAGCGATGCGCCTGCGTCGCTGCCGCTGCGTCTGGCCGTCGCGCTGGACACGAGCGGCTCGATGGCCGGGGGGAAGCTGGAGGGGGCCAAAGCCGCTTGTCGCGCCGTGCTGGCGATGCTGCGTCCGGAAGACCGCTTTTCACTGGCCACGTTCGGGGATGGTTTGCTGTCGCTCTTGATCGCCGCGCCCGGCGGCGACCCGGAGGCGGGTAAGGACGCGTTCGACACGCTCCGACCGCTTGGCGTGACCCGTACCGATCTGGCGCTGGACTGGCTGGCGCAGGCGCTTGCGGTCGAAGAGGGCGTCCTGCGTATCGGGCTGCTGATTACGGATGGACATCCGACGGACGCGCAGGGCCGTCCCCTGGCGCAGACTGGGCCGCTGTTGGCGCAGGCCACGGACCTGGGAGACAGAGGGCTGACTCTCTACACGGTTGGCCTTGGCAACGCCGCCGATTTCCACGCCGGATTCCTGGCCGATTTGAGCGATCGCGGGCGCGGCGCGTTTCTCTACGCCGACAGGCCGGAGGATCTGGAGGCGCAGTTGCGCCTGCGCCTGAACCGCGCGCACTCCATGGCCGTCGCGGAACCCACGCTGCAACTCACCTCCCTGGTTCCCGGAGTACGCCTTGAGGCCGCCTGCCGTCTGCGTCCCGAGTTTTTGCCGGTTGCGCTCCCCGTGGTGGCCGAGACGATGAATCTGGCGCTCCCTGCGCTGGCAGGCGACCGTCCGACTGATCTATTGCTCTCTGTCATCGTGCCGCCGCCAGCCTTCGGCGAGCCGCTCGGCCTGCGGGAGGTGCTGGAGGTGCGACTGCATGCCGCCGACACCGAGACCTGCAGGGTCGCGGCGATCCATGCGACCACCTCATATCGGGAGGCCCAGCAGCTCAACGAGGAGGTCGATCAGGATCGCCTCTCCTGGGAGCTCAACACCTACAGCACCGCGCTCACCCGCACTACCGACTCGCACCGCACCTCCGCTCTGCTCTCCGACATCGCCTACACCGCCCGCCGCACCGGCCGGACGGAGTTGGCGCAGCAGGCCGCAGAGGAGCTTGACAGCCTCCAGCGCACGGGCGCCATCAGTCCGCACGCCAGCGCCAAACTCCTGACCTCGACTCGCGATCTGGGAGGCCACTGAAACCATGGGAGGCTTTGGACAGGATCCCATTCCCGGTTATGATCTCAGCCGGCAGAACACGCATTCGGTCGTATTAACGCCTGAGACCGCGGCGTTACGCCTGCTCAACGGGCCCGCCGCAGGCCGCACCTTTCCGCTGACAGCCCTCCGCTTGGTTATCGGTCGCACGGATGCCAAAGCCGTGATCCATGCCGACATCGACCTCACCGACTGCGAGTTGGGCGCGCGCCCGAAAACATCCCGCCGCCATGCCGAACTCCAGTGGGCCGAGGAGACACCGCGCCTCATAGATCTCGGCAGCGCCAACGGCACCTGGCACAACGAACAACGCCTTCCCCTCCCCAACGGCAAGCCGCCCTCCGCGCCCGTCTCCCTCGCCCCCGGCGACCGCCTCCGCTTCGCCAACCTCGAGTTCGAGGTTATCACGGAATAGCACGACGTGCTTCGGTATCGTCCCTTGCCGCCTGCCCCTCCCTGCTTCCCTTCCTACGCACCGCGAAGCCGACGGCGGCCGTGGCCAGCGCGGCGGCCCATAGAGAAGGCTCCGGAACAGGCGTATTCTGCTCGATCCGGAAGTTCGGTCCAACGAAGATCGTAGAGTTCCCCGATGTCGCCGGAAACGTGAACCCCGCACTCGGATTAGTATAGACGCCGTTCAGCACATTGATTGCCGGTCGGGCTGTGATGTTCACGGGAGCGGCATAGACGACCGGATCGTCAGTGTTCGTATAGTAGCCGGCCACCGTGTACTGATTCCCTGCGTGCAGCAGCAGCGGCGTAATATCGACAAAACGGAAGTCGCCATCGAGAGGCGCAGACGTACCGGCCGGAACGGTAGCGGAGGTCAGCAGAGAACCGGAGATGTCGAAGATACCGAAACGCCTTCATGATACTCGTTGTCCGTGAATGTATCGTCACCTCAAGTGCGCTTACGACGTTTCAGAAAGACGCAGCCGGACAGAACCAGACCGGTGAAGAGGCCAAAAACGCCGGGTTCGGGGGTGGAGACAGTAGTATTGAAGGCGATAAAGTGCGCTCCGTTCAAGCCGGAATTGGCGAAGAGAGAGCCAACACCGCCGGGCGTATATTCCTCGACGGTGTTACCCCCATAGGTGGAGACAAAGAGGCTGCCGGAACTGTCAAATGCCAGGCCGGCAGGTTGGTTCAATCCGCCGCTGGCGAAGAGAGAACCGACACCGCTAGACGTAAACTCTTCGACCGTACCATTACTGGCGTTTGCGGCATAAAGGTTGCCCGCGCTGTCGAAGACTAATCCATGCGGCCCACTCAGCCCGGAACTGGCGAAGACAGAGCCAACGCCGCCCGGCGTGAACTTCTCGATAGAGTTACCGCCGTAGTTGGCTGCATAGAGGTTACCGGAGCTGTCGAATGTTAAGCCGGTGGGTTGGTTCAATCCGGTGCTGGCGAAAACGGTGCCGACACCACCTGGGGTAAACTTCTCGATCGTATTGGCGTTAAAGTTCGCCGCGTACAGATTACCGGCGCTGTCGAAGGCCAGACCGTACGGATTATCCAATCCGGACGCTGGCGAAAACAGAACCGATACCGCTCGGAGTGAACTTCAGGATCGTGTTGTTGCCGTCGTTTGCGGAATAGAGGTTGCCGGTGCTGTCGAAGGCGATACCGGTAGGAGTGCTCAATCCAGCACTCGCGAAAACGGAGCCGACACCCCCTGGAGTGAACTTCACGATCGTGTTGTTGAGGGGGTTCGATACGAAAAGAGTCTCCGCGTGAACAGACGCAGACGTGGCAAGCAGACTGCCGAAAATCAAAAAGGAAAAAGAACGAGATTTCATCGAAAACGACCTTTCAGGGTGCTGGTTCCTTTGCGGACAGAGAGTGGCGTAATTAGATGTCAGAGGAGCCTTTCTTGTTTTTTCCTCAAGTACGCTTACGGCGTTTCAGAAGGGCACCGCTGGAAAGGACCATACCGGTGAGGAGGGCAACCCCGCCGGGTTCAGGAGTGGCCGCTTCAGGAGTGAAGACGAGAAACGTGGGGCCGTTCAAGCCATGGGTGGTCGTTCCAGGTACACCGGCGAAGAGGGAGCCGACCCCGCCTGGAGTGAACCTTTCGATCGTGTTGTCGCTGAAGTTTGCCGCGTAGAGATCGCCCGCGCTATCGAAGGTCAGGCCGGTGGTACCGCTCAAGCCGGTGTTCGCGAATTGAGAGCCTACGCCGCCCGGCGTGAACTTCTGGATCGTGTTGTTACCGCTGTTCGCCACAAAGAGAGTTCCTGCGCTGTCAAACGCCAGGCCGGCAGGGGCGCTCAAACCTGTGTTGGCGAACTGGGAGCCTACACCACCCGACGTGAACTTCTCGATCGTGTTGTCGGTATTGTTTACCGCGTAGAGATTGCCCCCACTGTCGAAAGCCAGGCCGGTCGGACCGTTCAAACCCGTGTTCGCGAATTGGGAGCCTACACCGCCCGACGTGAACTTCTCGATCGTGCTGCCACCATAGTTGGCCACGAAGAGATTGCCCGCACTGTCGAATGCCAGACCATAGGGCCGGTTCAATCCCGTATTTGCGAAGATGGAGGAGACGCCACCCGCCGTAAACTTTTCGATTGTATTGTTAACGTAGTTCGCCGTATACAGATTGCCCACGCTGTCAAAAGCAACGCCGTTCGGACTATCCACGCCGCTCGCGAACAGCGATGCTGCCCCGCCTGACGTAAACTTCTCCAGGGTGTTGCCAGTGCGGTTCGCGACATAAAGTGTCTGCTGCGCGTGCGCGCTCTGGGCAGCGCCGAGACTCACCAGGGCCAGACTGCCGGCCAGCGAAAGAGAGTTGCAAACAGTTCTGAAATTCAAGAAGCACCTATCCTTAATCTTGCATTCCGAGGCTTTGTCGTCGCTTGCGATTTCCAGGGTATAATATCGCTCATAATCACCATGGATCCGCTAACCACCATTATATAGGCTGTCCGTCAATGTAGCGTCAATAAACGGCCCGACAAGCTTTTATTTTTTGGCTGCTGCTCTCTTTAAATATCTCACCTTACGCAGCCGAGCATTTTACTCTGACTGAGTTTGCCCTTGTTGGCGGTAAAATACCGTCATGGACACACAACTTCTCGATCTCTATACCGACTACCTGATCAGTTCTTTCAGCCTGACGACAGCCACCGGACTGTCCACCTTGCTCAGTGGTGCCATTAGTCACGACAAAATCACTCGCTTTCTCTCGGCAACCGATTTTACTTCTGCCGATCTGTGGCAGTTGGTCAAGCCCCTCGTGCGTCCGATCCAATCGGAGGAAGCGGTCCTCATTATCGATGACAGCATCGAAGAAAAACTCTACACCGATGAGAGTGAGCTGATCTGCTGGCACTGGGACCAC
>JBBQPO010000344.1:0-5412 GCA_038217285.1 Chthonomonadales bacterium
CGTCCGTACAGCCATAATATATCACCCGCGTAGCTTCGCTCCAGACCGTTCAGATTGAAACGGAATCAGTGTTCATTTTGAACGCGATTCAGTGTTCATTTTGAAACGGAATCAGTGTTCAAATTCGCCGGAATGTACAGAGCGTACCCAGATCGTGCATGCTGGTGTCGTAGCGGAAGGCGTGCTTTGCGGAGTTTCCGGCTATTAACTCGGAGTAGCCTGTGACGGTGCCACTATCGTTGATACCACTACCGAAAGAGATGTTGCCTCCGAGTGTGCCGAGATCGTGCATACTGGTGTCGTAGCGGAAGGCGTGCAGTGCGCCATCTCCGGCTGTTTTGGAAACGCCTGTGACGTTGCCGCTGCTGTTAATGGCGAACCCCTGAGAGGTGGTGCCTCCGAGAGTACCCAGATCGTGCATACTGGTGTCGTAGCGGAAGGCGTGGTCATTACCTCCAATTATATTGGAGTAGCCCGCCACAGTGCCACTATCATTGATGCCACTTCCGAAAGAGCTTGTACCTCCAAGCGTGCCCAGATCGTGCAGGCTGGTGTCGTAGCGGAAGGCGTGGGTAGCGCCTCCGGTTGTGGTAGAGTAGCCCGCCACAGTGCCACTGCTGTTGACGCCAAGGCCGACAGAGCTATTACCTCCCAATGTGCCCAGGTCGATAAGATGGTAAACTGGCGGAGCAGCCAGGGCAGGCAAGGCGGCCAGCGAGAGTGAGAGCAGTGCGAGCGAACAGTTCAAGCGTGCAGACATAGTGTAGAAATCCTTTCGGGAATGGGAAGAGCCATAGCCTTGCGGGCCGAGCGACTCTGGACATTGGATGAACGGCGCCTCTTCGCCTAACTCGCGTTGTGTTCGAAGTGGACAAAGTTGGTGTTGGGCGCGGCGATGGGCGCGGGAACCAAACTCTATCTGCACGGACGCCAGCGAGCGAAACCGATGCCGGAAAGCGCAGACGCTCCGAGCAATCCGAACGTTCCCGGTACCGGGGTAACAGCGCCCACAGAGGTAGGCGGAAACGCCAGGACCCAGGGGGTCTCCAGTCCGGTGGCAAAGACGGTTTTCACGCCGTGAGGCGCGATAACCAACAACGATATTGACCAGAATAGCAGGCTGCTCTATCAGCAACCTATCAAGCGGCGATATAAACGGGTAAACTAGAGAAAGTTGCGCTGAATTTGCGGGGAATGGATGCGATTGCAATATACACAGCCATGCGGGCCACCTCACAGAAGTGAGGGCCAGGGGGACGGAAGGAAAAGTAGGTCAACGGCGGGGCTATGAAAGAGTCATGACGCTCCCGTTGATCCCTGCTTTTTGACTGGAATTCCGCTCTCCGGATGGGATGTCGTTGCCTCAAACATTATCCCGAATAGAAATGCTGGGCACTCTGCGTCTCGTGCGCGGCCCGCGCATCACGACCCGGTTTCGCACCCATAAGGCCGCGGCTCTGCTCGCCTTCCTGGCTCACCACTGTCCGCAGAGGCATTCGAGGGAACTCCTGATCGATATGCTGTGGCCGGACATGACACTGGAATCCGGGCGCAGCGGTCTGAGCATGGCGCTCTCCTCGCTTCGCAGTGTGCTGGACGGCGGAGAAGAGGGAGAAGCGACCGGCCCAAGCGTCATTCTGGCGGGGCGCACGACAGTTGGACTGGACCCGGAACGTGTGACGACCGATACCGGCTTCTTCGAGGAGACGCTCGCCAGACTGAAGACAGACAGGGAAATAACGCCGGAGGATCGCCTGCGACGGCTGGAAGAGGCGGTCGCGGTCTATCGCGGAGAGCTGCCGCCCGGTTTCTATCAGGAGTGGATATTCGCCGAGCGGGCGCGCTTGCAGAACCTCTGCCGTGAGGCGCTGCTGGAGATATCGGCAGGACGCCTTGGCGCGGGAGACCGGCCTAGCGCGCTGGAAGCGGCCCGGCGGGCGGCGGCGCTCGATACTCTGCACGAAGAGGCGCAGCGCACCTACATCCGTCTGCTGCTGGAATCGGCCCAGCCTGCTGCCGCACTGCGCCAGTACCGCAGCCTGGAGGATCGCTTCCTCCAGGAACTCGGCGCCGCTCCTCATCCGGATACTCGAAACCTCGTAGCGCCCCTTCTGCCGGACGCCGGCGTCCGCGTCAGCCCGCAGCCGAGGAGACGCTCTGCTTCGCCCCCTGCCGACACAGGCGCGCCGACACAGAGAACGAAATCCCTGCCCCGCACCGCTATTCTTCCGTCACTTCCGCCGCGCTTAGATCGGTTTTTTGGAAGGGAGGCGGAGATCGCCGAGGTCGGGGCGCTGCTGGCGCAGCCTGGATGCCTGGTGATCTTGACAGGGACGGGGGGTGTCGGAAAGACACGGCTGGCGCTGGAGATCGCGGTCGCGGGGGAAGGGCTATGGGAGCCTCTGTTCGTCCCCCTTGCCGAGGTTACCGACGCGTCTCAACTGCAGGAAACGCTGTACAAGACGCTCGGACTGCCAGGGCATTCGTCCGGCGATCCGCTCTCCCCGCTGGTGCAGCGATTGTCCCGAGGATCGGTACTTCTCGTCCTCGACAATTTTGAACAGATCGCTCGCGAGGGAGCCCTGCTGGTGCGGGAACTGGTGCATCGAACGCCCGCGTTGCGCTGCCTGGTGACTTCTCGCAGTCGGCTCCTGCTGGACCTCGAACAGGCAGTCGATCTCGCTCCTCTGCCGTCTCCACCGCGAGGAGCGACTTTACAGGCAGGGGAACTCAGCACTCTGCAGCAGCACGCGGGCGTGGCCCTATTCCTGGATCGATGCCGTTCCAGTTCGCCGGGCTTTGCCCTCACCCCACGAAACGCCGCTTCGGTGGTCCGGCTCGTAGAGGATCTGGAGGGACTGCCGCTCGCTCTGGAACTGACTGCTGCCCGTGCGGCGGTGCTCACGCCGCGGCAGATGCTGGAGGCGCTGCATCGCCGTCCGTTTGATCTGCTGGCCGGCCGCCGGCCGCTTTTAGCAGATCGGCATTGCTCCCTGCGGGATACGGTAGCCTGGAGCTACAACCTTCTCTCTGCCGACCTCCAACGTTTCTTTCGCCGTCTGGCCGTTTTTCATAGCGGCTGGACGCTCGAAGCCGCAGAAGCCGTGACCGATAGCCCTCTGGCCCTGGACCAGCTTGCGCAGCTTCAGGCCGCGTCCCTGGTGCGGACCGTAACAGGGCAGGATGAAGTTAGTCGGCGTTTTTCGATGCTCGTTACGCTGCGTGCCTATGCGTTAGAGCAGCTCGGCGAGGGGCCAGAGGCTATCGAAACCCGGGAACGTCACGCCGCCTATTTTGCGGCCCTAGCGTCACAAGCGGCCGCAAAGATGCACGGGCCGGACGAAGATCTATGGCTTCGGCGTCTGAGTGAGGAACTGGACAACATCCGCGCCGCTCTGGCAATTTCCATGGCGTCTCCCAACGGCTATGGGCGCGGTCTCGCCCTGGCCGCCGACCTCTGGTGGTTCTGGTGTGCATTCGGATACTGGCAGGAGGGCGAGACCTGGCTGGAAAGAGCGCTGAACGTCGAGGACGCTGAGCGGATGCATGCGCCGACAGAAAGGGCGCGCGCTCTGAAGGCGCTGGGTCAACTGCG
Organism: Chthonomonadales bacterium; assembly: GCA_038217285.1. GTDB lineage: Bacteria > Armatimonadota > Chthonomonadetes > Chthonomonadales > Chthonomonadaceae > JANXLO01. The sequence goes on from JBBQPO010000344.1 coordinate 3,596, forward strand.
TTGGATGAGGCGAGGCTCGCCGGAAGTCGTGAGGCCGCTGCTGGAAGAGAGTCAGCGGCTCTACGAAGCCGTCGGAGACCAGTACGGGCTGGCCGATCTGCTGATAATACGGGAAGACGATCCCGCTTTGATGGAGCGAGGGCTGGCAATCTGCCGTGCTGCCGGTTATAAGAAGCTGCTGCCTCGTGCTCTGCAAGGGGCAGCAGGTCAGGCCTGGCGGCGAGGCGACAGCGCCCGTGCGGAATCTCTCTATGCAGAGGGCGCCGGACTTCTGCGCCGTGGGAAAAGTAGTAGCCTGGTGGGTCTGCTCTGCGAATGGGGCTATATGTTGTTGTGGCGAGGAGAGTACCGCCGCTCTGCGGCACTGCTGGAAGAGGCCCTTGTCGTTGGCGTCGGGTATACGACGGATACCTTCTCGCACGCGGCCTGGATACTGGGCAGTGTTCATCTGACTCTCGGCAACTATCCTCAGGCCCGTACGCTGCTGGAAGGCTCTGCTGCACGTCGTCGGGGAGACGGCGCAGGCCAGGCGCTTGGCTCGACGCTTGTGACGCTGGGCATTATTGCCCTGCAGCAGGGCGATTTCGAAGAGGCGCATGTGACGCTGGCGGAGGCGGAGAGCGTTGTGGAAGAGATTGATTGGCCTATGGGGCGCTCCTACGTGCGCTGCGCCCAGGGTCGGCTGGCTCTTTATAAAAATCAGGATGAGATTGCCCGCAGCCTCTACACGGAAAGGCGGGACTATGCCCGGACACAGCAGGATGCTTATGTTGGCGGGGCAGCGTGTTGTGGACTGGGCTGGCTGGCAGTAGGGACTCAGGATTGGCAGGCCGCCGCCAGTGCGTTTTCAGAGGGACTGCGGCATTACGACGCGTTGGGAAACAAGCGCGGCAGGATCGAGTGCCTGCAGGGTCTGGCCTGTGCGGCAGCGGGCGACGGCGCGTGGGAGAGGGCCGCGCAACTGCTGGGCAGATCGCAGGCGTGGAGCGAAACCAGCGGAGCGATTGTGCCGCCTCTGGAGCGCGTTTACTGTGACCGGGCCGCAGAAACAGCGCGGGAGGCTCTGGGCGAGTCTCTATTTATGGCCGCACTAAACGCAGGAAGAGAAATGTCGCTGCAAGTCTGACAGGAGGGGCGTCGGTAGCGCCCTCTGCACACTACGGTCTTCCCCGTAGAAGGAACTCTCCTGCCGCTGGAAGATCCCCCATAGGCGCGTTTGGACAGAGTATTCTCTGTCGGTTGCGGGATTGTCAAATGCGAGGAGGCGGGGTGAAGGAGTGCGCTCCGATGCAGGGTTGTAGCCCTGCATCGGAGCGCGGGGGCTATTCAGAGACGTAGGTCGGCGGGAATCCCGTTCGGGAAGAGGCCGCCGAAGGTCGGGTCCGGGTAGGTCGTTTTGTTGTAGTCCGGGTAGCCGATGGAGTCCAGCGTGTAGACCGGAGCGAACAGCTTCAGGTCGGCCGGCGGATGCGCGAACCATGCCGCGATATTGAGGGTGAGCTTCTCGTCCTGAACGATCGGGGAAAGGGGCACTGAGGTGCCACCGCCGGACGATGGACGCAGCGTAAACAACTCGTTGGACGCGGTGTCGGGATGCACCAGTGGGCCGCCGGGGGTGGCGATCAGGGGGATCACCAGGTAGCGCGGCACCGTCAGCGTGACAGGGCCGGTGGTGGCCTGCTGGATAAGCGGCAGAACATTATCGCGAATGCCGGTCAGCGCTTTTTGCACATTCGCGCTGTTAGGAAGCAGGAAGTTGCCGCCGGCAGGACGCGCCAGCACTCCGGCGATCCCCTTTGTCTCACGGTCCACGACAC
>JBBQPO010000345.1:0-5310 GCA_038217285.1 Chthonomonadales bacterium
CAGGTGATGTGCGACCTCAACGTGCTGGCGTTCCAGTGCGATCTCACCCGTGTGAGTACTTACATCGGGTCGACACCAAACGGCGTGTCGTACCCGGAGCTTGGCTTCAGTGACGAGCATCACTCCCAGACGCACCACAACCACAATGATGTGATGCTCGACAAGGTCACCAAGATCAACGCTTTCAACGTGGCTCAATTTGCCTACATGGTAAAGAAGATGGCCAGCTTGAAGGAAGGCAGCGGCACACTACTCGACAATTGCATCTTGATGTGGGGATCAGGCCTGGAAGACGGAAATAACCATACTAGGGCGAATCTGCCGTTTATCATCGCCGGTAAAGGCGGCGGATCGCTCAAGACCGGATGTTATCTCCCCGATGTCAAAGGTAACCAGGGCGATCTGCTTGGCACGCTACTGACATGTGCGGGCATTCCGCTGGATCGGCAGATCGGAATCGCCGAGAAACAGTTGCCCGAACTGGTGGCGCGTTGAAGCACGACAGGCCAGATAGCGAGCGGACATCCAGCACTCTGCGTAACAAGCAGGAAGAGTATCGGGGCATCGCGCCATGATCAGTACGGCCTCGATTGTGAACACCGGCCGTGTAATACTGGCGGGAGAAATGCAACTGTCAGCTTGGGAACATAATAATTATTGGTAACGTCTTCCGATGGTATCATCCGGCTTCACTCCGGGTGTGGCTTGCGACTCTCAGGAAGGAGGGACAAATGTACATTGGAGGCGGTTTGGTCACGATCCTGCTGATCGTGCTTATTGTCTACTTCATTCGCCGGGCTTAGGGGATGGTATCGGCCGGCTTCGCGCCGGATGTGGATTGCAACTGGTAATATCCCTGTGGCACTAACTCTGCAAAACAAAAATAGCCTCCCTCAGAGAAATATCTGAGGGAGGCTATTGAACTGAAGTGAGGATCATAGTAAGCACACAAAGGCCATTACTACGGCCCGACCTTCTACAAATACCCCTGCAACTTCGGCCTTCTCTTCGGCCTCGGCCTCTACGCCCTCTACCAGAAGGCACCCGACTCCTTCCGCGCCCAGTACGACGACCTCCTCTCCTCCACCGGACTCGCCGACGCCGTCCCACTGCGACTCGCTCGACATGGAAATCAGAACGAACGCCCCACTCCTTGCTTACCCAAGCGGTTGAGCTCAGAGTAAAAGATCGGGAGGCAACGCGCCTCCCGATCTTCAAAATGTGCCGTTTCGCAGTTCTTTTTTTGCGTTGTTCTCCGGCATAATACGCACATAACTCCTTCGAGGGTATCGGAGAAGCACATGGCAGATGACCCCTATTTCAGAAGTCCCCGTCGCCAGGACTGTCGGCAATGGATATTTGTGGGCTTCATTCAGACGAGAGAGACCATGCAACCATGAAAAATCGTCACCTCCAACGCTCTGTCCTTCTCACGGGTGTCGTTGGCCTTCTGCTTGCAGGAGCCTATGGGCTGTGTTGGCGACCACGGCAACATCAATATGCTCTTGACCGCCAGTTGATCGTTGCTCTGAAGAAGGATGACACCAGGCTGGCTCTGTTGCTTCTCAACCAGGGAGCAGACCCGAACACGCCTTGCTCACCCCGACCAGCGCCCACTCTCGAGGACGTAGGCTACTACCTCGTTTACCATTACATTATGCCGGACGAAGACCGCTTTACTTCTATTGCTTTTATGATCGCATGTGGAGCGTCTCGGGATGGTGAGGATCTCCACGTCTGGCAACGCCGTTCCAACGATCCGCAATATGACGTCCCGCAACTCGTGCAGGCCATGATCCAGCACGGTGCGAAGATCAGCGGAAGTAAATATGGATTGACGCCGTTGCACTTGGCGGTCTGGTGTGGTCACCTGAAAACTGTCCGTGTGCTACTCGATCATAGCGCTGACATCAACGCCCAGAATCGAGCCGGTCAAACGCCGCTGTCGGTGGGGGTGGATGTTCAGGCTTCCTCGGCCACCCTACGTCTGTTGCTGGAACGGGGAGCAGACCCGAATCTGCATTTGAGGAGAGGTCCTACGCCTCTGCAGGTAGCACAAAAGAACAAGCGTGCCGATCTTGTGGCGCTGCTGCTGCGGGCTGGGGCGAAGAAGTAAAGATAGGCCGCAGACGTTTCGCCCTGTTCTCCGATGACCTTGAGTTGGATGCCTGGATTCTGGCTCTGCATGAGACATTAAGACCCGGTATGAAAGACATGGCGCGATTTCAACTTTAGAGGGCGTGTCTGCATCTCCCATACCTGTGCTTTTATAGGATGTTCGCGAGAACCGTCCGGTATCAGCAAAAGCCGGTGGAATACGGTACCATAAACGAAGGCGCGTGCCCCGGTACCGGTACCAGCAGCCGAGGACGCCATTACTCTTTAAGCCAAACATATGACACCCTTTCAATCCGAACCTCCGACCTCCCCGAACCTCGAGTCAGAGGTGGCCTCCGGGCAGGCCACCTCTGAGCGCGTGGCCGATATCCTCGCCGACCGAATCCGTTCGGGAGCCTACAGTGCTGGTGAGCCGTTGCCGCCCGAGAGGGCGCTAGCCACCGACCTGGGGGTCCACCGGCGCTCCGTGCGGACGGCCATCGAACGGCTGGTTCAGGATGGCCTCGTCTCCCAGCGTCCCAACTGCCGCCCGAGGGTGGGGCCGATGGCCCCGGACGCCCCCGTGCCGCAGGGCCGTCGGCCGTCCCCGCGGCTCTCGGCGTCGAACCTGATCGCGCTCCTTATGTGGCACGGCGGCGGGCCGCTGGAAAACGCCGGGTCGTCCCAGCAGAGGATCTTCTGGGGGATGAACCAGGCGCTGATGAAGCTTGGGTACCACGCGGTGTTCCTTGATCTGGGAGGCGAGCGAATCGGCTCGGAGGAGGAGAACGCAGCGCGTGAGGCCGAACACCTGCGCTACATCCTCGATCAGGGGTTCGGCGGAGCGCTGTTCTACCCGTACGCCTACCGGAGCAACGGTGAACTGGTTCGCGAGGTGAGCCGCAGGATCCCGCTCGTCCTGCTGGATCGGAAGATCCTCGGCGTCGATATCGACTTCGTTGGGATCGAGAATCGGGGAGCGATGTTTGAGGCCACGAACCACCTCATCGCGCAGGGGCACCGCCGGATCGCTCACGTGACCCGCTTCGAGCCGATCCATACGGTCCAGGACCGAGTCCAGGGATACCTCGACGCCATGCGGGGCACGGATCGCGCCGATCTAACCGAGATGGTCTTGACCGTCCCGCCCTACGCCGATGACCGCTATTGGACCGTCGTAGACGCCGTTTTCCGCCTTCCGGAGGAGCAGCGCCCGACGGCCGCGTCCTGCGTGTCCGACTACACGGCGGTGGGCCTGGCGGAGCGCCTGGAGTTTCTGGGGCTGTCAAGCCCCGGCGACGTGGCGCTGACGGGCTTCGACAATATCGTCTCCGCCCTGCCGAACGGTACCGGCCTGACCACGGTGGCGCAGCCTTACGAGCAGATCGGAACCGCCGCCGTAGATCTGCTGATGCGTCGCATTGCAGATCGCCGTACCCCGATAAGGTCCGTGGAACTGCCGGCCACGCTGATCGTGCGGGCGAGCAGTACCCGGGATCTGGCTCGCGTGAAGTGATACCAAAACGCGGGCCATGCCTGTGAACCAAAATAAATATTAGTGTGCCTTGACTCTGGTGCCACGCTGTGCTATAGTCTTGGTCCGTTACCGGACGACCTGACACATCACGAAAGACAATTATGAGAATTCAACCTCACGTATTTTTCCTGCCGTTGCTCCTCGCCGCGCTTGCAGTTCCCGCGTCCGCGCAGGATGCCGGGCGCGTCTCGCCCGCGTCGCTGCCGATACCGCTGCCGACCGCCGCGCCAATGCCGCCTGACCGGCTGCGCGCCCACAACCCTTGGAACCTGCCGATGACCGGCGCCTGGCGGTTTCATTTGACCTACGGGCGCGTCAAGGCCGGGCAGTTCCAGCCGTCCGTGCCCGTCTCGCATGCGCTCACGGCCTCGACCAGCCAGACCGAAAACCGACCCCAGAACGCGTTCGACGGCGACCCCGACACGCGCTGGTGCGCGAGCAGCGGCGACTACCCGCAGTGGCTCCAGGCGGACCTGGGGAAGACGCAGCACGTCTCCGGCGCGACCCTGACCTGGGAGTATCCGGGAGACCACTACGAATTCCGTATAGAAGGGCGCACCGAGGGCGGGAAATGGAAGACCCTGGCGGACGCGACCACCGCGCCGGGGACCGGCGACGGCCCGGTCACGGTGACACCCACCGATGTCCGCTATGTCCGCATCCTGGTGACCGGCACCTCCGGCCAACACTGGGCCTCGATTCGAGAGTTCCAAATTCGGACCACCGAAAACGGCAGGGAAGTCGTCTGGCGACCCTCCGTCCCGGAACCTGTCCATGCGAATGTGTCGGAGGCGACCCTGGATGCGTTCGCCTCGACCGGCTTCGACGATTCCTCGTGGCATGATCTGCCGGTGCCGTCCAACTGGGAGATGTATGGCTACTCACTGCCGACCTACGACTCCGTGGACAACACCGTCGGGCTTTACCGGCGTTGGGTCACGATCCCGGAATCATGGTCCGGCAGGCGCCTCTACTGGCACTTTGATGGTGCGCTGGACGGCGCAGAGGTGTTCGTCAACGGGCAGAGGGCTGGCTACCATGAGAGCGGCTACACCGCCTGGGACATCGACCTGACGGGGTTGGTTCGTACCGGTCAGCGGAATCTGTTTGCCGTGCGCGTCTCGAAGTCGACGCCCTCCTTTGACGCCGACACAGGTGATTTTCAATCCATGGGCGGCATCTATCGGGACACGTCGCTGATCGCCGTGCCGCAGATGCACGTCTCCGACATCACTGTGCAGACGCCGCTGACCGCAAACTACAAAGATGCGACGCTGTCCACTCAGTTAAGCGTTCAGGGGACGCCGGGCCAGACGGTCGCCGTAACCGGCACATTGATGCACGTCAACGGGCGTCCGGTGGGAGCGACTCTCTCCGGGGTAGGCCGAATCCAGGCCAATGGAAGCGCGCAGATCACGATGAGCGCCCCGGTGAAGTCGCCCGCCCTCTGGTCGGCGGAGAAGCCGAACCTTTACTACGTCGTCTTTGAGATGACCGGCAGCGGGAAGACGATTGAGAGGGTCGAGCAACGTTTCGGATTCAAGCAGATCGAGGTCAAGAACAACGTTGTGCTTTGGAACGGAGTGCCCATCAAATGCACCGGCGTCTGTCGCCACGACTTCTGGGCCGACAAAGGCTTCGCTCTGACCGAGGCCGACTGGGTCGAAGACCTGACG
>JBBQPO010000346.1:0-5306 GCA_038217285.1 Chthonomonadales bacterium
GAATCAGGAGAGGAGACGGCTCTGCGCGCGCCGGCCTGGGAAGACCGGGACGACTTTCGGCGGATGCAGGACGTTCTCGATGAGATCGGATATACCCACGCCGGGGTCTGTGCGCTGCTGCAGACCCCGGACATCTACGGCGCTTCCGACGCCCGGCAGGAGCTATGGCGCCGGCGCGCGCGCGGCGACTCTCCGCTGGAGATCCTGACCCGTCTTTTCCTGCTCGGCCTGCCGGTAGAGGCCTCCTCAGTCCGGCGCGCCCTGCTGCCGATGCCCCTGGAGCTGTGGCAGAAGGCGAGGCTTCTCCTGGGCGCCGGGGAGCAGATCCGGGCGGCCGTGCATCTGCTGCCGGTGCAGGCGCAAGACAGGCTCGTCTACGATTTCGCCGCACGGGATCGGGCGCAGATGCAGCCGGACTATGTGATGGGCGTAGGCAGCAGCTCCCGGACTCTGGCGAATCTGACGGTGCGGAAACCGGGGCCGCACACGACTACCCTGGACCTGGGGACAGGCTGCGGCTACCAGGCGTTCCTGGCGGCAGCGCACAGTACGGCTGTGGTCGCGACGGACAGGAATCCGCGCGCGGTGGCGATGGCGGCGTTCAATGCGGCCCTGAACGGACTGGATCAGGTGGTCTGCGTGGAGGGGGATCTGTTTGCGCCGGTGGCAGGGCAGACCTTCGATCTGATCGTCTCCAATCCGCCGTTTGTCATCTCCCCTTCCACGCACTATATTTTTCGGGATAGCGGCTTGCCGGGCGACCAGATCTGTCGCAGGTTGGTTCGGGAGGCACCGGCTTTCCTGGCGGAAGGGGGCTACTGCCAGATCCTGGGCAACTGGGCGCATGTTGTGGGTCAGGACTGGCAAGAGCGTCTGGCGGAGTGGGCGGCGGGCACCGGCTGCGACGTCTGGGTGATGCGCTGCGAGACTCAGGATTCCGCGGTCTATGCAGAGACCTGGATCGAACACACGGAGGGTGGGGACAGCCGCCACATGGCGGCGCAGTTCGACGCGTGGATGGAGTACTACGCAGAGCAGCGCATCGAAGCGGTGAGCGCCGGGCTGATCACCCTACGCAAGGCCAGTGACCGGCCGAACTGGTTCCAGGCGGACGATGCTCCAGCGCGAATGCTGGGTCCGTGCGGCTCGGCAGTCGACCGGGCCTTCGCAGCGCGGGATTTTCTGCTGGCGGCCGGGGAGGAGAGTCTCCTGCGGGAGCAGTCGCTCAAGATCGCGCCTTCGGTTCTTCTGGAGACGCGTTTCGAACCCACGTCGGAGGGATGGGCGCTGGATTCGACCCGTTTGCGCCTAACGGAGGCGCTGGCCTACGAGCAGGAGATCCCGGCCGCGTTTGCATCGTTCATAGCGCAGTGCCGGGAAGGGCAGTGTCCGGGTGAGTTCCTGGATTCACTGACCACCGATGCCGAGACCCGAGCCGGACTGCTCAACGGCCTGCGCATGCTCATCGCCCGAGGCTTCCTCCTGCCCGCCTGACGAAGGCCACCTACCAAGGAGGGGCTATGCCAGCGCGAGGTCGTAGAGGCTGTCGGCATAGTGGATGAGGAAGGAGCTCTCTTTCAAGGCGAGGAGCCAGCGGGAGGGGATCCCGGACATGCCATAGCGCGCTCCGGCCAGCGCTCCGACCACGGCGCCGACCGTATCGGCATCCGCGCCGCGATTCACCGCCGTAACGAGCGCCTCCTCAAAGCTGCTAGTATGCAGGAATGCCCAGACGGCGACCTCCAGCGTGTCCAGCACATAGCCGGTCGGCGCGACTTCGCAGGTCGGCTGCATGGCCGAGCCGATGCGGTCCTTCAAAGCCTGAGAGGCTTCGTCGCAAGAGGTGTAGGCGAGATCGATAGCCTCGGAACGGCTCAGGCCGGTCAGCAGGCCGACAATGGCGACATTCAGAAAAACACAGGCCCATTCGCAGTCGGGATGCCTGTGCGTGATGCGTGACAGCACCGGTGAGAGCGAAGCAACATACTCTGGATGGCGGCAGAAGAAGAGAGCGAGCGGGGCGCAGCGCATCAGCGACCCATTGGGGGCGTTGTCGGGGTCCAGCGCCTGGGTGTCTCGACTGGCTTCTTCCCACGGATCGCCGCGCTGAATGGAGTCCAGGACGCGCCGGGTATGCAGACCGATGTCCTTGGGCTTGCTCTGCATCCAGACCACAAAACGGTGGGCGATGTCGTCGGGATCGAAAACGCGCTTCGTCAGCAGGCTCTCGACGATACAGAGCGCCTGCTGCGTGTCGTCGGTCCATTCGCCGGGCGCAAGTTTCTGCCAGCCGCCGCCAACCATCTCGGTCAGATAGTGCTCGGGCGGTCGGGCGGGCTGAAATTCGAGCGGCGCCCCCAGAGCGTCTCCGACCGCCAGTCCGAGCAGGACGCCGCGAAACCGATCCGGCAGGCGTGTCTCAGCGTCCGGCTTCGGTGTGGATTGAGTCATCGGTCTGTCTCCTGCGTTTCGGTCATGCCGCCTCCAGACCGAGATACTCTTTCATCGCGGTCACCAGCCTCTTGCGGTCGTCAGGATCCGCCATACTGAGGCCGTAGTGATTGATGAGAAGGTTCTGCTGACCGATCCACTCTGCGTAGCAGGGCACACAGACCCTCTCCTGCAGAGTCTGGCCCAGTTGTCCGCCCATCGGAGGAAAAGCCATGGCCTCCGCACTCTTACCGCACCGGGCGCAGGCGACTGTCGTCATAATCTTGCACTCCTCACATTTGCATTCCAGCCACCGGGCTGACAATCAAAAATCGGAAATCGGAAATTGATCCGGTTATTTCGGAGCGTTCATACCGAACACGATGTAGAGCATTGCCCCAATCGTCAGTGCCCCGGCGATCAGTAGATAGCGCGTGTTTTCCTCTTGCAGCCAGGGCCGCCAACCACACTCCACGCATCGGTCGGAAAACCGCAGCATCGGATTTTTGCACTGCGGACATACTTTGGTTTTGGGTAAACGTCTTCTTCGCATAACGACTCTCCGGATAAGATCACTTATGGTTATATTATAGCCTAAAAACGGCGACCGCGCAGGAGTTTCGGGCGAACAGGGCGAATCGACCCATAGTTTGCCCTGCCATGAACCTATTATGCGAGCAGCAGGAACGTTCCCCTTCCTCTCTCGTTCAGGAGCCTTGATCGCATGAAAGATCCCCGTTACACCCAACTGGCGCAACTGCTGGTACGCCACTCGATTCGACTACAGCCCGGCGAGAAGGTACTGATCGAAGCCTTCGACATTCCCACCGATTTCACGGTGGAACTGATCCGTGTCGTAGCCGAGGCGGGTGGACTGCCGCTGGTGAGCACCTATCATCAGCCTGTGCTGCGGGCGCTCTATAGTGCGGCGACAGAGGAGCAGATGCAGACGATCGGCAAAATCGAGCGCGCCCGGATGGAGGCTGTGCAGTGCTACATCGGAGTGCGCGGCTCGCCGAATATTGCCGAACTGAGCGACGTGCCGACCGACAAGATGGCGCTTTACGAGAAGCACTGGTGGCATGTCGTGCATTCCGAAGTGCGTGTCCCGGCAACGAAGTGGGTCGTGTTGCGCTGGCCGTCCGCGAGCATGGCGCAGGCGGCGGGAAGCAGCACCGAAGCCTTCGAAGATTTCTATTTCCAGGTCTGCGCGGGCGTCGACTACGCGCAGATGGCGGCGGCGATGCAGCCCCTACACGCGCTCATGGACAGAACGGATCGCGTGCACATTACAGGGCCGGGAACCGACCTGACCTTCCGCAAAAAAGGCATCGCCACGGTTCCCTGCTCGGGCGAGTCCAACATCCCGGACGGAGAGATCTTCACCTGCCCCCTCCGAGACTCCGTCAACGGTGTGATCCAGTTTAACTGTGAGACGCTCTATCGCGGCACGATCTTCAACAATATTCGGCTGGTTTTCAATGCAGGCCGGATCGTCGAGGCCACGGCGGGTGGGGATACGGAGCGTCTGAACGCTATCCTGGATGCCGATGAGGGAGCGCGATACATCGGGGAGTGGTCGCTGGCATTCAATCCCTTCATTCTCAAGCCGATGAAAGACATTCTGTTCGACGAGAAGATCGCGGGAAGTTTCCATCTGACACCAGGGCAGGCCTACGAAGAGGCCGACAACGGTAATCGCTCGCAGGTACACTGGGACATGGTCTGCATCCAGCGTCCGGAGTATGGCGGCGGTGAAATCTATTTCGATGACGTGTTGATCCGCAAAGACGGCCTGTTCGTTCTGCCCGAACTGCAGGCGCTCAACCCCGACCGTCTCGGCGCCGGAGTATAGAGGCTCGAAACCTATCTGAGCGATAAGGGAGACTGTGAGCACCCGACCTGGCCGCTTGCAAAAGAAGGATTTTTGCGGTGGTTGTTGAATTATGGCGGTGAAAGACGGTGCCGGTAACCGTCTGGTCATGGCGCTCCTTGTCGGCGAATCGGCCAGACAGAGAGCGTTGTATCAGGAGATGTCGACAGGATCCCTATGTTGGAGAGAAGGAGTAGGCCGATGAACCTGCGTGATGAACTGCTGAAAAAGGCCGAGGAGATGGCCGCCGAGAAGTTGGGGATGGATCCAAAACAGGTGGCAGAACAGGTTGACGCGTTGCTGGGAAAGAGCGGCAAAAACGGCGACACCGACGCCGACGGGGACGATAGTTCCGAGGACGACGACGATAAACCTGCTCGCAAGGGCAAGGACGATTCCGAGGACGACGATGATAAACCTGCTCGCAAGGGCAAGGACGATTCCGAGGACGACGACGATAAACCTGCTCGCAAGGGCAAAGACGATTCCGAGGACGAATCCGATTCAGACTCTGCAAAAGAGGATTCGAAGCCGGATTCCGAGGACGACGATGATCAGAAATAGCGTGCCGTTCGTCCTGCCGTTTGCAGACACGTATTCCGTTCTTATCAGGCGCACCGGGAAGGTCGTGCCGATTTCTATTTCCAGGAGAAAACATAGATGAAAAAAATTGCTTACCTTTTCGCACTGGTTCTGACGTTCGCGCTCACCGGCCATGCCCACGCCCAGAAAGACGCTGGCAAGATGTCGGGCGGCAAGATGTCGGGCGGCAAAATGTCGGGTGGGAAAATGTCGGGTGGCAAAATGGCCCCCGGACAGACCCAGAGCTTTACCGGACCGGTCAAGGGTAGCCCCGTCGGCAACACCTTTACCCTGGCCCTGCGCAAAGGTCCGATGACCGTGGACATGAGCAAAGCGAAAGTCCGCGTCAACGGCAGGTTCGCGAAAAAAGACACGATCAAAGGCGGCGCGTTCGTGACCGTGGTCGGCAAAATGAGCGGTG
>JBBQPO010000347.1:0-5306 GCA_038217285.1 Chthonomonadales bacterium
ATCCACGCTGCTCAATGTCCTCTATGGGCTCTACCGGGCGGACACGGGGCGGATCGTGCTGCGTGGCGAAGAGGTGACGCAGGCGCTGCACAGCCCGGCGGACGCCATCCGGCGCGGCGTGGCCCTGGTGAGCCAGCACTATGCGTTAATTCCCGCGCTCTCGGTGATCGAGAACGTGATCCTGGGTGCGGAGCCGCTGGGGCCGGGCGGAGTTCTGAACCGACGCGCGGCGGCGGAGCGTATTGCCGTATTGGCGGAGAGACTCGGCCTGTCGGGCCTCGACCTGAACCAGCGCGCCGAACGCCTGTCGGTCGCGGCGCAGCAGAAGGTAGAGATTTTGAAGGCGTTGTTTCGGGACGCGAACCTGCTCCTTCTCGACGAGCCGACGGCCACACTGGCGCCGCAGGAGGCCGATGCGCTCTTCGCGCTGCTGCACTCTCTCGTGGCCGAGGGCGCGACCGTCGTCTTCGTCACGCACAAGCTGCGCGAAGTGATGGCCCATAGCGACGCAGTCACGGTGCTGCGCGCCGGGCGCAATGCGGGAGATTTCCGTACCGCCGACACCGACGATCAGGAGCTGCTGCGCTGTATGATCGGCGAACGCGCGTCCGGCACCACGGAAGTCGCAGCCTCGCCTGCCCCGACCGGAAAGACCCTCCTTCGCATCGCCGACCTGACTGTGCGCAACGCTCGCCATGCCGTCGCGGTTCAGAACGCCGGACTGGAGTTGCGGGCAGGCGAGATCCTGGGTATAGCGGGCGTGGACGGCAGCGGGCAGCGCGAGCTTTCCGAGGCGGTCGTCGGGCTGCGGCGGGCCGAAACAGGCGAGATGCGCCTGCTCACAGACAGCAAGGACACGCTCCTCAATCCGCTGAGTGTGCGTCGACGCCAACAGTTGGGCGTCGCCTACATCCCGGAAGACCGGCATCGCGCTGGGATGGTGATGGATTTCAGCATCGCGGAGAACTATCTGCTCGGGCACGAGAACATGCCGGAATGGGGCGGCGGCGCGGTGCTGCACGCCTCCCGACTGCTCACGCGCGCCACGCAGATGATTCGGGACTACGATGTGCGCCTCGGCTCTCGCGATGCCAACTCTCCTGCTCGCAATCTCTCCGGAGGCAATCAGCAGAAGGTCGTGGTCGCCCGGGCGATGGACAGCAAGCCGTGCCTGCTGGTCGCCTGCCAGCCGACGCGTGGGCTGGATCGCGGCGCGACCCTCTTCGTCTACGACACTCTGCGGCAGGCGCGCGCGCGCGGCCTCGGCATCCTGCTCTTCTCGCTCGATCTCGACGAGGTGCTGGAGCTCTCCGACCGTATCGCCGTCATGTTCAACGGCCGCATCGTCGGCCTGCTCGAATGCGCGGAGGCGACCCCCGAACGCATCGGCGCTCTGATGACGGGCGCAGACCCGCAGACAACCGGCAGCATGCGGCTCCCCGCTCCTTCTCTCCCCTCTGAAAAGCCGGAGGTGAGCGAATGAAACAGCGACTGCTGGCGCGAAGCGGGATGCTGCGGCCCCTGCTGAGTGTGCTGGTCGGGCTGATCCTGGCGGCGGCGCTGATGGCGGCCTCGGGCTTCGCGCCCGGAGAGGCGTTTTCCGCGCTCTGGACGGGCGCGACCGGCCTTGCCGCCGGACCGCCCACAGGCACCCACGACCTCGCCTTCGGCAGCGGGCATATCGCGTTGTTTCAGATGGCGCAGTCGTTCTCGAAGATGACGCCGCTGCTCTTCTGCGGACTGGCGGTCGCGCTCGGCCTGCGGGCCGGGCTGTTCAATATCGGGGCGCAGGGGCAGATGACGTTCGGAGCGCTGGCGGCGGCCTGGGTCGGGGTACGCGCCGGAATCCCGCCCGTCGTGCATGTGCCGCTGACTCTGGGGGCAGGAGCCGTAGCGGGGGCGGCCTGGGGGGCGTTGCCGGGGCTGCTCAAGGCGCGGCGCGGCGTCCACGAGGTCATCTCCACGATCATGCTGAACTTCGTCGCCCTCGACATCGCGAACTATCTCATCACGCACAATATGCGCGATCCTGGCAGCCAGAACCCGCAGACCGTGGAGATCGCGCCCTCCGCCATGCTCACGCCTCTGATCCCGCATACGGCCCTTACGGCCGGCCTCCTGCTCGCGATCTTTGCGGCGCTGGCGGTGACGCTCCTGATCCGCTATACCGCCCTCGGCTATGCGATCCGGGCCGTCGGTCTGGGCGCGGAGGCAGCACGGGCCGCCGGTATCGCCGTGCCGCGTACACTCGTCGTCACGATGGCGCTCTCGGGCGCGCTGGCAGGGCTGGCCGGGGCGGTCGAAGTGCTGGGGGTGCAGCACCGCTATGCGGAGGGGATCGCAGCCTCCTACGGGTTCGATGGGATCGCCGTCGCGCTGTTGGGCGGGCTGGGCGGCATCGGGGTCGTGTTGAGCGCGCTCTTCTTCGGCGGACTGGCAAGCGGGTCGTCGTATATGGAGTCGCTGACCAATGTGCCCGCCCCGATCTCGGTCATCGTGCAGGCGGTCGTGATCGCGTTCGTGGGCATGCGCCCCCGGCCCCGCGCGACGCCTGCTCCCGCCTCAACGCAGAACGACCCTCCTCCCTCCGAACGAAAGGAAGCGAATGCTGCCCTCTAACGCCGCGCTGCTGATGGCCCTGCTCATCGCGACGCTCACCAGCGCCACGCCGTTGATCCTCGCGGCGATGGGAGGCATCCTCTCCGAACGCGCCGGGGTGGTGAATATCGCTTTGGAAGGGCTGATTCTGGCCGGAGCTTTTATGGGCGTGGCCGCAGGGCGCACTTCGGCGCTGATCGGCCTGCTGGCGGCGCTGGCGGTCGGGGCCGCCCTGGGCGCGGTTCACGCCTTCCTGACCCAGAAGACCCGCATGAATCATGTCGT
Organism: Chthonomonadales bacterium; assembly: GCA_038217285.1. Lineage (GTDB taxonomy): Bacteria > Armatimonadota > Chthonomonadetes > Chthonomonadales > Chthonomonadaceae > JANXLO01. The sequence continues at coordinate 2,884 of JBBQPO010000347.1, forward strand.
GAGCGGCCTCGCCATCACGCTGCTGGCGGCAGGCGGAACGCGCTACCTCTTCCAGAAGATGCTTCGGGACGGCGTACAGATCGACGGCCTGCCGCAATCGGTCTTCATCGTCGGCGCGTTGCTGCTGCCGTTCCTCGTCCAGTGGCTGCTGGTCGGCACCCGGTTCGGCCTGCGCCTGCGCGCGGTCGGGGAGAGCCCGGCGAGCGCACGGATGGCGGGCATCGCCTCGTTCCCCGTGCGCTTCGTCGCCGTCACGCTCTCGGGAGTCTGCGCCGCCCTCGCTGGAGCCTTCCTCTCGATGTCCGTCGCGCACCGCTTCTCCCCCGATATGTCGGCAGGCAAAGGCTTCATCGCCCTCGCCGCCGTCATCTTCGGCAAATGGCATCCGCTCGGCGCGATGGTCGGGGCGCTCTTCTTCGGCTTCTTCGACGCCCTCCAGAGCCAACTGCAGATCAGCCATGTCCATCTCGTCGCCCTCGGCGTCGAGTGGACCAACCCGTTCCTCCTCGACGCCCTTCCCTACCTCATGACCCTCGCCGCCCTCATCACCCTCGTCGGCCGTGCCACTCCCCCCGCCGCCCTCGGCCTCGAAGACACCTGATCTTCTCCTGGCAGAGAGCAGGATTATCCCATCTGACGGCCGAAGAGAGAAAAGAACATAAAGAATCTGCTTTCCCGGATGCAAAAGAAAGGTTCCGCCGATGCAATCTCAACCCTCGTATCGTCCTGCGCAACAGCGCTCCCCGTGGTTCTATGTACTCTGGGGCTGCGGAGGCTGCACCTGTTTAGCTGTGATCGTCGCCGTGGCTGGCATGTTCATGCTCGGGTTGGGATTGAAGCGCGGCGTCGAAGGCATGTCCGCGATGATCCGTGAGGCCAAGGTGGATCTTAAAGTGCAGAACCATAAGCTGGTGACGAAGCAAGGCGAACGCTATATCGCGGGCACCCTCAAAAACATCTCCCCGACCCATACTTATGCGATAGCCACCGTCGAATTCTCTCTGTTCGATAAGAGCGGGAAGGCGCTGACTTCGGCTACCGCGCAAACTCAGAACCTGAAACCCGGAGCGACCTGGGAATTCAAGGCCCCGGTCGCCGACCCGACTGCCGCGACTTACAAGTTCCGAGAGGTCGGCGGTCTCCAGGATATGGCCGAGGATCCGAGCCTCGATCCAGCGACTCGTCAGAGGATAAAAGAACGAAGGGCAATTATGGACAAGCGCATTCAGGAGATCCTGAAGAAGTCGCAGGAGGACTCCGTCGGGCAGAAGAATCACTGAGGCGGGTGTATAATGAGGAAGAGAGTTAAACATCGCATTCCATTTCTGAGGGAGATTTGCCATGACCCAACTTCTGGAAAAAGTCTGCGCGCGCATTACTCAGTTGCCTGATACCGATCAAGATATGATCGCTACACTCATCTTAGAGGAGTTGGATTCGGACGAGCAATGGAACCAGCAGTTCTCTGCTTCTGCCGATGTTCTCTCTCGGCTCGCCCAAAAAGCCCTGTCAGAGCATCGCGCCGGTAAGACTCTCCCGCTTGACCCCGACACACTATGAACTCACGGACGACCGCAGAATTTCGGGAACGGTTTGCCAGACTTCCGGTTGAAGTTCAGCGTCAGGCGCGTGCTGCCTATCGCCGGTTTCAGCAAAACCCACATCATCCGGGTTTACGGTTTCGGCTGGTTCATGCGGCGGAGCCGATCTATTCGGCTCGCGTCGGCTTACATTATCGTGCGGTCGGTTTGCTGGACGGGGAAGATATCGTCTGGTTCTGGATAGGCTCCCATGCGGACTATGATGCACTGTTGACTCAGATGTAATCGCAGGTCTGATGCCTATGCAACCCGGCAAGTCATGCAGTCTACAAACCCGACGCCAGTCATTACCATTTGTCAGCGATTACCGGAAGTAGATCAATCTCAAATGTCGATCCCACCCATGCCGAAAACGTCACCAAGCAAAGGCTTCGTCGCCCTCACCGCCGTCATTTTCGGCAAATGGCATCCGCTCGGCGCAATGGTCGGTGCGGTCTTCTTCGCCTTCTTCGACGCCCTCCAGAGCCAACTGCAGATCAGCCATGTCCATCTCGTCGCCCTCGGCGTTGAATGGACCAACCCCTTCCTCCTCGACGCCCTCCCCTACCTCATGACCCTCGCCGCCCTCGTCACCCTCGTCGGCCGCGCCACCCCCCCCGCTGCCCTCGGCCTCGAAGACACCTGATCTTCTCCTGGCATTGACCAGGCAGGGATTCCTGCCTAAAATATGGAAGTGTTCATTAGATGATCCGACGAATAGATTTTTGCCCATTTCCGGGCAGGCTATCGCGGCGGGGGGAGCAGACAGACTACTCCCTCCGAAAGGTGTTACCAACGGTCTGTTTGTCACTTCCTTAAACGAGGGGCAGAGACCTCGTTAGC
>JBBQPO010000348.1:0-5282 GCA_038217285.1 Chthonomonadales bacterium
GCATTACAATGAGGGATGAGCAGGCCCGAGGTGGCCGCCAACTCTTTACGACCTATCAAACCGATAGTCTGCGCCCACAACGTGGCCGCGACTTCCAGATTCGGCAGAATCACCTGCCCGGTCTCACCGTCACACAATCGAGCGTACTGTTTCGTCATTGGCGGCTGCACACGGTCACGGTTTGACCGTCGGCTTGACAGCAGTGGGCCTGAAAACTATAATGACAGTCTGGCATAATCGTTTACTTTCGAATCCTACGAGATTAAAGAGGAGTTGTGGAATGGCATCCGAGGACGCGCAGCCGACGGACGGCGAACAGACACTGTTTCAAGAGATTAAGACGGGTATCAAGGGCATGGCTCTGGGAGCAGCGGTGCTTCTGGATAAGGCGAAGGCGACCGAAAATGGAACAGACGAGAAGGCGAAATCCAAAGAGACGGAGCCGATCTGCACCCAGCATCGTTTTCGGGGCGGCCAAGAGCATTTCTCGTATACCGTGACGACGGGAATGATGCCTATTCGCGGCGAGAAAGGTGAGAAAGAGGCGGACGTCTTCTTCATGGCTTACACGCGGGACGAGGGCGCGGACCGGGCGACCCGGCCGCTTATGTTCTCCTTCAACGGGGGGCCGGGGTCGGCCTCCGTTTGGCTCCATCTCGGCGCCGTCGGTCCGAAGCGCGTACAGATGCTCGACGACGGCAACCTGCCCGCGCCTCCCTACCGGCTGGTGGACAATCCAGAGTCGTGGCTGGAACATACCGACCTGGTGTTTATCGATCCGGTCGGCACGGGCTACAGTCGTTCCACCAAGCCGGAACTCGGCAAGAAGTTCTGGGGGGTCAAGGGCGACATTGAGTCCATCGGAGAGTTCATTCGGCTCTACCTGACGCGCTACTCCCGCTGGACCTCACCGCTCTTTCTGGTGGGGGAGAGCTACGGCACGACCCGCGCCGCCGGTCTTTCCGATCATCTGCTCGATCATGGGATCGCGCTCAACGGAATCGTGCTGGTTTCGTCGATCCTCCATTTTCAGACAGCCTCGTTTTCCAAGGGCAACGATCTGCCTTTTGTTCTCTTCCTGCCGACCTATGCCGCGACGGCGTGGTATCACAAGCGTCTTGCCCCGGATCTCCAGGATAGTCTCGCCGCTACGCTCGCGGAAGTCGAGCACTGGGCCGAAACCGAATATGCGGCCGCTCTCATGCGTGGCGACGCCCTGACTCCGGAAGAACGCGCCGACGTCGTTGCCAAACTGGCGCGCTACACCGGCCTCGATTCGCGCTACGTGGAGGAGTGCAATCTGCGGGTGGAGATATTCCGGTTCTGCAAGGAGCTGCTCCGCGCACAACGGCGCACGGTCGGACGGCTCGACAGCCGCATCAAGGGCCTGGACGCGCTGGCCGTCTCCGAAACCCCGGATTTCGACCCCAGCATGAGCGCCATTCGTCCCCCCTACACCGCGCTTTTCAACGACTATGTCCGCAACTCCCTCAAATACGAGACAGACGAGGAGTACTATATCCTTGGAGGCGGGATCAAGAACCCCTGGGACTGGAATATCGACCGGATGGGCTATGCCGACACGAGCGAAGCGCTGCGCGCCGCCTTCGCCAAAAATCCTTACATGAAACTCTTCGTCGCCTCCGGCTACTACGATCTCGCGACACCCTACTTCGCCACCGAATATACGTTAGCGCACATGGGCCTCGATCCTTCCCTGCGCGATAATATCAAAACCGCCGAATACGAGGCGGGACATATGATGTATATCCATACCGCCTCCCTCACGAAACTCAAGGAGGATGTCTCCGTCTTCCTCAATTTTGCTTTGCGGCCGGAGGAGCGAGTGGTCTAAAGGACACCTGCAGGCTATTTTCTGCTGACGGTTACGATTCGACGCAGCCATCGCGAACTCCCTTGGTGTTTACGCAAACATCAAAGGAGTTCGCGATTGCGTTCTAGGAGGTCGCTACAACGGGCGCATCCTCGACATAACTCTCGGCTTTGGGCTCACGGAACGTCAACCAGTAGGCGATGCCGCAGAGGGTGGTCGTTATCGCAGGGACGACAAAGACCATCTGCCAGTTGATTGGTCCCGGTATCGTCTGACCGGCATGGGCCGGATCTGCGATGAACTGCGTATAGTGATCTTGCAGCCACCCGGAAAAGAGGGTTCCCAGCCAGTTGCCAACTCCCAAGGTGGCGAGCGTAAAGAGGCTCTGGGCACTGGCCCTGATGTCACGGGGCGAAATGCGATCGATATAGATATAAGAGGTTACGATGACGAATGCAAAACCGATCCCGTGAAAAGACATCGAAGCCAGGACGATCTGAACAGGGAGCACCTTGTAGAATGCGAAGATGAAATAGCGCAGGGGCCAGGCCAGTGCGCCGATGACCAGCGTCTTGCGCATGCCCAGGTATTTCAAAGCGAGTGGGGTCAGCAGAGCCAGAGAGAGGATCTCCGCCCACTGGGCGATACTCTTGTAGAGCGATATGAGACTATGGTCGATGCCCATACCCTTTTCCATAAAAGGGCCGGAAAGAACATAGTAGAACTGAAACTCGGTCGAGATGAGGAAAGAGATCACCATGAATACCAGAAAGCCCGGTACCGTCGCGAACATACGGAATGCCCTGGTGAAGGCCCAGGGATTTTTTGCCTCTTTCGACGGCGGCGTGTTCGGCAGCAGAAAAGCGATGACGGTCAGAATGACGCCGAAGATCGCTGCCAGTTGCATCTCCTCGAATGGGGCCCACGTGCCGTCTGCGACGGCCGGTTTCGACCGCAGGTAGGCCGTCAGGACAAGGCTTGCGAGGGCCCACCCTACCGTTCCGGCTGTCCGGATCAGCGAGAAGTCTCGCTCCTGAACTTCCGGGCTGGTTCCCTCCTTACCGAGGTGATACATGACGAGCGAGTTGGCGATGCCGATAGTCGGCGCGAAGGCGATCGACCAGACCCACATCCAGGTGATCAACCCACTGAAACTATGCTGAATAGACATCATGTAGGCCGATACAGCGCAAACAGCGCCAGCCAGGCCAAGATAGACCTGACTGGGCATGAGACGATCTACGATCTGCCCACCGATGAAAGGGGTGATGATGCACGCGAGCCAGAGTACGCCGTAGACGAGTCCGATTTGAGCGCCTGTGGCGTGCATACGGCCGGCGAGTGTAGCGCCGAGGATGGGCGTCCAGGCACCCCAGACGGCATACTGGAAAAACATCATGGCGCCGAGCATGATTCGCAACCTGAGTCGAGAAGACATCGATGAAACTCCTGAAAAGACGTAGCCGGGTTGGCCCATCGCAGCATGTGCGATCCAACACGGACCGGACGGGGATGTTGCCGGAACTATTGGACATCGAAACATAGAGTTCCTTCTCGTCTTCCAGACCAGAGGACCTGTTCGCGGTCCGGCGGCTCACGTAGAGAGGGGTCGCCTTTGTGTTATACTCTTGTGAAACCTTATGATGTTGCGCGCCAGATGGTTCGGAGCGTACTGTGGGGCGAATGAATCGATCTATTAGAAGTAGGCATTTCCGATATGAAGAGTATCTTCCCCGCTATGTGGCTTCGCTTTAGGAGGCTGGATCGTCTCAACGCAATGATCGTCGCTTTTTGCCTGGCCGTGATCGCTCTCGTCTGGAGTGCGGTTCGCGCACAGGCGCGTTTTGAGCGCCAACAGACTATTGATGCCGCAATCAACCAAAACTCCAACCTCGCCATCGCCTTCGAACAGTATACGATCCGGACCATTGACGGGGTCGATGCCGTTACCCAGGTTCTCAAGCACGAATTTGCCCGCAGTGGACGAAAGATCGACATCCGCAAGCTTATTGCGGAACACACCATCAATTCGGATCTATTCACGGCGGTCAGCATCGCTGACGAACATGGGGATGTCATTGCGAGCAGTTATGCGCCACCTTCCGTCCTCCACATAAACGTTTCAGACCGTGCCCATTTCACCACGCATAGGCAGAGCGATACCGACATAGTGTATGTCGGTAAGCCCGTCCTGTCGCGCACGTTTGGCAGGCCGTCCATCGCTATCAGCCGTCGCATCAACAAGCCGGATGGAAGTTTCGGCGGTATTGTCGCTGTCCAGTTGGAACCCCGTCACTTTATCAAGTTTCTGGGCGAGACAGTACTGCACGTTAACGACGTTGTCTCCCTCATTGGGCGCGATGGTATTGCGCGCGCCCGTCGTGTCGGAGCCATCGAGAGTTGTGGGGAAAATTTCCGCAACAATATCTGGTTCGGCGAACAGGAAAAGTATTCGGTGGGCAACTATACGGTTCCCGCCAGCCTGGACGGTATCACGCGTTTGTTCAGTTTTAGGAGACTTAAGAACTATCCCCTCGTAACGACCGTCGGGGTCGCGGAGACGGACATACTGGAGAAGTTTCGGGCGAGAGAGGCGCGCTACTACCTCAGCGCCACACTGGCAACGCTGCTCGTACTCACCTTCGGTGGGGTGGTGATAAGCGTACGAAATCGGCAGATGCATACGCTTGTGCTGCTTCTCGACAGCGAGAAGCGAATGAAGGCGCTGTTCGATCACTCGGGCGATGCGATTCTGCTGGCAGATGGAAACGCGCACTTTATCGACGCAAATCCTGCGGCATGCGGACTGCTCGGATATACCCGCGAGGAGATTTTGCAGAGAGACCAGTGGGAGATAACGCCGCCTGCGGACATGCCCTTCGCACGCGAGCACTGGCGGGAGTTTCTGGCACAGGGCAGGCAGAGTGGGGAGTACCAGTTGCAGCGCAAGAACGGCGCTCTGGTCGAGATCGAGTACAACGCCGTTGCAGATATCGAGCCCGGTGTTCATCTCTCCGTATTTCGTGAAATTACCGCCCGCAAGCTGGCCGAAGAGCAGGTGAGGCGGCTCGGCGAGCAGCACCTGAGCTTGCAGCGGCTGCTGACCCATCGGTTCATGCTGACCCTCGAAGAGGAACGCCGCGCCATCTCCTTCGAACTCCACGACGGCCTCACCCAGTACGTCATGTCCTCCTTCGCCTTCTTCGAATCCTTCACCGCCACCCTCGATCCGCCCGACGCCCCACTGCCTGTCGATCTGCAGAAAGGGATGAAGTATCTGCACGAGGCTGTCGTGGAGGCCCGCCGCATGGTCAATGGGCTGCGCTCTCTGGCCCTGGACGAACTTGGCCTGGTGGGGGCTCTGGAGCAGCTCATCATCGAAGAGCAGGAGCGGGCTCACTGGCAGGAGGCTCCTCTGATCGTCTCTGCTCCGATCCCCCGCTTCGAC
>JBBQPO010000349.1:0-5277 GCA_038217285.1 Chthonomonadales bacterium
CGAGGCGATCTTCCGACGCCAGGGCAGTTCCGAGGTGACCTTCAGCCATTTGGCGTGCTGGCTGAACATCGAATCGACGATGCGAATGAACGCCTCATAGCTGTTGAACAGCCCGTGCCGCCCGGTGAGCAGATAGCCTTCGAGCCAGCCCTCGCACTGATGCTCGCTGAGCATCGAATCCAACACACGTCCGGCGGGCGCAAGAAACTCGTCGTTCGGCACTTCTCGGGCATCCCACTGCCGGTCGGTGACTTCAAAGATCGCCCCCAGGAGGTTTGAAAGTGTCTCGTCGGGACCGAAGACGCGGAAGTTGCGTTGATCCTGATTCAGCCTTGCTACATCCCGCAAGAACTTCCCAAGGATCATCGTATCCTGCCCATCCACCGCGCCCGGAGCAGGCACAGTGACGGCATGCTCGTGGAAATCCGGCATCTGTAGGTCGCGCAGCAGTACACCGCCGTTGGTGTGCGGATTGGAGCCCATGCGGCGCTCGCCTTTCGGAGCCAGTTCGGCCAGTTCCGGCATCAGACGGCCTTCGGCATCGAACAGCTCTTCGGGCTTATAGCTCTTCATCCAGCTTTCAAGCTGCGCCACATGCTCGGGATGTTCGGCATTCACCAGGAGCGGCACCTGGTGCGCTCGGAAGGTGCCCTCGACCGGCAGGCCATCCACGAACTTCGGTCCCGTCCAGCCCTTGGGAGATTTGAGGACGATCATGGGCCAGCGCGGACGCATGGTGTCGTTGTGATCGCGCGCGTTCTGCTGGATCTCCCGGATCGCCTCGATGGCTTTTTCCATAGTAGCTGCCATCAGTTCGTGCATCGTGTCCGGATCGTCCCCCTCCACAAAGTAGGGCGTCCAGCCGCAGCCTCGCAGGAACATTTCCAGTTCGTCCGGCTCGATGCGGGCCAGGACGGTCGGATTGCTGATCTTGAAGCCGTTGAGATGCAGGATCGGCAGCACCGCCCCATCGGTGATGGGGTTGAGAAGCTTGTTGGACTGCCATGCGGTCGCCAGCGGACCGGTTTCGGCTTCTCCATCGCCGACGACGCAGGCGACGATCAGATCGGGATTGTCGAACGCGGCCCCGAAGGCATGGCTAAGCGAATAGCCCAACTCACCACCTTCGTGAATGGACCCCGGCGTCGTCGGCGCGACATGGCTGGAGATCCCTCCCGGAAAGGAGAACTGCTTGAACAGCTTTTTGAGTCCGGCTTCGTCCTGGGTGACGTTGGGATAGACCTCGCTCCAGGTGCCTTCGAGATAGACGTTGCCCACGATCGCCGGGCCGCCGTGGCCGGGACCGGCGATATAGAACATATCCAGGTCGTACTTCTTGATGACCCGATTCAAGTGGACATAGATAAAGTTCTGGCCGGGCGTCGTACCCCAGTGTCCGACCACCAGTGGTTTCACATGGGCCAGCGTCAGCGGCTCCTTGAGCAGCGGATTGTCGTACAGGTAGATCTGTCCGACCGACAGATAGTTGGCGGCGCGCCAGTAGGCGTTCATTTTGTGGAGCAGGTCCTGGGAAAGGGTTGTTTCCGCCGATGTACTCCTGCTGTCGCGGGACTGATGGGACTCGTCAGAATGTTGGCGAGTGGTTGTTTCCGTTGTTGTGCTCATGGTTCCAATCTCCTTTTTCGCCTATTCCGGGAACAGGTTACTTATCTCCACCTAGTCCGCTATATTACATTCCACCGCCAGAATTGGGCGGGCTTGGCGCACTTTTGTCAGGAGCTCTCTGACCGGATGCACCGGATGAGTTGCCCCCCATACCGTGCCCGGTCATGCGATCATCCGCCATTCCGCCACTGCTGCCCGACATGCCACCCTGGGGGTGGGACATGTGGCCCATGTCGCCTGCACTCATTCCGTTGTGGTTCGCCGTCTGTTCCGCAGGCGTGCTTACCGTACCTGGCGTGCCGGTGGCGCTGTCAGTCGTATTCGCTTTGCAGCCATTGATTGTCAGTAGCATCAATACCAGTACCAGCGCGGAGATGGTGCCGGCAATCACTTACCCGAAAACTCTCCGCAAAGATCTTGTAGATATTCTCGGTTCCGGACGGACGCAATGCGAACCATCCGCTCTCCGCCGCCAGCAACGCCGGGACCATGCCGTCTTTGTCCGTGGTCCAGGCAGCGCCGTTCAGACGCGCGAAGGTGGCCCCTGCACTCTCTTCGCCTCCGAAGGCAAGCGAACCATCGAGTAAACCGGGCACGAACCACTTAAAGCCGACCGGCACCTCGTAGAGTTTGCGGTCAATCTTCGCGGTGATGCGATCAATCATTGAAAGACCCGTCGAACGCCGAGCCGCGATGTCCGGAGATGCCGAACGACACCCGCTCCGCGGGCTCGGCGGGATCCGGCGCGTCGGTATAGTAGGCCTTGACGAGTTTGGGGACGTTGACCAACATCCCGGGCTCCGCCGGCTTGCCTGCCAGAGGACTGATATTCATGCTGCTGTCCTTTTCCTCGCGGTGTTGCCTGCGTCAGCGTGCACAATCAGGTCGGAGGGGTAACCCTTAAAGGCTTCCTCTCCTGCCTATGTTGCGAGGCGACATCGGTTTAAGGTTGGAGCCAGCCGGATCCGACTTAAGTCGCAAGCGCAGAAACCCGCTCTTGCTCCCAGGGGGTCTGCCGGACATAGTAGCGGTACAACTGCTCCTCGTAGCCTCGGTTGATCGGCTGGTCGGAGTGCCACTCTGGAGCGTTTTTGATCTGCTCCCGAGAGACGTCCACCAGCACGCTTCTGTCCAGCCAGTTCACAGCGGTGATCCACTCCGGAGGCATCAGAACCTTCTTCCCCGGCCACCAGTCCCCGGTGTTCACCGCCAGATAGCGGATCTTCCAGGTCTCTTCATCGACAATGAAGTCAGCGATGTGGCCGAAGTGTTCATCCGTCGCGAATATTCGGTAGCCGGTCACCTCTTTGCTGCTGCGCAGGTGGGAGTCGGAGTGTTCTTCCACGTGCGCACCGACCTCCCTCGGTATCATGCCACCCGTCCCGCCGATGCCGAAAGGCTGCGTGAACAGTCCTCCTGGATAGCCGTAGGTTCCCCAACCGCCCATGCCGCCCCAGTAGGAGGACCAGCCGTAATAGCTGTAATAGTCTGTCTCCCACTGCCGCGAAACCGGCTGGTCGGTATCCACGTCTGGGCTGTTCTTGATCTGTTCCTGGGTGAGGTTGCAATGCAGCGTATACTCTTCCCATTTCACATGGTCGAAGGCTATCGGAGAGATCAGTACTTTGCGCCCGAAAAGCCAGGTGCCGGTTTCGACAATCAGGTATCGAACGGTCCAGTGCTCGTCGTCGAAGAGAATTTCGGATACTTTGCCGATCTCGCCGTCGAGGGCATGGATCGTCGAACCGTGCAGGGATTTAACTGTTCTTAACATGGTAATTTCCTTTTAGTTTCCATCAGGCGATGTGTGCGGTAAGACCCTGATGGTGGGTCAGATCCAGCAAAGCCTGCGCCCTATCGGTCTCGGCGCGTGTGCCATGGACGATCAGGACGTATTTGCGCGCCTGCAGCGCCGTTTCGTATTTCACGATGCTATCGTTCGGAATGCCGATCCCGACCAGAGCTGCGCCCAGCACACTTATTCCGCCCACGATCGCCGCCCCTTCCAGCGCGCCCACGATCCAGGCGACGAGGGGGCCGGCCACCAGAATTGGCCCTACGACCGGGATAAAGAAGAAGGCGGAGCCGAAGAGCATGCCCCACAGGCCGCCCCAGAAAGCTCCGGATCTGCCCCAGGCCTTCATGCGGTCGCCGGTGTTGTAGTAGCCGACAACGTTCTCCTGGGTGTGGTAGTCCTTTCCGACGATAGACAGTTTCGTCATGTCGAAGCCCTGATGCTGCAAGGCTTTCACTGCGGCTTCCGCCAGACTGTGTGTCTCGTAGATGGCGACTACAGAACTCTTCAGGCCATTCTGTAGGATCACTTCATTTGGTAGCATCGTTTGTGTTGTCATGGTTTTCTTCCCTTCCCTTATCGTATCGCAAGTGAAAATAGCTTGTTGTATCGCGTGACAGTCTATGCTTCGACAGGTGCAGGCTACGGTGAGGAGAGAGGAGGGTGAGAGGTGATGTTGGCGCATTCCGCTTCGTCCGTCTCGTAAGTCGCGTCTGGACAAGGGAGGGACGTTGGCTGTATACACATAGTTCCATTCGTATGTAAACTATTTATGTATCCATAGGCAGAGTGATTGCGGCCCACATCAGACAAGCAGGACACCAGAGACAATAGTGGTTCTCTATGGGATAGCCTCTCTTGTGAGAGGATCGCTCCGTAATGCAGAAGCAGATACGTTGCTGCGCACACAAAGGACAGAGTGGACGCGCCTGCTGCTCGAATATGAAAGCCAGCGAGAATAACAGGGCGCGGGCTTCTTCCTCTTGCGTCTTTCTGGTACTGCCAATCGACCGTGCCTTCCAGTGTGACCCATCCATCCTTCACGATGACGGTGACCTGATCGTTCGGGATCTCGAAGTCCCACATCATGGCGCTTAAGGCGGCCGCTGCGATGTCCTGATTCCGATCAGCGGCTCGGTCCACGCACTTCAACTTCGATATCGTTGGCGACCGCCTGAACCCCGTAGACGCCTTTTACCGCATCTTCCGCCACAGTCTTTTCCGCATAGTGGGCTACCTGGCCCGTGAGCGTAATGACGTTGTCTTTCGCCGCGAATCCGATATGCGCTGCGTTCACGCGCGGCTGCAATTTCAGTCCCGCCACGACATCGCTCTGGAGATGAGTATCGCTTTTCATGATCAAAATTCCTTTTGCAAGCATCGGTTTGAAGCCTGCACCGCAGCGTCTGTCTTCCTGCGGTACATGGCGATGAAGGCGCTCATTAACTGCGATGCGGCGGTGCAAATCACGTCAGATCTTCCGGTATAGCAGGGCTGGGAACCGAGGCGTGGGACACCGCATTAGGGATGGGCTCCGTGAGACTGTCCAGGTTGCTACTGTTCAGGATCATGTTTCTTTCTTGGTTGCGGTTGTTGTCACTGTCCTTCCATCTCTGTCACCCAGTGGTGACAGCGGAGGACATTAGGCGGTCTGAGAGTTCCGCCCGTGCTTCGATGTTCCTGCTGCCAACAAAGTCAGCATTCGCCTCCAAGCCACATTGTAAACATCGAAAACAGGACTGGCTCTTTCGGTTCGCCTTGTCGCAGTATCCGCATTCGGGGCAGGTTCGGGAGGTGTTGCGAGGGTCAACGAAGACCACTTTCAAACCGACCGCTTCTGCCTTATAGCAGACAAA
>JBBQPO010000350.1:0-5271 GCA_038217285.1 Chthonomonadales bacterium
GAGGGGTTGTTCCGTCGGAAATTAGATTATAGCCAGGAGGCTGTCCCGGCGTTGACAGGCTTGGAGGCGACATGGGCCGACGCCCTTTTGCGTACAAGCGGCCTCCGTTTTTGAGGGACATAGGCAATCCGAACGTATTTCGGGGTAAACTCTATTCACGCTATCATACCTGTTCCCCGTTTTACCTATAGGAGACTTATCGCTCGTGAAGAAGACACTGTTCCTCAGCCCGCCCTCTTTTGACGGTTTTGACGGCGGCGCTGGCTCCCGATATCAGGCCAAGCGCGAAATCACCTCGTACTGGTTTCCGACCTGGCTGGCGCAGCCAGCCGCGCTGGTTCCGGGCAGCAGGCTGATCGACGCGCCGCCGCATCATCAGACGCAGGAAGACGTTTTGAAGATCGCGAAGGAGTACGAGCTGGTCGTTATGCACACCAGCACGCCCTCCCTCGCCAACGATGTCGAGTGCGCCCGGCAGATCAAAGTCCAGAACCCCGCCGTCAAGATCGGGTTTATCGGCGCGCATGTCGCGGTCCTGCCGGAACAGACGCTGCGGGAGAATAAGCTGATCGACTTCGTCTGCCGCCATGAGTTCGACTATACCTGCAAAGAACTGGCGGAAGATCGTCCCTGGAGCGAGATCAAGGGGCTCTCCTGGCGCGACGAAGAGGGGCACCTGCAGCGCACCGAGGATCGCGAACTGGTTCCCAACTGGGACGCCATGCCGGGTGTCTTCCAGACCTACGCGCAGAACCTCGACATCACCAAATATTTCATCGGCTACCTGCTGCACCCTTATGTCTCGTTCTATACCGGGCGCGGTTGCCCCGCCAAATGCACCTTCTGCCTGTGGCCGCAGACGATCGGCGGCCACGCCTACCGCACGAAGAGCCCAGAGTGTGTCGGGCGCGAAATGGACGAGGCCAAAGCGATCTGGGGCGACAAAGTCCGCGAATATATGTTCGACGACGATACGTTCACCATCAACGAGAAGCGCGCCATCGAGATCAGCAAGCATATGAAGCGCCTCAACCTGACCTGGAGCTGCAACGCCCGCGCCCACGTCAAATACGAGACGCTCAAAGAGCTGCGCGACAACGGCCTGCGCCTGCTGCTCGTCGGGTTCGAATCCGGCAACCAGGAGATCCTGAACCGCATCAAAAAGGGTATCAAGCTCGAAATGGCGCGGGAGTTCATGGCGAACTGTAAAAAGCTGGGCATCAAGGTGCATGGCACCTTTATCATCGGTCTGCCCGTAGAAAGTCCGAAGACCGTGCAGGAGACGATCGACTTCGCAAAAGAGCTCGATCCTCACACCATCCAGGTCTCCATCGCCGCGCCCTATCCCGGCACAGAACTCTACGACCAGGCGGTGGCGAACAACTGGTTCGCCCGAGAGAGCCTCATCTCCGGCTCCGGCATCCAGACCTCGACGCTTCAGTACGAGAATATGTCTGCCGCGCAGATTGAGGACGCGGTCGAGCGGATGTACCGTTCGTTCTACTTCCGCCCTGGCAAGATCTCCAGCATCGTCGCTGAAATGGTGCAAAATCCCCAGATGTTCATGCGCCGTCTGCGCGAAGGCAAGGAGTTCTTCTCCTACCTCGGCGAGCGCAGAGAGCAGTCCCGTCAGCGCGGCATCGAAGCCAAAGCCTAAGCGGACACGGGATGTTATCCCGGACGCAAATTAAATTCGAGGTTATCAGGAATTGACAGAGACTCAAGAAGTGTTTGACGTCACCATTGTAGGTGGTGGCCCGGTCGGACTGTTCGGAACGTTTTACGCTGGTATTCGGCAGATGAAGACCAAGTTGATCGACAGTCTGCCGGAGCTCGGCGGGCAGCTCAGCGCGCTCTATCCCGAAAAGTTCGTCTACGATATGCCCGGCTTCCCCAAAGTGCTGGCCCGTGACCTCGCCGCCGAGATGGCCACGCAGGGCACACGGTTCAATCCGACCGTCTGCCTCGGTGAAAAGGTGCTGACCGTGCGCTACGAGGAGGACGGGACCATCACCCTCGCCACCGACAAGGGCGAGCACCGCACCAGAACGGTCGTCCTCGCGATAGGAGCCGGGGCGTTCGCTCCCAAGCGACTCGGTACGCCCGGCGTCGAGGAGTTCGAAGGGCGTGGCGTCCACTATTTCGTGCAGAATAAGGCCCAGTTCGCCGGTAAGGATCTGCTCGTGGTCGGCGGCGGCGATTCCGCGCTGGACTGGTGTATGAACCTGGAGCCTATCGCGGGTAAGATTACCCTGATCCACCGTCGTGATGAGTTCCGGGCGCATGAGGAGAGCATCGACTGGCTGCTCAACCGCTCCCCGGTAGAGGTGCGGTTGTTCAACGAACTGCACAGCGTCGGCGGCTCGGAGCAGATCGAACATGCGGTCGTTATCAATAACAAGACCAAGGAGACGGAACAGCTCAAGGTCGATGCCGTGCTGCTCAACATCGGCTTTTCTGCGGACATCGGCACCGTCAAAGAGTGGAACCTCGACATGGACAAAGGCAGTATCCGTGTCAACGATTTCATGGAGACGAACCTTCCCGGAGTCTATGCGGCAGGTGATATCGCTACTTTCCCCGGCAAGCTAAAACTGATCGCGACCGGCGTCGGTGAAATCTGTATCGCCGTCAACTTCGCCAAAGTCCGCGTCGATCCTACTGCCAAAGCCTTCGGTGGACACAGTACCAGTATGGGGCTGGGATAACCTTTCGGGGCGCACATCCCTCGTGCCGGCGACATTTTCGACCTTGCGTCCCGGACTCCTCTGAGGAGTCCGGGGCGTCTCTCTTTGATCGGGTGAGAGCACCGAACCTGCCGGGAGCCACGATGCGCGACCAACTGAAAATCTTCTTTACCGCCATGATGTTTCTGACGCGGATTCCCTGCCCCTCCTGGGTAGACCATGCGCCGGACAGCCTGGCAAAGTCTACCGTCTTTTTTCCGCTGGTCGGGGTGCTGGTCGGCGGCATCGGGGCAGGCGTTTACCGCCTGGTCGCCTGCGCGTATGCGCCGAGTTTTGCGGCGCTCTGCGGTATCGCCGCCACCGTCATCGTCACCGGCGCCTTTCATGAAGATGCCTTCGCGGATGTCTGTGACGGCTTCGGAGGCTGGACGCCTCAGCGTCGCCTGGAGATCATGCGCGACAGTCGCGTGGGATCGTTCGGGGTCGCGGGGCTGGTGCTGCTTCTCGGCGCGAAGGCGATGCTGCTCGGCGGGATGCCGGTCGCCCGCGCGTTGCCGGCCTTTCTGGCCGCCCACGCCGTTGCCCGCTGGTCCAGTCTTGTCCTGATCGGTCGTTTCCCCTCCGTCACCGATGCATCGTCCCTCGCGCGCCCTCTCGCGGCGGCGATCACCCCGACGCGCCTGCTCTTCGGCACGTTCTTTGCGGCAACCGCAGCATTGCTCTGCGGCCCTGCCACCGCCCTCGCCCTCTTCGCAGTCACTCTCTTGCTCTGCCAGGGCGCGGGAACGTTTTTCCGCAAATGGGTAGGCGGCATCAGCGGCGACTGCATCGGCGCGGTCAACCAACTCACCGAACTGCTCTGCTACGCCGTCATCGTCCAGTCTGTCGGTCTCGAAACCGCCGCCCGTCATTTTCTGCACGTCTAACCGGTCTATAAAGGTGTCCGAGCGCGCATCACCGTCAGAGTTCCTGGAATCAGGTATTATAGAGACCAGACAGAATTTAGGGGCAGGGTAGCGTTTGTTGCCGGAAGGAGGAGAGCCATGCATATTCAGGACATTTTTGCCCGTCATCGCACAACTGTGAGTTTCGAGTATTTCCCGCCGAAGACGGACGAGGACTCTCAGGAACTGTACGAAACCATTGCGAAGCTGGAAGAGCTGCATCCGGCGTTCGTCTCGGTCACGTATGGCGCAGGTGGCTCTACCCGACAGCTTACCCACGATCTGGTCGTGCGGCTGAAAGATCAGACGACCTGTGACCCTGTGCCGCATCTCACCTCGGTCTGTCACCAGGAAGCGGAGATTCAGGGCATTCTCGAGCGCTACGCGCAGCACAATATCTCCAATGTCCTGGCACTGGGCGGCGATCCGCCTCGCTCCCTGCCTAATTATGATCGCTCGTCGGACGCCTTTCAACATGCCAGCGAACTGGTGCGCTTCATTCGCAAATTCAACGAGAGCGGCGTTCATCCCGATCCCCGTGGTTTCGGCATCGGCGTCGCTGGCTTCCCGGAAGGGCATCCCGGCACCCCCAACCGTCTAAAAGAGCTGGACTATCTCAAAGCCAAGGTAGACGAGGGCGCAGACTATATCGTCACGCAGTTGTTCTTCGATAACAACGACTTCCTCGATTTCCGTGAGCGGTGCGAGTTGGCGGGCATTCGCGTCCCAATTCTCGCGGGCATCATGCCGATCACCTCCTCGAAGAGCCTCAGCCGTACCGCCGAGCTTGCGCTTGGAGCGCGGTTCCCGGCCCGCCTGCTGCGCGCCCTCAACCGGTGCAAAGGCGACGAAAAGTATGTCCGTAAAGTGGGAATCCAGTGGGCGGCGGAACAGTGCCGGGGCCTGCTCGACTGCAATGTACGCGGCATACACTTCTATACCCTGAATCGCTCGACCGCCACCCGCGAAGTGTACGCTAGCCTGGGCCTCAAAGATACCGATGGGCTCAATGATTGAAAAGGGCTGAAGACGTGTGCGACACCCACAACGTTCCTCTGGCGACCTCGCAGGCGACAGCGGAACCGATCCTGCATTCCCTGCATTACGAACGGAAGGCGGTAGGATGAAGGTCCTCGTGGTTGACGACGAAAACCCGATTGTGGAGGCGGTAGCCTACAATCTGCGCAAAGAAGGCTTCCAGGCGCTCACCGCCAGCGATGCGGAGCAGTGCCTCGATATTGCGCGCGCGGAGAAGCCTGACCTCATCATATTAGATGTCATGCTGCCCTCTGCCAGCGGATTCGATGTGTGCCGACTGCTCCGCAAACAGAACGATGTGCCGATCATTATGCTGACGGCGCGCGCCGAAGAGACCGACCGGGTGGTGGGTCTGGAGCTGGGCGCGGACGACTACATCACAAAACCCTTCAGCATGCGTGAGCTGATGGCGCGTGTCAAGTCCGTGCTGCGCCGCACGCATACGAGCACGATAACAACCGAGTCGGTCGTCAAAGTAGGCAATTTGACCGTAGATCCGAACCGCTACGAGGTGACGCTGGGCGACAAACGAGTCGAACTCTCGCCGAAGGAGTTCGATCTGCTGCGGTTTATGGCGACGCATCCCGGCCAAGTTTTTTCGC
>JBBQPO010000351.1:0-5267 GCA_038217285.1 Chthonomonadales bacterium
CCTTGATGACTTCGAGCGCCAGCTTGGCTTTGAAATCGGCAGAATAGGTCGTGCGTGTCTTCATGGTTGTCTCCTCGTGTCCTCAGATTGTGACACAGCCAACCACCTTAAACCACTGTCCGAATTCCTGGGGTCATTATATGGGGCCGAAGTTCAGACGCCTTCGAAGACGACGAGTTGACTGGTGAGCACGGTGGGCACCGTGATATGGCAGTAGTTTCCTTCCATGCGGAACGGCAGCGGTTCGCGGGAGGGCGCGAGATAGACCTGCGTCGGCGCGGCATCGGTGCGAATGGCCACGCTGACCTCGTTGACAGCCGTCGCGTCCTCGATAAACTCGTTGGTCGCGGTACGGCGCGTCGGGGTGAAGTGGACGAAGTGAGCGACGAGGCGCTTCTCGGCCTTCTGGCGCAGGAGGGCGATCTCCATACCCGGCGGCACATTCGCGACGGTCTTGACGAGCGGTTCCGGCAGCAGCTTCGCCAGCAGGCGCGAGACGATCTCCTTGTAGATGTAGAAGGCGTCTTCGCGATAGCCCCGGAAGATCGCGGCGTAGGCATACGCGGCCTTGTTGTCGGGTGAGACGACGGCGACCGGGAATCCTGTCGGCTTATCGACCGGGGTCTGCGCGTGGGAGGAGAAGTGCTCGGGGGCGCGATTGAAGTAGGGCTGCCACACCTCGCCCAGCACCTGCATGCCGTGCGCCGCCTCGACATAGGAGCCGGCGCGGTAGTTGACGAACTCCGTTTCCGGCAGACCCGCGCCCAGCACGTCCCCCAGCTTCATGTAGGAGGGCGTGTAGGGACAGGGCTGTTTGTAGTGGACAGGAGAGTTCGGCAGGCCGAACTTGCCGTCTTCGAGAGAGGCCTCGTGCGAGAAGAGAATCGCGCCGCCGTTTTTGCGGAAGGCGTGCAGTTTGGCCTTCATCGCATCGTCGAGATACCCTCGATCCGGAAGGATGACGACCTTGTACTTGTCCAGGTTGTCGCGGTCGGGCGTCTCGCCATTCCACTGATGTTTGAGGGCCAGCAGGCAGGCCGCGGTCCCCTCGATGCTCGCGTCGATCTTGACCAGGCCCCGACTGTCCTGCTCTCCGCCCAGCGCCTCTTTCGACTCCGGCAGCAGCAGCACGGCGATCTCGGCCAGAGGCTCCGCGCCCCGACAGTAGGACTCGACCGCTTCCACCTTTGCGTAGGTCTCGCCGATCACCTGATACGCGCCCCTGTCCAGTGTGCCGCGCGGGTGCAGTTGATCGCCGATATTCACCACGCCGCCTGCGGCCAGAATCGTCGCCGCCTCGTAGTCGAGTTGCGGGACCGTCTTCAGGCCGCCGAAGTCGGCCCAGGACTTGTGGAACCGCGCCGTCATACCCTGAATCGGACGGGGATAGGTGCGAAGGACCCGCGCGTAGGTCGGGAAGTAGAGGTAGCCCCAGCCGCCGGTCGTGAGCGATTCGATCTCCAGTTGGGTCAGCGTATCGAGCTCCCGATGCACGTTGGGCGTGACCCGGCTATTGAAGAAAGTCGTCGCATTCGGGCGCAGATCTTTGCACAGTTTGGTGAGGCGCGTGGTGTATTCGCGCAGGATCTCGAAGGTCTGGCGGCGATGGGCGGCGACGTCGTTACGGCGCGTTCCCAACCGCGCCAGGCACTTCTCACAGAAGCAGCCGGGATCCGGCGGGTAGTAGCACATATCGTAGAAGATGCCGTCGGCGTCGTAGGTTTTGAACACCTCTTCCGTCTGCGCCGCCAGGTAGTCGATATACTCCTTGTTGCCGAGGCAGATCTGATACCAGCTCGCCTGCGACACATTCGGCCCCCAGAGCTTGCCGTCCTCCAACCGCGCCACCAGCTCGGGCCGCGTCATGCCCATATGCTGATCCACGCGCGCGGAGATATAGACCGGCGCCGCGATGCCTCTCTTTTTGCAGGCTTCGATCTGCCCGCCCATCAGGTCGAACTTCAGGCCGGGATGCATCACGCCCGCTCTGGTCGGGTAGTAGCTCATGCCGTGATGGCATTTGCCGAACACCGTGACCCAGTTGACCCGCGCCTCCGTGAGCATCTCTCCGAAAACGTCCGGGGAGAAGTCCACGCCGACATCGGGGATGTGCGGGCTGGTATGGAAATCGAGATGGATCTGGCGGTAGCGGTCGGCGACGAGCTCGCCTGCGGTCATGGTCATGGGAATGGCTCCTTTGCAGCAGGAAATGGAGAATCGACTGCTAACTGTTTCGACGCCGTGCGGCCCGGCTCCTCTTCGGGCAGGAAAGGACGAAGAAAATACGGATGCAGAGCAGAAAGGCAGGAAGAAAGGAAGGCAGGAGAAGAAGAGAGGGAAGAGGGAAATCCTTTGCAGCGCTGCACACTACGCTTCTCCTGCTGGAATCAACCACGCTATCCTTATCCCTGCATTTTTCTGTATCTCTGCATTTCTTCCTGTCTTCCTTTCTTCCTGCCTTCCTTTCTTCCTGCCTTTCTGCTCTGCCTTTCCTGTTCTGCATTTTTTGCATTTCTTGACAAGCAAGATATTTGCCTATCGGTGGCGTATATAGGAGCATCGCCCCCGGAGAGTTGAAAGGAGAGGGCTTCCGCTCTATGTCCATTACGGGAATCCTCATCGCACTGCTGCTCGTCGGCCTCAACGGCTTCTTTGTCGGGGCGGAGTTCGCCATCATCAAGGTTCGGGGAACGCGCATCGAAGAGATGGCGCGTGCTGGCTCTCACCCGGCCCGAATCGTCCAGCGCATCCACCGCAACCTCGACTCCTATCTCTCCGCCACGCAGATGGGAGTGACGCTGGCGAGTCTGGCTCTAGGCTGGGTAGGCGAACCTGCGATTGCGGCGGTGATACGTCCGCTTTTCGAGCATCTAGGCTCCTTTCTGTCCGGAGCAATCGCCCATGCCCTTGGCGTCGTCGTCGCCTTCACCGTCATTACCTATTTTCACATCGTCTTCGGCGAGGTTGCCCCGAAATGGCTGGCGATCCAGAATCCCGAAAAGCTCGCCGTGCTGGTGGCTCTGCCGCTGGACCTCTTCTACAAGCTCTTCTATCCGCTTATCTGGTTTCTGAATACGACCGCACGGCTGATTCTGGGCCACCTCGGCATTCGCCCTGCCAGCGAAGGGGAGACGACACTCTCCGAGGCCGAGCTGCGGATCGCACTGACGCAGTCGGAAGAGGGCGGCGCGATCGCCGAGAGCGCCAGCGATATCGCGGACCGCGCCTTTCATTTTGGGCATGGCAAGGTGCGCGACGTGATGACCCCACGCCCAGAAGTGGCCTTCCTCTGCCTGGACTGGCCTCTGGCGCAGAACCTGGAGATTGTCCGCCAGACCCGATTCGCCCGCTATCCGGTCTGTCGCGGCGACCTGGAGAATGTGGTCGGACGCATCCATGTCCGCGACCTGCTGCCGCTGACCTGCGAACCGGGCAGACTGCAGGCGGAGATGAGCGCCGCGCTGGAGGGGATCTGCCAGTCGGTCCTCTATGTGCCGGAGACCAAGGCCCTCGATACGATGCTGGAAGAGTTCCGGTTGCGACGGATGGAGATGGCGATCGTGCAGGATGAGTACGGCGTGACGGCAGGGGTCGTCACCCTGGAGGATGTCCTGGAGGAGCTGGTCGGCGAGATTCAGCAGGAGTTTGTTCCGACGCCTTCGGAGGTTCAGATCCAGCCGGACGGCAGCTATCTGGTGGACAGTAAGATCACCCTGGCGCGACTCGTGCGCGAGTACGGCGTCGGTGAAGAGGTCGAAGGCGTCGAGACGATCGGGGGCTATGTCCTCTCGACGCATACCGGCCACCCTCGCATGGGCTACCAGGCTAGGCTGGGCGCCTGGGCCGTCGAGGTCGCCGAGATGAGCGGGCGACGCATCCGCCGCGTACGCCTCCTGCCGATCTCCGCCCCCTCTGAAGCAGCGCCCACAGATCCTGGAGCGTCGGCGTAACGCAGGCAGCAGGCAGGGTATAATGGCAGACACAAAAGGATCACCCTGCAGGAGGCCCCATGAGTTCGATCATTCACGAAGTCGGTTGGCGTAATGCCACATACTGTCTTTTCGTCGCAGGCGTCAGTCTGTTCTCCCTGATCTCTCTGATTCGGCAGACGCTGCAAGAGCGCGACATTCAGATTACGAAGGAATTAGGCCGGACCATGCATGGGGATCCGGACGAAGCAGACCCGGTGAATGTGTTGAGGGCGTCTCCCTCCCGGCACAACAGCCTGCGGTCCCGCTCTCTGTTGATGACGACGCATCTGGTCATTTTTATAGGGGGTCTCGCCTTTGGGATCCCTGCCCTGAAATCCGCGCTCTACACGCACCGTGGCAATGCCGCGATGGCCGAACACAACTACGACGATGCGGCCAAAGCCTACGATAGCGCCCTGACCACCAGTCCCTATGCCGGTTCCCTGTATCTGAAGTTTCAGGACGCACTGGCCCAGCGCGATGAAAAAGGCGGCGGGCTTGGGGATATGCGGCGCATGGCGAACCTGCATCCCGGCGATGAGGGGAACCATAACAATCTGGGCAACGCCCTGATGCAGCGCGGCGATATGGCCGATGCCATCAAGGAGTATCAACAGGCGGTGGCGCTCAAACCCGACGACCCGATCGTTCATAACAACCTGGGCAATGCGCTGCAGGCTGCCCACCGCTATAAGGAATCCATTGCCGAACTCCGCAAGGCCCTCCAACTCGACCCCAACCAGGTGCCGACCTACTACAATCTTGCCAATACGCTGACGGAGGACAATCAGAACGAGGAAGCCGTCAAAGCGTATCGCAGCGCCATCGAAAAAAACGCGAAGATGACCCCGGCCTACTACAATCTCGCGCAGGCTCTGGCGAAACTGGGCAAACGCGACGAAGCAATCACCGCGATGGACACCTTCCTGCAACTGGCGTCAAAACAGCCGGAGTTCGCCGACGCGGTGACCAAGGCCAAGCAGCAGCTCAACGACTGGCATACCGCCCATTAGCCTCTCCGCAGGACCGCACGGGAAGCGTTCTGTTCTCCCCATCGATCCAACGAGCGTCCGGACGAAATTCCCCTGGACGCGTCAGACGAAAACAACACTCCCGAGCTTCCAAAAGAGGCCGGGAGTGTTTGCCGTCGGGAGCGCTGTTTTGCGCCCGAATGAAGAAGAGTGTGGTGACTGCGACCACCCTACATCTTGGTTTTACCGGTCGGCTTGCCATGCGGAATGTCCATCTTGTCCATACCGGGTTTCTTACCGCCCGGCATACTTTTGACCGTAACGC
>JBBQPO010000352.1:0-5256 GCA_038217285.1 Chthonomonadales bacterium
CCTCTTGACGGACAGTCGAGATTAGGGCAAAATGTAGGTTGTGGGTGCATGGAAACCTCCTAAGTTGGATGTGGTAATCAAACTTACGAAGGACATGCCCCACTTTTCACATTTTCACCGTTTGATGCGGTTCTACCTATCTGGCGGAAGCCCGTCAGAAAGCCGAAGCGTATCTACGATCTACCCGGGACATCGCGGACACCCCCGATATGTGGGGGCCGCGCCTGGAGACAGAGCTGCTGTTGGCAGAAGCCACGGCGGCTCTTCAATCGCCTCCACGCTAAATCCGAGAGGGACGTCACATAAACGAGGCGTCGGGACGGAGTGTCCTGACGCTCGTCCAGCACAAATTGTTTGGCGCAAAAAAGGATGGCGGCACTCTGGAGGATCTCTCCAGAGTGCCGCGCGTCGCGATCCCCAGACTTCCAGGCGTAACCTCGCTACCAGGCGTAGTCTTCGGGAGCGGACTTGTGGCCAGGGAAGATCTCGTTGATCTTTTTGTTGGTCTCTTCGTCCAACTTGATGTCGAGAGCGCGCAGGGAGCCTTCCAACTGCTCAATGGTACGCGGCCCAATGATGGGACCGGTGATGCGCTTGTCCTGAAGCATCCAGGCCAGCGCAACATCGGCAGGCTTCTCGCCAAGTTCCTTGCACAGCGCTTCCCAGGCCTCGATCTTCGGACGGTGCTTTTCGATCTCCTTCTGCATCCCTTCCGAAGCGCGACGGCCCTTCTCGGCTTTCTCCAGAACTCCGCCCAGCAGACCGCCTCCGAGCGGGCTCCACGGGATCACGCCGAGGCCATACGCTTCGCAGGCAGGCAGCACATCTGTCTCGATGTTGCGGCGCAGGAGATGGTAGATGCTCTGCTCCGAAACGAGCCCGAGCGTGTTGCGCCGTTTCGCCGCTTCGTTGGCCTGGGCGATGTGCCAGCCCGCGAAGTTCGACGAGCCGACGTAGAGGACTTTGACCTGCTGGTGCAGCAGGTCCATCGCCTGCCAGATTTCGTCCCAGGGCGCCTCCCGCCAGACATGGTGCATCTGGTAGAGGTCGATGTAGTCGGTCTGGAGACGCTTCAGGCTCGCCTCGCAGGCCTGACGAATGTGCAGTGCGGAGAGACGGCTTGTGTTGGGCCAGTCGCCCATATCGCCATAGACTTTCGTCGCGATCACGACCTTCTCGCGGCGTCCCCCACCCTGTGCAAACCAGCGCCCGACGATCTGCTCCGTGATGCCTTCGCCCTTTTTCCAGCCATAGACATTGGCGCTGTCGAAGAAGTTAAGCCCAAGTTCCAGGGCTTTGTCCATGATGGCATAACTGTCTTCTTCCGTCGTCTGCGGCCCGAAGTTCATCGTACCGACACACAAGCGGCTCACCTTCAAGCCTGTCCGTCCTAAATTCGTATACTGCATCCGGCCCCTCCTTCAGAAAGCTTTCCACGGCTTATACGTTGGATCGGACGCAAATGTCTGCATGGTGCGGCGATTTTACTTTTCAGGTACTCATACGATAAAGGGTTATGCGCTACGCGTGAACGGCGATCCCGAGGTGCCGAGCAATGCCTGTATAGACCAGCCCTGTAAACTGATCGGGCTTCAGGAATCCCTGTCCCCATTTCGCGTCGAAGTCTTTGGTCGGTTTTGCGGCGACGACCTGCGGAATACTCTTTCGGCTCTTTACCATCGGCTCGATGCGTGCCTGGATGGTACGCAACATATCGCGGTACGCGACGACGTCGCCATAGGTTGCCATCGGCCCATGACCGGGAATTATCTTGGTAGTAGCGTTCGATAGTTTCAGTACGGTATCGGCGCCCGCTACCATTCCTCCGATCCAGCCCCGGCTAGAGTAGTCGATAAAGGGATAGAAGCCATTGAAAAGCAGATCGCCCGCATGCAGGACGTTGGCCTGGCGGAAATAGACGATGATGTCCGTATCGGTATGGGCGGGCGGAACATGTGTCATCACGATCTCCTCCCCATTGGAATAGAGCCTCAGACTGTCTGCGAAGGTGATGACGGGAAGGGCGATGGCCGGAGACGGAGCCGTGTGCATCTTCATAAACTCGATCGTCTGATCCGTAGACAGACGAGTACGGGTGGTAGCATGCGCAAGAATCCGGGTTCCGCCCTTGCCGAGCGCCTCGTTGCCGCCGGTGTGGTCGAGATGCCAGTGCGTGTTAATGAGCGTCGTCACCGGTTGCGCGCTAAGATCGGCGACCGCTTTCGCGATGTCCGCCGTCCTGTTCGGCAGGCCGCTATCCACCTGCACCGTGCCTTCGTCCCCGGTGAGGACGGCGATATTGCCCCCTGCCCCCATCACTATGGAAAGGTGGTCGGTCAGTTTCACGGTGGTGAGTGGGTCGGGCGTCTGCGGTTCGAAGCCATCGCGGCGAGGAGCGGCATAGGCTGCGGTTGGTGTCAGCAGGTTCTGCAAGGCAAACACGGTTCCAAATCCTGCAGCATTGGTTAGCAGTTCACGTCGGTTCATGAAATGGACCTCTCATAAGTTTAGGATGAATTTGCACGGCACGGTGGATCGCCGAAGAACGGCAGCCGAACAGCGATTCTACGATTCGCAGTGCGGGTCGGTATGCAGGCGACCTACCGGCGACGTCCTGAACGAACCCTTCTCTTCCATTATCCCGCGCCATCGAAGCGCCACGACGAGACGAAATCGCGGGCCAGAGGCTGTTGTGTGAGGTGGGCGCGGAGCATCTCGATGGGGATACTATGCTGGCGCAGGATGGCGTCGTGAAAAGCACGGTCCGTCAGAGGGCCATCCTCGACGAGTTCGTGATGCATGGCTAACATCTGCAGGCCGCCCAGCATATACGCGGCCTGGTAGAGGGCGCCATAGTCGCCTTTGAAGGATCGTCGCACTTCCGCCTCGGCGTTGGCAGGCTCATGTCCCACCCGGTCGACCAGCATCGCAATACACTCTTCGGCGGTCATCTGCTCCAGGTGAAACCGCAGTGAGAAGACGATACGTGCGGCCCGGTGTGAGCGCCAGAACAGCATGCCCAGGCGATTCTCCTGCGTCAGTGGAAAGCCCAGGTTCCAGAGCCGCATCTCCCAGTAGAGCGCCCAGCCCTCGATCCAGAACGAGGTGCTGACGATACGCCGGTAAGGCCGATGCCGTGCCAGCATGAACATCTGGAGGTGGTGTCCGGGTATCAACTCGTGCTGCACGGTAGCCCTGGCGAAATGTGGATTGTTGCCACGAAGGCTCATCTGTTTCCGGGCATGACTCATGGCATGCGTCGGAAACGAAACCAGAATCGTCTCGCCGCCGAGAAAAAACGGATTGACCAACTGCATTTCGGGCGTCATCATCTCCATTCGCCAGGTTTCGACGGCGAGCGGTGGCACCGTCACGAGGTCGTGGGTCTGCAAGAACTCAACGGCCTCTACCGCCATCTCCCGAATCATCTCCGGCTGGTCCCCAGGCGGGCGATGGAGCGACTTTATGAGTTCCAGAGCGGCATGCCGATCGGCTACCCCGCTGAACGTAGACGCGATGCGCTCCATCTCGGCTTCGCACCAGGCCAGTTCCCGCTCTCCTATGGCGATCAACTCCTCCGGCGTATACGGGATCATCTCGAAAGCGAGTTCCGCCGTGAGCGCGTCGCGTCCCAGAGGGTCACCAATGACAGCGCCCTTCTCGCCGCCGACCAGTTTCTCTCGCAGCAAAGCCGCATACGCTTCCAACGCCTCGTCCACGGCGCGATACGGCTCCGCCGCCCACCAGGTAAAGAGAGGGTCATAACCATCGTAGAACTTGTACCATCGCGCCAGGGCGCCCCGAAGGAGGTCGATCGCCTCCACAGCACGATTCGCGATGGTCGGTTTCCAGGCAGCTCTCCCATCCTGGGCCATCTCGATCTTTCGATGGGCCGCCTGGATCTGCGTTTCTCCTCTATCCAGGACCGTCGCCGCTGCCGCCGCCGGAATCCATTCCATTCGCTGCCGCTCCTCTTCCAACTGGAGCAGAAGGGCCTGAAACGGTACGAGAGGGACGATCTCTTCCGCCCGTGCGGTTTCGATCTCCAGTCGCCTCAACTTATGGCCGAGATGATTGCTGAAAAGAAGGTAGTCGATCTGATCGTCGTGAGCTAACGACGCGAAGTCCAGCGATTCCAGAGCCGTTCGCCAACTCTCGAAGAACCGCTGCAGACGTTCGCGCCGAATGGCGGACAGAACCAGAGGATATTTCCGCTCCAGGCTGTTCCGATCCGCCTCGTATCGCTCCATGAGGGGCCGCATTTTCCCAGACGTCTCTGCCAGAGCCTCGAAAATCGCTTCCTCACCTTCCGTAAAGGCTGTCATATTCCGCCCCTTCCTCCCCACTCACTCGACTGCCGGACTGTTCGGGTCTGTGTACGCAAACTCCTCTTCCGAAAATGCCTGCGTGATCCGAAACTGCCTGCGTGACAGGATTCCGTATAGGAAACACGCCTTCTTCCGCCGAATAGTGAGCGTGAGCCCCTTTGGGAAAGCGAGACCGCCATGCGACTGCCCGCCGGAACCGTTACGTTTCTCTTTACAGACATCGAAGGCAGCACAAAGTTGTGGGAGCAGTTCCCGACAGCGATGCAGGCTGCGCTTACCTGCCACGATGCCATCCTTCGGGAGAAGATCGAGCAGAACAACGGATATGTCGTGAAGTCGACCGGCGACGGCTGCCTTGCTGCGTTTCACACCGCCCACGAAGCCGTTGCAGCGGCGTTCGCGATGCAGTTCTCCCTGTCCGCAGCGGAGTGGCCGGTCGATACGCCGCTGAAGGTGCGTATGGCGCTGCATACCGGCACGGCCGAACTGCGCGCCAACGACTACTTCGGACCGACTCTCAGTCGTGCCGCTCGACTGCTTGGCACGGGTCATGGCGGGCAAATGCTCCTCTCTACAGCGACGCAGGAACTCGTCCGCGACAACCTGCCGCCCGACGTTACCCTTCTTGAATTGGGGCAGCACCATCTCAAGGATCTTCAGCGCCCCGAATTCGTCTTTCAGCTCCTGCATCCCGGCCTCCTGCGGGATTTCCCGCCGCTACATTCGCTTAACAGTCCCACCATGCCCAACAACCTCCCGCAGCCGACAACGTCCTTCATCGGCAGAGAAGTGGCCCTCAAAGAGATCAAACGCTTGCTGGAAAAGACGCGCCTTCTCACCCTGACCGGAAGCGGCGGGAACGGCAAAACGCGCCTGAGTTTGCAGGCCGCCGCCGAACTGCTGGAGAAGGAGGGCGACGGCGTGTGGT
>JBBQPO010000353.1:0-5192 GCA_038217285.1 Chthonomonadales bacterium
GATGTGCTCATCGGCCAGAAACTGACGGGCGGCCTCTTCGCGAATATCCGCGACACCGACGAGATCGACGCGCCCCGTGTCGCGGAAACCTTCCCAGTGGGGGTGGGCCATGCCGAAGCCGGTCGCGCCTTCCCATTTCCACGGGCGTCCCGTCCCGATGATGGCGTAGCGATAACGTTCTGAACTCATAAAATTTCCTTTTCAGAGAGAGTGGGCAGTGTAAGCAATCGATGCAGGATACTGGTGTGCGCCGGCAAGCCAGGATAAGGATTGGCGACGACGTCCATGCGGGCAAAGAGATTGCAGAAGAATAGTCTCTAGTTCGGAGGCGGCAGGCTAGATTCCTGCCCTGGATTGGAGAGGTGGAGAGGATTGGAGAGGAGATTTGGAGAGGAGATCACGACCTTCTGGCGGGAAATCGCAGATCAGGACAATGATTTTCTCCTGATGGCGTGTCAGAACCAGAACGCAAGGCGGGAGGGCGCGGTCTTTGTCGAGGAGGGCTTTGCGGACCTGCTCCGGCTCCAGCGGCACATCGCGCTTCTTCACGACTTCGACGCGGCGACCAAGCTGCCGGAGACGGGCGCGCACCGCCTTCTCCTGGTAGGGCAGCCAGTCGAGGACGCGATACGCCGTGGCAAAGGGGGTGGGGAGAAGAGTGTCGGCGGTGAGATAGGCGATCCCCGGGGTGATCTGAGCGGCGTTCGTCAGGGCGGCGATCTGCGGGACGAGATGGGCCCGGATGACGGCGGGGTCCGGTTCGAGCAGCCACGGACGGGGCGCGGAGAGAGGCGGCGGCTCGCAGGCAAAGGGGGTGAGCGTAGCAGGGGGAGCGCCCGGCTGCAGGAGCGTGGCGAGATAGTTGTGGTCGCCCGAATAGCTTCCGGCCGCGTGAGACGCTGCGGGCAGGCTCTCCGTCAGCGGGCCGAACCAGAGGGCTGCTTCCTTGCATTCCCCCCGGTCCGAGAGAAACTCCACACGCGTATCGAAGCTCTGGAGGGTGTCGTCGTCGAGCGCTGGAGAGACCTTGACGCAGAGGGCAGGGAACTGGGCGCGCAGGGCTGTCAGAAACTCCAGCGGCGGTGCGTAGTCGGACGCGTCTCGGACCCGCCGCCGACTGCCGTCGGTTCGGTCGGCGCGGCGCGAGGGATCGAACAGAGCCGCGCCGATGCCGTGCGCTGCCAGCCGCCCCAGATCGAGCGTCGTCACATCCGCGCAGAGCGCATGGACAGGATGCGGCGCGCCGAACAGAGCGGCATTGGCGTGGGCGCACAACGCGGCGGCGGGATTCAGGTCGACCGCCAGCACCGGTGCGCGGCGGGCCAGCGCACCCGCGTCGCTCCCGACGCCGCAGCAGGCGTCCAGCACCGGAACGTCCTCCGCAAAGCGGGACGCCCGATAGTGCGCGATGGGAGCTGCCGTGGCCTGCTCCAGACCTTCCGCCGTCAAGAACAGGCTGTCGGCCTGCAGAAAACGCCCGCGCGCCCGATGGCGCAGTTCCAGCAACGTCACCACCGCCGCCGCGCGTTCGGAGGTGGTCCGGCGGCGCAGATGGGTCAGGCGCGTGAGCGAGTCGGCAGGCAGGTGGCTGGCGTCGGCAAGCAGGGCCGCACCTTCGTCGGTCATCAACCAGGCCATTGTAAGAGGGGACATTCGG
This sequence comes from Chthonomonadales bacterium, assembly GCA_038217285.1. Taxonomy (GTDB): domain Bacteria; phylum Armatimonadota; class Chthonomonadetes; order Chthonomonadales; family Chthonomonadaceae; genus JANXLO01. Next base: position 1,658 of record JBBQPO010000353.1, read on the forward strand.
TTCCTTACGTGGGGGAGCGGTGGAAGTGTGCCATTTTCCAGGCGTCGTCCTGGCGCACGAAGACACGGGTTTCGTTGAACGTGGCCCAGCGTGGTTTGCCGCCTTCGTCGTAGGTCATGAGGCGGGTATAGGTGACGATTCCTGTCTGGTCGTTGTAGACCTGGATGTGCGGTGTGAGCATGTCGAAGCGGGTGGGTTGGAGAGCCGGGTTCAGCGCCATCTGCCGAATCAGATCGAGGTGAAACTCCACGCCGTCGATCCGGTAGGCGCAGACATCCTCGAAGCAGGAGAGATCCGCCGTACAGAGAGCGCCGTAGGTCTCCGCATCCCCGGTATGGATCGCGTCGAGCATGCGCCATGTTATCGCCAGCAGTTCGCGCTGGACGGCATCCAGGCGCGCAGCCTCTTGCAGAGATTCTTCAACCATCGGATTCGCTTGTCTCGCTTTCGAGGGGAACGGGTTCCAGGGCGACGATTCGGCGGGCGCGCTCCACATAGGCGGCATCGTAGGGGTCCAGACGACCGGCCATGCGGAAATGCATCAGGGCTTCGCGCTCATAGCCCAGCCGCACATAGGTGTCTCCGAGCAGGCAGTGATACGACGCATTGTTCGGGTCGAGGGCGACGGCGCAGCGGAAGGCGTCGGCCGCTTCTTGAAGGGCGCACGCCTGGTAGAAGACCATGCCGAGCCGAATACTGAAATAGGCGTCGTCTGGGGCGTAGAGTGTGGCCTGCTGCATGGCGTCGATGGCCTCCTGGGGCCGTCCCATGCGGGCGTAGACGTCGCCCAACCAGAAATGGTAGAAGCCGTCGGTCGGGGCCAGGTCGCGCGCGGCTTCCAGCGCTTTGAGGGCGTTGCCGCCGAGGCCCGCCGCCGCGTAGCAGTCGCCCAGTTTGTAACGGTAGTAAGGGATCTCCGGCGCGAGCTCGACCGCCTTGCGGTACTCCAGAATCGCGGCATGGTAGCGGCCCAGTCGGCGGTGCGTCTCACCGCGGGTGAAGTGGCTCGCGGCGCTGCGCGGATTCGGGCTTGAAACGCGGCGTCGGGCAACCGCAGTCGATTTCGGCTGCGCATCACCGGTACGCCGGGCGCCGGCGGAACTCGGAACGCTCTCCGGTTCTATCGCAGGGGTTGGGGCTTGTAAATCTTTCTCTTCCAACGGCTTTCCTCATATCAAAAGAGCTTTCGGCTGTCGAGCAGCAGCGTTACCGGACCATCATTCACCAGATGGACTTCCATCTGCGCCCCAAACTCGCCGTACTGGACCGGCACTCCCTGTGCCGCCAGCGCCTCGCCGAAGAGCAGGTACAGGGCTTCCGCCTGTGACCCGGGCGCGGCGGCGGTGAAGCTTGGCCTGCGTCCCTTCCGGCAGTCTCCGAAGAGCGTAAAGTTGGATACCACCAGCGCACTGCCGCCCGTATCGAGCAAGGAGCGGTTCATTTTGGCGTCCTCGTCCTGAAATACGCGCAGCGCTGCGATTTTGTCCGCAAGCATCCGCGCATCCATGTCGGTATCTTCCGTTCCGACGCCGACCAGGATCAAAAATCCCTGGGCGATGGCGCCCGCCTCCCGGTGTGCCTCACCCGCCACGACCACGACGGAAGCCTCCCGAACCCGCTGTACGACCGCTCGCACGTTTCCGCCCTCCTCGCCATCGTCTCTTTAGCATTATAACACAGTCACCAACGATACCGACGACCTGGGGACGGGGATAGGCTTCTTCGCTCTGAACGAAGCGCAGGGCCTGAACATCGTCACGCAGGTGGACAGCAGGATCTCCACCCTGATCTACAGCGGCATCTAAACGCAAACCGCAGCGCTCGGTAAAGACACGTGGAAAGGGCGGCTCGAATTTCGAGCCGCCCTTTCGTCCGCGATTAAAATCCCGGTTGGCCTCCGCTAGTGGAGAAGACGCTGGCGCAGAGCGTAGCGGAAGATCGCGTCACGCTCCTCCTCCTTAAAGGACCGCAGTTCGGAGCAGACCTGTAGTTTGTGCTGATCGCACCACTGGATAAACTGCTCATCGGAGAGACGATACAACCATTCCGGAACACGGGCTGACGTTTCCTTCAGCACGCCGGAATCTATGGCGTTCATGGAGTTACTTCTTTCTTTTTCTTTGCGAACGCGCAGGGACGCACCGTTGCATCCCTGCGCCGATGACTAGTCGAGGGCAATCTGCGCCAGAATAGTCTGGCTCTGATCGCCGTCGCCTCTGCGATGGATGACCGCCGTGGTGCTTGCACCGGCAGGGATTGCGGCCGCGATCTGTTTGAGCTGCTCGCCGTTGGCGACGGGCTTGCCGTTTAAGCGCAAAACGACATCACCGGGGCGGATGCCCCCCTCTGCGGCGGGACCGCCGGGCAGAACATTGACGATGATGGCGCCGCTGGTTTGACTGTCCTTGAGGTTCAACTGCTGTCGCGTCGCCGCATCGAGCTTGTCGATGTCCAGGATCTGAACGCCGAGCTTGCCATGCGGGGCCTGCGGCTGCTCCGGAACGTCGGCCTTCGCGACCGGCTGCGTTTTGGGCGTTCCGACGGTGACCTCCAGGGTCTGTTCGCTGCCGCCACGCCGTATCTGAACGGGAACCCGTGTTCCGGGCGCGGTGCGGGCAATCATATCACGGAACGAGGCATCGTCGGTGACGGCCACGCCGTTGAATCGCACGATCACATCTTCGACCTGGAAGCCGGCGTTGGCGGCGGGCGTGTCGTCGGCGACACTGGCGACCAGCGCCCCTGCCTTCACCCCATAGCGCTGCTGGTAGGCGTAGGTGAGCGCGGCAGGCGAGAGGCCGAGATAGCCGCGTGTGACCGAGCCTTTGGACATCAGGGAGTCCGCGATATAGCGCGCGGTGTTCGACGGGATCGCGAATCCGATTCCCGCGCTCGTCCCGCTCGGCGATTCAATGGCGACATTGATCCCCACCACGCGACCGTAGATGTCCACCAGAGGCCCACCGGAGTTGCCGGGGTTGATGCTGGCGTCGGTCTGGAGCAGACTGGAGTAGTAGCGCTCGTCTTGCCCGGAGCCTATCGCCTCCTGGCGATGCAGCGAGGAGATCACACCGTGGGTCATGGTATCGCTCAGGCCGAAGGGCGCGCCGAAGGCCACGGCCCACTGGCCGACGTTCACCTTGTCCGAGTCGGCAAGCTGCGCGGCCGGCAGATCGCTCACATCGATCTTGATCAGCGCGAGGTCGCTGCGGAAGTCACGCATCACCTTGCCGACGAACTCACGTCCGTCCTGCAGGCGGACGGTCACTTTGTCCGCTCCAGCCACGACATGGTCGTTGGTCAGGATATAGCCGTCCGCGCGAATGATGACCCCGGACCCGCTGGCCTCGGCATGCGGCGCGAAGGCAGGCGGCGGAGTGCGGAACTGGCGTCCGTTCGGCGCGCCCTGTCCGCCTTGTGGCATGCGGAAGAAGGGGGACGGCATGTTACCGCCGTCTCCGCTTGGATCGTCCCCTTGCATGGGCATCCCATGGAACGCGTTCTGTTTGATCGTCTGCCGGCTGCGGATAAAGAC
>JBBQPO010000354.1:0-5165 GCA_038217285.1 Chthonomonadales bacterium
TCCTCGTCCATCCAGATCCGCTCCAGAATCGCCTCCCGCGTCAACACCTGGCTTTCGTGCGCCGCGAGAGCTTCCAGCAGATCGTATTCGCGGTGGCTGAGCCCGACATTGATGCCCGCGCGCGTCACGCGGCGCTGCGCGGTATCGATTTCGAGATCCGCGATGCGGATGGTACGGGTATGGTGCACTTTGTCGCGGCGCAGGAGCGCCCGCACTCGGGCCAGAAGCTCCTTGAACTCGAACGGCTTCGGCAGATAGTCGTCGGCCCCGGTGTCCAGTCCGCGCACACGGTCGTCCACCGAATCGCGTGCCGTAAGCATCAGAACAGGCGTCCGGATCCGTTGCGCTCTTAACTCGGCGCAGAGCTCGAAACCGTTCAGCTTGGGCAGCATCACGTCCAGGATCAACAGGCCGTAGATGTTCATGATCGCCATATCGAGCCCGGCGTCGCCATCGGTCGCCACTTCGACGGAATAGCGCGCCTCCTCCAGACCTCGCCGTATCATGCTGGCGATACCCGGTTCATCCTCAACAAGCAAGATCTTCATAATGTCCATTCTCCTCGAAGAAGATGAAAATCAGATGAAATCCTTCGCGCGGCAGCGAAGGATTTGGGGTGCCCGCAGGGCTTCCTTGCGAAAAAGCCGACAGTCGAAAATTTTCTGCGAAGAGGGGAGCATTTCATCTGAATTTCATCTTCTGGGCTTATTCTGACCGCACTCTGTTCAGAAAGGAAATTACCGATGAAAAAAATCTCTCACCGTATGACCGTACTGGCGGGAGCCGGTCTCCTGCTTCCGCTGAGCGTCCTGTTCAGCGCAGCGCAACGGGGTGGAAGCCCGCCGCGACAGACCACGACGGTTCTGGGGCAGGCGTTGCCCGGCCTAACCGACGATCAGGTGACGGCTTTCAAACTGGGGCTGCGCTCCTTCAGCACCACAGAGACCCGCGACGATGGGCTCGGTCCTATCTTCAATGGAACCTCCTGCGCCGAATGCCACAAGGCCGGAGCGATCGGCGGGGCCGGGATCGATCTGACCGTAGCGCGCGTCTCCCGCATCGGCGGCATGCGCAACGGCAAGTACAGCGACCTACCGGAACTCGGCGGTCCGGTGATGCAGGCGCGCTCCCTGCGCGAGTTCGACACCTCGTGTCCTATTTCCGGTGAAACGCCGCCGCGCGAGGCTGACTACGTCTCCCACCGCATCACCACTCCACTGTTCGGCGCAGGTCTCATCGAAGCGATACCGGCCGCGACGATCCTGGCGCGCGCCGGTCAGACCGATGCCGACGGTGTGCATGGCGTTGCGAACATCGTTCACAATCCGGAAACGGGACAGGACGAAGTCGGAAGATTCGGTTGGAAGGCACAGCACTCCAGCCTGCATCTGTTCGCGGGCGATGCCTATCTCAATGAACTGGGGGTGACAAGCAAGAGCTTCCCGAACGACAACCTGCCGCAAGGCAAGCCGATTCCGGCAGGATGGGGGCCAACCGCATTTCCGGAAGATCAGGATGGAGACGTGGAAAATTTCACCGCCTTCATGCAGTTCCTGGCTCCCCCGAACCGTCGTCTGCCGCTCACTCCCCTGGTCCAGTACGGAGAGCAGGTCTTCAACGGAATTCGGTGCGGCGCCTGCCATCTGCCGAAGATGCAGACCGGGCCGAACGCCGTGGCGGCTCTCTCCGGGCAGACGGTTCCTCTCTATTCGGACCTGCTGCTGCATCGGATGGGCCGCAACCTCGCCGATGGTATTCAGCAGGGACAGGCGAAAGGAGATCAGTTCCGTACCGCGCCGCTGTGGGGGCTATCGCGCCGACAGTTCTACCTGCACGATGGCCGCGCCATGACGATCCAGGATGCGATCGCCGCCCACGACGGAGAGGGCTCTTCTGCCCGGGACCGTTTCTTCCGTCTCCACGAACAGGATCGCGACGCCCTGATGGCCTTCCTCGCCTCCCTGTAATCACCTGACCTCCCAGCCCTCTTCTCTTCTCGGGAAGAGGGCTGGGGCACCGTAATTTAGGTGTGGGCGTCGGCGATTTTGGGATCTTTGGCGACGTTGACCCAGGTGTGAACGTGGGGCGCGCCGCGGAAGTGCCAGACCAGGGAGGGGCCTTCCAGCCGCCAGATATCCCAGATGCCGGGCTGACCGAGGGCATCCTGCTTGTAGAAGGAGAGATGCACCTTGTCGAGGCCGCCGTTGGCGGTGATGTCGCGCATCACTTCGGTGGCATCGGACGGGCGATAGGGGGAGAGCAGAGAGTGCATCGTCTCTTCGACCAGTCGCTTCTGATCTTTCGAGAGATCGCCGATGGCGATACCGGGGAACATCCCCTCGCCGCCCTGTAGCTTGATGCGGTCCTCCTTCGGAGCCTTCTCAAGCAAGGCGATGTCGCGTTGTTTCGGGTCGAGAGCCGCCAGGACGGCGTTCGCCTTCTCGCCCTGCTTCCAGTAGATGTTGCCGGGATGCCCTTTGTCTTCGGTATCTTTCGGGGCATGGCCGTAGAAGATCGGCCCGCCGAAGGCGGCATTGGCGTTGGAGTGCCCATCTGCGCGGAGCGTGACGTGGCGTCCGGTGATGACCCACTCGAACTTACTCTTATCGGGGTCGCCGAACATGGCGATAGTGTAGTTATCGATGCCGCCGCCGTCGTCGTCCATCTGCTTGAGGATCTGCGGATACCACTCTTCGGTCGTGACACCGCGCAGGATGCCGCGCACCATCTCCTTCTGATCGCCGGTCAACTCGCGCACCTTCTGCGGAACGATGAACCAGTTGGCCTGCACTTTGCTGCGGAGCGGGCTGTCCCAGCCCATACAGAGGGTTTCACGCTGTTTCGGGGAGAGGCTGGCGTAGAGCGTTTTGACCATCGTCTCGGCCTGCACCGGCTTCACTTTGGCGACAAGCGTGTGCGCTGCCTCCTGGGCGGAAGCGGGCAGCGCCTGCGCCCCCGCGCCGACGAGCGCGATGCCACCGAGCGTCTTGCCGACGGTCGTGAAAAACTCCCGACGACTTAGCGCATCGGAGGTTAGGACGGACGAGCCGTCGCCTTCAGGCTGGGTTCTCGGCGGAATGATGATGTCGGGCTGCATATCGGTTCTCCTCTTCGGTCCAGAGACCATGTGGTGGTGTTCCCTGGAAGAACCGACGCGGTGCCGGCTTCAGGGACATTTGGAGCCGCCGATGCCCCCAGTCTGGAGATTGTCGGCGGCGATCTTTTCCGGGCGAAACCATTTGGAGTGCCCATCTACGAACGTCAGATTCGACCCCTGCGAATGGCGGGTCGTGAAAACGTTCAAGTTGTAGAGCATGTAGCCGTCGTCGGTGGAGACGGCCGCCAGTTCGGCATCTCCAAACTGGTCGGTATTTCCATATTGTGGCGAAGCCTCTTCCCCCAGCAGCATGAACGACGCAGGTGCCTCGAAGGCGGCGAGTGGCTTACCCGCCTCAAAGCCGATGGCGCTGCCCTGGAAGGCACAGGAGTTGGCGGCATACGAGTTTCCCGACTGGCGGCCCTGCGAGTCAGACGGGCAGATATAGATCTGCTTGTTCTTGACATAGGGATAGAGGCCGCCCTGAGTCACGTCGTAAGAGCCGGGATTGGTATTGGTAGGGAAGACCTTGTAAAAGTTCCAGGCGCCGAGTACGCCAGTTCCGGGCGTACCATCGGTAGAGTTGGGCAGAGCCTCGTCATAATCCTGCGTATAGGCCTGAAAGGCCAGCCCCAACTGCCGCATATTGCTCAAGCAGGCGGTCTTACGGGCGGCTTCCCGAGCGCGAGAGAAGACAGGAAAGAGGATTGCAGCCAGAATAGCGATGATAGCGATCACGACAAGCAGCTCGATAAGAGTGAAGGCGACGCGCGGGCGACGGGCGGCACGGAACCAGACGTCAGGCATCATTGCGGAAGACTCCTTGAAGAGGAACGGCAGTCAGAGCACACGACGCGATGCGTTCGGGTCGCTCTGTTCGATACTACGGAACAGTCCTTGTTGCGGTTTCCCAGAAACTTGACACCGACCGAGACGTCGGACTATACTACCTTTAGAAGCAGATACGACGTAAACGGTTCAGAAAGGAAGGGAGCGACGCAATGTCGGAAGGTTTGGAACTGATGGATCCGGCGCAGGAAGAACGCCTGCGCCCCGTCTGGGACGAAGAACTGGACAACGACGTGGACGATCCCTATGTCGTGATCCTCTACAACGACGATGTTCACGACCTGGAAGAGGTGGTAGAACAGACTCAGCGCGCGACCAGCTACGAGCTTGAACGGTGTATACGCATCGTGCTGGAAGCGCATACCCAGGGGCGTGCCATCGCCTACACCGGCAGTGAGGCCGACTGCGACCGGGTCGCCCGCATTCTGCGTCAGATCCGTCTCCAGGTGGAAACAGACCGGTTCTAGGTTGGATCGAGGCGTGGCGTCAGGGAGCGGGCGGAGTGGCGGCGGAAGAAGGGCGGAGCAGGGTTTCGGGAGCCTTTTCCTCGGAATGGGTGGCCGGACGCAGCAACTCGTCGGGGGGCGAGGAGATCTGCGAGCCGCGGACAAGCGTGAGGATGTCCGGAAGTTTTGTGCCGAAAAGCTCGATAGCCCGCTGGGCATCGTGCGCGAGCGGGTGTTTCCGGTTCGAGGCGATGCGCTGAAAGAGCGGCAGAGCGCGTTCGTCCCGCAGACGACAGAGGCCGTACAGAGCGGCGTATTGCACCTGGGGGTTGGAGTGCGCGAGAGCCTCCCCGAGGAAAGTGAACGCCTGTCGGCCTTCCTGGCCGACGAGAATATCCGTCGCGACACGCCGAACTGCTGCCACCGAACTGCCGACATAGAAGTCGTTGACGGTCTCCGGACGGGCGACGCGACAATCGGTAAACGCCGTAAACGGAAAGACAGACCGGCTTGCGGCAAAGCTGTCATAGTCCGGCTGTGAGAGCAGAATGCACTGCGTCAGCAGGGACTGAGGCAGCACATGGCGGAAATCTTCCAGCACCCGCATCGCATAGACGGCGACCGCCAGGCCCCAGGTTCCGTTGCCGAGCGGGCGACGTTCCAGGGAGCGGATCGCTTCCTTCAACAGCGCTTCGATGTGTTGCGGCCCGATCTGTCGGAGGGACTGATCCAGATAGGCCTCGGCCTCTCGTCGTACTTCCAGACTCGAATAC
>JBBQPO010000355.1:0-5158 GCA_038217285.1 Chthonomonadales bacterium
GCGCGGACGACTACATCACCAAGCCGTTCAGTATGCGTGAGTTGATGGCGCGGGTCAAGACGGTCCTGCGCCGTACGCATGTGGGCGCCATCTCGACCGAGACGGTCGTCAAAGCCGGTAATCTGACCGTCGACCCCAACCGTTATGAGGTGACTCTAGGCGACAAACGTATTGAACTTTCGCCTAAGGAGTTCGACCTGCTGCGATTTATGGCGACGCACCCCGGCCAGGTTTTTTCGCGTCAGTCGCTCCTGGACCGTGTCTGGGGCGCGGACGCCTATGTGGAAGACCGCACTGTAGACGTGCATATCCGCTGGCTGCGCGAGAAAATCGAAGTCAATGCCTCCCGTCCGGAGCGCCTGCTGACCGTGCGCGGCGTCGGCTACAAGTTCCGCGCCGAACTCTGAACGGACCTATTATGGAAAACCTGCTGACAGCATTGCGGGAAGAGTATGATACCCTGGTGGACTGTTGCGAGGCCGGCATTCTCATCTTGAATGGCGACGATGTCATCGTGCGGGCCAACCTCGCGGCCCGCCCGCTCTTCGCCAATTCGTTGAACCGGGTGATCGGTAAAACGCTGCTGCAGGCGACTCACTCGGCGGAGTTGTCTGATCTGGCCCAGGAGGCCCGGACGGCGCGTTCGCTCTGCCGCAGCGAGATCCGTCTGCCGGGCGCGGGAGGCGTGATCCTGCGGGTAGCGATCGCGCCGGTCGCAGGCGACGACCCCGACGCTTCCCGTCTCGTGCTGGTCGCGGACGATGTGACGGAGCTGCGGCGTCTGGAAACCATCCGCCGCGATTTCGTCGCCAACGTCTCGCACGAACTCCGTACCCCTCTGGCTTCGATCCGCGCGATGACCGAAACCCTTCAGGACGGCGCGCTCCAGGACCCCTCGGTCGCTTACCACTTCCTCGCCACCATCAACAACGAGGCGCAGCGCCTGACCCGGATCTCCGAAGACCTGCTCATCCTGTCTCAGGCGGAATCACGCCAGCCGGAAAAGGCGCACTTCCTGCTCTCCAGCATGATTCAGGAGGCCGTGACACGCTTCCAGCCGCAGGCCGAAAAGGCAGGTATCGACCTGCGCGCGGAGCTGCCCGCCGACCTGGAAGTTTTCGCCAATCACGATCAGATCGAACAGGTCATCGTGAATCTGATCGACAACGCCCTGAAATATACCCCGACAGGCGGCAAGGCCCGCGTCACGGCGGAAAACCTGGACAAACAGGTGGCGGTCCATGTCTCGGACACCGGTATCGGCATCATGGCTCAGGATCTGCCGCGGATCTTCGAGCGCTTCTATCGGGTGGACAAAGCGCGCTCCCGCCAGTCGGGCGGCACCGGACTGGGCCTCTCGATCGTCAAGCACATCGTCGAGGCGCATGGCGGTCAGGTCACCGTCAAAAGCGATTACAGTCACGGATCCACGTTCACCTTCACCCTTCCCCACACCCAGTAAGAATCAAGCCAGTTAAGAATCAAGGAAGAATGCGGATTCGAGAAGGACGGGTTTTCTTTCGCATCTCTTCTCCGCCGCGATGAACCTTTTCTCTGCCGACCGGAACTAACCTCTCAAATCACCCACCCAGGGTGGGCGAAGGAGACACAAGAACCATGCAGAGACAGAAACGTGTTTTGATTGCGACGGCGTTCGCGGTGCTGGCGGGGAGTGGATGGTGGCTGTTGAGCAGGGGGCGAGCGCAGGCCGACCCGAACCCAGCAGCGCAGACCGCGAGGCAGGGCGTGGAGCTGACGGTCTACAGCGAAGACTTCGCGATGGTGCATGAGGCCCGTCCCCAACAGATGACGCCGGGCACAAACCGCCTGCATCTGCACGATGTGAGCAAGCTGCTCGATCCACAGTCGGTGCTGCTGGACTGGCAGGGGGCGAACAACGGGATGCCGCAGCTCGTCGCACAGTCCTACGATCTGGGCGTGGGCAACGGCGAGAACCTGCTGAAACGATATCTGGGGCGCTCCGTCGAGGTGGTGCGCTACGGCAACGACGGCCATGAGGCGGAGCGGCAAAAAGGCACGCTCATGGTCGGCGGCAACGGCGAGACGGTGCTGCAGTCCGACAACAAGTTCTACATCAATCCCGCTGGCACCATCGTCGCTCCGACCGACGCTGACATCGTGACCATTCCCCAGCTCTCCGTACAGGCCGACAGTCCCGCCGCGCAGAACGCCACCCTGAACGTCGGGTATCTCACCCGCGGCCTGTCGTGGACAGCCGACTACGTCGCGACCATCGATCCAAAACAGGACAAGCTCGCGTTGGAGTGCTGGGCCACAGTGACGAATCGGACGGGAGCGGACTATCCCAACGCCAAAGTGACGCTGGTCGCAGGCGCGCCGAACCGCGCCGTCGTCGCCGCAGAAAACCGTTCCGAAGGTATTACCGGGGTGGGTGGGTCGTTCAGTGGATATCAGGAGAAGGCAAAAGCAGCCCACTATAGCCTCCGCTCACAGAGCCTGACAAGCGTTCAGCCACAGTCGGTGGGCGATTTCCATGCTTATAGTATCAGCAAACCAACGACGGTGGTGCAGGAGCAGATGAACCGACTGCTGATGCTCTCCGGCAAGGATGTTCCCGTGGTCAAGGACTACAGCGCTGCGATGCCCCCGCTCTCCGGATGGGACTACAACGCCTGGAACAACGGCGCGGGACCGAAACAACGTGCCGAAGTTGCGGTGGCAATGAAGTTCACCAATGTCGAAAAGGACGGTCTGGGCGCGCCGTTGCCCGCTGGAGCCGTACGCCTCTACGAGCCGGATGCGGCGGGAACCGTCCGCTATATCGGAGCCGCCAACATCACCGACACGCCGACCGGCGAACGCGTCAATCTCACCCTCGCCCGCGCCTTCGACCTGTTCACGGAGGCACGCACCCTGAAGTCCCAACGGATCAACAAACACACCATTCGCAAAACGGTCGAGATTACCCTGCACAATGAGAAACCGACCGATGTGGACATTCGTATCGTGCAGAACTTCAGCGGTGGCTGGAAAATCGTTCAGGAACCCCAGAAGCACGAAACCCTCAATGCGGAACTCGCCCAGTGGAAGATTCACGTTCCCGCGACCTCGAAACCGACCTTCACATATATCGTAGATATGAAGGAGTAAGGGAGAAAGCCATGTGTTGTTTTTCAATCAAGATCAAATCTGTCACGGAAACAAAGATCTTCGTACGATCTGGCTCCCACGGCCATGAGTTCATCGTCTACAGCATGGCGCTCGACAGTCCAGCGGATGTCGCGATGATCCTCCCGATCCCAACGCCGCCGAAATCCCCTGAAAATGCCGTTCGCTTCGTGAACTTGAAACCGTATGCAGACTTCTTCGACGACATGGAAGCCGGCTTTCCGGTGGTGGGCGAAGCCACCAAGGGCCAAAATGAACCGGCCAGCGGTTCTATGTCTGTTCAGCCAAAACTTCTGGTGCAGCAGGTCGGTAGCTATGAGGCCTCCTTCGTACCGAGCGAACAGGATTTCCGTCGTCTGGATCCGCGCTTCCGGCTTCCTGCCAGCACATGGGCGAATCTGCCGATCTACCATGACTATGGCTTCGCTGTCTTCAAGCTGAAAGCCGGAGCGCATACCGTTCATCCCATGGCGTTCGAGTTCCCGCGCCGGGATCCGAGTCGACTCTTCTTCCCCACCGTCCATATTCATGACGGCAAGGTCCACCAGACAGCCGAATTCGACCATACGCTCTACTGCCAGAAGAGCCTGGCCGATCATGTCAACTTAACCTCCTGGCGGGAGTCTCCTCAGACGGCCGGGCAGTTCATGAAAACGGATCGAACGAGCGGCATCGTCAGGCCGCACGATCACTGCTACAAAATGCCGGTAACCGGCAGACGCAAGAACGCCGACATCTACGTCAATGCCTTCACGACCTCGTGATGAGCGTGTAGAAGGCATTCGGAATCGTACTTTACATTCGGGGCCGTGGCGAACTGTCGTATGTGGTATGATTTAGCATGAACCTGCCCGTTGTAAAAGTGATGTGGACGCTTTCTGCTCTGAGCCTGGGCGCCTTCTGTTTGGCGATGCCGTCCCCGACGGTGCCTCCCAAGGCGGGAGCGAAAGCGGAGAAGGGGACTCCTAAATCTGCCGCCTCTTCGGAGTCAGCGGTCGCGCATGCGGGAGATTCTGAACTTCCGACTCTGCGCCGTCTCACCCGCTACGAGTACGACCGGACGCTGCACGATTTGATCGGCATCGATTTCAACAGCCAGAACGCGGTCGGTATTCCCGAAGAGTCCGTCCCGTTGGGATTCGACAACGTGGCGACTGCCATGGACATCGCACCGACCCTAATGGAAAAATATATAGCGGCAGCGGACAAGATCCTGGAGCGATTGACGGCCGGGCCCAACGGCAAAGTTGCGGACGCCGGGGACGACCGCAACAAGGCGCAGATGGCGCACGATGCTCTCTTCGAGGTCAAACCCGGTAACGGGACTTCGCCGCGTCAGGCGGCGTGGGGGAATCTCGCGCCTTTTGTCGAGCGCGCCTGGCGACGGCCCGTGTCGGAAACCGAGTTGGAGGCGTTGCTGAAGCTTTACGACCGCGGGGCTGCGCGGAACCTCCCATTCGAAGAAGCGATGCGGCCTGCGCTGAAAGCAGTGCTGGTCTCGCCCTGGTTCCTGTTTCGTGTGGAGCCGAACATCGGAGGCGCAGCGAACGGCCTGGTGCGTGTCGGCGACTACGCGCTGGCGTCGCGGCTCTCCTATTTCCTCTGGTCGAGTATGCCGGACGCCACCCTGTTCGACTTGGCCGCACAGAATCAGTTGTCGGACCCAACCGTGCTCCAGGCGCAGGTCAAACGGATGCTGGCCGACCCGAAGGCCCACGCCCTGACCGAGAATTTCGCGGCCCAGTGGCTGCAGATACGCCGTCTGCCGCAGGCGCGCCCCAGCACCGATTTCTTTCCGACGTTCAATGGCGACCTCAAAGAGACGATGTACCGTGAGACTGCCACCTTCTTCGACAAACTGCGCGAAGAGGACAAGTCTGTGTTAGATCTGCTCGACGCGGACTATACCTATCTGAACGAAGAACTGGCGAAACACTATGAGATTCCCGGTGTGAGCGGGCCGCTGATGCGGTTGGTAAAGCTGCGACCGGAAGACCATCGTGGCGGA
>JBBQPO010000356.1:0-5119 GCA_038217285.1 Chthonomonadales bacterium
TCCACTTCTCCGAGGTAATCATGTGGGCTTCCTCCAGCCAATAGCATGGCGGAAGAACGGCCCTGAGTGTTGATTACCGGGCGAGGGTGGCTCAATTCTTTACGGCGTAAAATGGCTCACTTTTACACGGCGTTTGACACGAACGGCGCTTCTTTCATCGCAGCGACCAATCCGGTTATCAACACCGTCACCAGCACTATTACGGGCACCCTGAACGGCGTCTCGAAGCAGGCGACCCTGACGGTGCTGCCAGGGTTCACGACCTCTCCCGGAATCCTCGCGGATGCGTCCGTTCTTGCCGGAGCGAACTCCAGCAGGAACTACGGCCAACAGCCCGCGCTTATCACGGAAACCGATGCGAACAGCGGCACCGACACCACAGCCGTCACCTATCTCAAATTCGACCTGACGAACACCCGAATCGCCCCCACCTCGGCCACGCTGAAGCTTACGGTCAACGGCCTTTCTGCGCCTGCGAACGGCATGGCCCGTGTACGCGTTTATGGGGTGGCCGATACGACCTGGACCGAGGCGGGGATCCTCTGGTTCAATGCGCCAAGCCTCGACCGCGCCCACGTCGGCAGTGGGGGCAGGCTGCTGACGACCCAGGATGTGCCTCTGAGCGGCGGAATCGCGGCTTTCGATGTGACGGGGTACGTCGTCGGTCACCTGGGCAAACAGATCACCTTCCAAATTCTCAACGATGCTCCGGACGGTCAGCGCCTCGGCGTCAACAGCAAGGAGGCGGCCGATGGGCATCCCACGCTTCTCCTGACCTCCAGCTTCCTGAACGATGTTCCCGCACCGCTATGGGCGCTGAATGTCATTCCGACCGACAGCAGCCCTTCGGGCGGCGGGCCCTCCTCCTCCGACAGCGTCAACCTCGCTTCCGGCGTGGAAGAGAACACGCCCGGCCCCGACATCGCAGGGCGCAATCCCATCGGACCTTCTGCGGGTTTCAGTCGGCTCTATCGCAGCGTGCTGGCCGCGAACGGGTATGCCTCGCCCGGTCTCTCGCCCGGCTGGACGCACAACTACGACATCCGTGTGCAGGGCGCACAAGGAGCCTGGATTCCCCTCACCCTGACCTATCCCAACGGCGCGAAAGAGCAGTGGGGTCCGGAGCTGGGGGAGAACAACGTCCCGACCGGCACCCTCTACCCGCTCGGATCTATGGGCACTCCCTACCTCGTGCACGGGATACCGTCGCCCTCCACCACGGGCCGGTGGCTGAGCCTGACCATCACGTACAAGGACCACACCTCCTGGACGTTTACGCCCGATCCGCGTACTTCCGACAACTACCTGTTGACCCGTCTCTCCAATCCGGTCGGACACAGCGTCTATATCGTCTACGATGAAGCGGGGCGCCTCGTAAAAGCGACAGACGACTCCAGCCCGGCAAAGATCCTCTTGAGCTTCCAATACAGCGGGGGATATCTGGCGAGCATCACCGAACCCTTCGGCAGAACGGTCAACTTTACGTTCGCTCAGGCGGCGGGTGGAACCTGTCTGGTAGGCGTTTCGCGGCTCAATTCGAGTGCGCTGCAGTGGCAGTACGACTATACGCCTGTCAACGGCTGGCCGCTGCTCAGCTCGGTCGGCGCTCCCGATCCGACGACCGTCCCCACGCAGGGCGGCGCGGTGCCGATGCTCACGCACCCTATCACCTACTACCCGGACGGGCGCGTCGCCACGATGGTGGACGCCAACGGAAATCGCCGTCTCTATACGTATGAGGGCGGCGCGCAGGTCCAGGTCTACTCTCCGAACGGGAGCCTGGTAGACCACTGGACGCAGGCGAGCGGATCGCTGAACAACGCAACCGGCTATACGGACGCCAACAACGCCAGCAATCAGGTCCTCTATGAAGATCCGGCCAATCCCTACTGCCCGACGAAATACACCAGCAAAAGCGCGGCGCATCCCCAGGTAATCTCCGCGACCTACGACCAGTACGGCAACACCCTGACAACAGGCGTAGCGTGTAACGGCGGCACGGCAATGACGTTTTACAATTACGTCTACTCGGCCTTTCCGCTGGGCATGTTGAGCAGCGTTAATCAAGGTGGCATGCCGGGTAACGTCTCTTATACGTACTATCCCAACGGTCTCGTCCAGACCGTGACCGTTCCCAGTCCGTCAGGAGGCGCTGGAGCGGCCATGAACTGCACGACGACTTACTACTATACGGCTCTGGGGAATATCTCGACGATCACGAAGCCGGGTCCGAATACGACGGGGCAACTGGTCGCCTATCGCTACGACTATGTCTATGATCCGCTCGATGGAACCCGGCAGTCGGAAACGCTGGGACAGCCCCTGACGGTCACCGATCCCTCTGGCGCGGTCACGCACTATCGGTACGATGTGCGGGGCAACCGTACGGCGGTCATCGATGCGCTGGGCAATCGGGTCGATGCCGTCTACAACATCGCCGACCAACTTGTCTCGACGCTCTCTCCGGCCACGGGCCAGACGGGAACCGGCCGTCCCCATGTCGATATCGCCTACCAGTATCTGGGCGGACCCGCCATCGCGACGACCGCCTATGACGAGAGCGGCGCGGCGGTGCACCGTGCCGCGCAGACGACCGGTAAGGAAGGGGAGGCGCTGGCCCAGACCGGAAACGTCGAGCAGGCCAGTTACAAATACGATGCCCAGCAGCGCCTCACCAGCCTCAAGGATGGCAATGGAAACGGCTTCGCACATACCTACGATGCAGTCGGGAATCTGACCCAACTCACCTATCCTTCCGGCACCAGCGTCCACAGCCAGTTCGATGTGGACGGCAACGTGAAAACCTTTACGAACGCCCGCGGCCAGAGCACGCAGGCGAACCTTATCCCCAACGATCCGTTGCTCCAGTCCTTGCAGCATGCCGACGGTCGCCTGGAGCAGTTCACCTACGATATTATTGGGCGAACGACCCAGGTCAGCGACGGATTCACCACGCTCGACTACACCTACGATGTGGTCGGCAACATTGTGGCGGCTACCACGACGTATGCAACCCCGAACGTGCTGCCGGTCACCATCTCCTACGGCTATTACGCCGATGGCTCGCGGGCCACCATGAATTTCGACGTTTATGGGAATGGAGTGTCCTATACCTACGATTTGTGCGGGCGGCTGACCGACGTGGGGAATGCGTGGCAACACAGCGCTTATCACTACGATTACGATGCGCTCGGGCATCTGATTCATAAGAGCAGCGGCGCTGGGGAGACGACCTACCAGTACAATGCGCTCAGTCAGTTGGTGGGTCTGACCAACTTCGACGTGCGGCAGAACGTGATCTCCGACTATAGCGCTCTGCGCTACGACGGCGCGGGTAATCTCCTGCAAATGACTGTCACTGTGCCGCCTCTCGACCGGAACGGTCCCCTCACCAGCGGAACGGTCACCTATACCTACGACAGCCAGGATCGCTTGACGCGGGAGCTGAGCCGACGGAATCTGACCCAGATCGCTGGCGGCCCGAATATTATGGCGAACTACGACTACGCGTCCGCCTCCGATGCTGCCGACAACCTAACTCTGCTGCGCGGCGTGGCCCAGAGCAGCAACGCTGACAACCAGATCGTCAGCGACGCCAACAACGGCGGAGCCTATGCCTACGACGCCGATGGCAACCCCACCCTGGAAGAAGGCGTCAACCTTCAGTACGACGATGAAGGCCATCTGACGGCTTACGACGACAATGCCAACGGTCGCCACCTGCGCATGGGCTATCGCCCTGATGGCTTGCGGGCGTGGAAGAAGGCGGGGAACGGGCCGGCCACCTATTTCTTCTACGATGGGGATCGTCTGGCCTTCGAGGTGACGCCGAGCACGGATCCTCGCCCTCCGTTCGTACAGACCTATGGGTGGGGAGCAAGCGGGCTTGAAGAGGTGAATTACAGTGATCCCCATGGGAACCTAACGCTGTTTTATTTCTTCGATCCTCAGGGCAATGTCGTGAGCCATGCACCGGTCTCGGACACGTTTTTGGACGTGACCTGCTACGACGCGTTCGGTCAGCTTATCGGGGACTGGATTTATCACGACCTTCCCAACTGGCCCCTCTGGACCGGTCTCGAGGGAATGGGAGGATGGGGCGGTCAGTGGGGCGCTTACACGGACATCGTGTCTCGGGGTCCGGGCCAGATGGGCCTGATCCTGCTGACCCATCGTTACTACAACCCCGACACCGGTCGCTTCCTTACCCGCGACCCCATCGGCTACGAAGGCGGCGTCAACGTCTACGCCTACACCCGCAACAACCCGGTCAACCGCAACGATCCTTCCGGATTGGATTACTTCCTTGGATGGAGCTCAGATGACTGGAAGGGAGCCGGAATGGCAATATGGGATGAACTTTCTCCTCTCATCCCTGGGTATGGGCTCGCAAACACATTTGGCCACATGAATCAGTTTAAGTACAATCTTCAAATGGGCAACAGGGGATGGAGCGGCTACGAGGATATGCACAATTATCTCGGGATCGCCTCCATTCTCTCGATGCATCCCGATTACGAGGCCTTTTTAGCTGGTTTTAAAGCCAAACCAACGTCTTCTCCGTGCTTTATTGCCGGTACTACCGTGCAGGTACCGGCGACAGAGGAAAGAGGCGGGCTTGTCGCTAACAAAGACATCGCAAGTCCTGAGGGGGTAAATCCTCCCTTGTCAGGTCTGCCAGTTACTACAAAGCTGATCGAACAGATACAGACCGGGAACTTGGTCGTTACCCGCAATCCCGAAACCGGGCAGACGGAGTTCAAGCGTGTCGTAGCGACAAAGGTGCGCACCACGCAAACGCTGTTGGTGCTGGCTCTCGCCGACAGGGCGACGGGCAAGGTGGTCGAAACTCTGACGACCACACCTCAGCATCCGTTTAATGTAGCAGGCAAAGGCTTCACGGCGGCGATCAATCTGGCCCTCGGCAACGCCATCGTGACGCGCGCCGGTCCGCCTCTCATCGTGCAGTTGATCACTCCGTGCAAAATCGCGTTCAAAATGAACGGCGATTCCGTTTCAAAATGAACACTGATTCCGTTTGAATTTGAACACCGATTCCGTTTGAATTTGAACACCATCGGAAACCTCTTCTGAGCAGACTAGCGAGCAACGCGGGATA
>JBBQPO010000357.1:0-5079 GCA_038217285.1 Chthonomonadales bacterium
CCTGACTGTTCTGATAGGCCTGGTAGTTCTGCTGGCTCTGTTGCGTGATGGTGTTCTGGTCGCTGCGGAGAAAGGTCGTCACCGAGCGCTGGTTCGGAGTGGGGCCTCCGCCCCAGGTCACCGTCACCGTGACTTTGAACAGGTTCTGGTAGTCCGTGGCCTCCGCCGACTGCTTCCAGTGATAGTTCGAATAGGGATCTTCAAAACTGCCCTCCTGATCGCCGCCGGAGAGCGAATCGGGTTGTGTCGCGGCCTCCGCGATCTGGCGCTGTGCCAGCAACGCGGCCGTCTGTATCTGGCTCGCACGCGAAGCCGTGCGCGTCGAGGCTCCAATAGCGCCTATCGCTCCAGCCACACCGACGACGAGCAGGGTGGCGGCGATAATCATCTCGATGAGGGTGAAGCCAGGTCGGCGTCGGCATCCGTGTGGGTTGCATTTCATGGCTGTACGTTGGTGTCCATCCGAGACAGTCGCCCGGTTGCGGGCCGGAGTTGAAACTGCGCTCTGTTGCCATCGGCGCTCGTTATCGTGAGGGTCGCGCTCTCGACCGTGCCGTCGCTCAGGAAATGGAGCTTGTTACCGCTGCCTGAACCGCCCGCATCCGTCCCACTGTTCGGATTACTGCTGACGGAGAAGGCGCCGATGCTGACGTCCGGATCCATCTGATAGGACTTTTGACTTTCGCCGCCCGCTGTCATGCCACCGTTCGGGCTATCCGTGGCCGAGAGTGCGACCGGCAGATCGGTCTGCGGCTCCGGTGGGGCTGCCTGTGCAAGGAAGGCATGGTTTTGCGGGTCGTAGGTGACCGTGACGGTTGTGTCTCGGACGATTGCCTGTTCGCGGGCGAATGCGAAGATGTCCTGCACCTGCCGTGCCGTGTTCTCGAACTGTGATTTGGCGTAGAAGCGGCTGTACGCGGGAACCACGATGCTCGCCATGACGGCGATCAACAGGATCACCACCATAAGCTCGATGAGTGTAAAGGCACGGCGCAGGTGAAAGCACATGGAGGCTACTTCCCTCCTGTCAGATTCCAACTCTGAATAGACTTATTTTGTCCGTCCGGTCCAGCGGACACGATCTCGTAGTCGCGGCCAGCGTCACCGGGCTGCTTATACGCGTAGGGATGTCCCCAGGGATCCAGAGGAATACTGGCCTGGTTCTTGAGGTATGGCCCGTTCCAGCCTTTGACCTGCGGGTTATTGATGAGCGCATCCAGGCTAGGCGGAAAGCTCGTGGTATCCGCGCTGTACATGTCGATGAGACCATCCAGAGTTTTGATGGTGGTGATGGCGTTGGAGATTTTGGCGTCCTCGGTGCGTCCGAAGAAGCGCGGCACGATGACGGCGGCGAGGATCGCCAGGATGACGATGACGACGACGAGCTCGATCAGGGTAAAACCACCCCGGGCGCGACGGCGCGGCATTGATAGTGTGTTCATAGAGAAGGCTCCTTTCATTTCACGAGCGAACTGATCTGGAAAATGGGCAGCAGGATCGAGAGAACGATAAACCCGATAAAGACTCCCATAAAGAGAACGACGATGGGTTCGACCAGACTGGTTAGGCGGCGCAGGGCGCTGTCCACCTCGAAGTCGAGTGTTTCGGCGGTACGTATGAGCATCTGCGGCAGGCGGCCTGTCTCTTCACCAACGGCCGTCATATGCGTGACGACGGGCAGGAAGTTTCCGGCCTTGTCCATCGCCTCATGCAGGGTTTCGCCCTGCCGTACAGCCCCACGCACGGTGAGAATGGCCTCGGTAGCCACCATATTGCCGACGGCGGACGCCGAAATGTCCATGGCTTCCAGGATCGGCACGCCACCGCCGAGCAGAGTGCCAAGGGTGCGAACCAGTCGGGCTGCGACGATCTTCTGAACGAGCGCGCCGAACGGAGGCAGGTTGAGCCGCATGCTGTCGAACGAGTAGCGCCCGGCGCGGGTGCCGACCCAGGTACGAAAGGTTCCGACCCCGGCAATAATCCCGAGGAGGATCAGCCACCAGAACTTGCCGATGAATCCGGAGACGCCCATCAAAATCGTGGTCGGCAGGGGCAGATCTGCGCCCATGTCCTTGAAGACCGGGGCCAAACGCGGAATGGCGAAGGTCATCAGAAAGATGACGGCGGAGACAGCCACGAAGATCAGGACCGCAGGGTAGGTGAGCGCCGACATGATCTGGCTGCGGCGCACCTGCTCCTTCTCCAGAAATTCGGCGAGGCGCGTCATGACGCCCGACAACTGGCCCGACACCTCGCCCGCCTTCACCATGTTGGAGTAGAGGTCTGGAAACTCGCGCGGAAATTTCCGGAGGGCGTCGGAGAGCGGCTGGCCTGCCCGGATGTCGCCCTGCATGCTGTTCAGCATCTGTTTGAGCGGCGCGGTGTCGGCCTGATCGAGCAGAACCGAAAAGGCTCGATCCATCGGCAGGCCGGCATCGAGCAGATCCGACATCGCCCGCGTGAAGAGCAGAACCTGCAGGCGGGTGACCTTCTTCCCGGCCATCGGCTTGACGGCATCAGGCTGACTCTTCCGGGTACCGGCGCGGGTGGCTTCCGCCTCCGCGAGAACGCCGGTGCCAACGGCCTTGGCGCCTTCCCCAATCAGGGTCGGGAAGACGCCGAGCGCCCGAATCTTGACGGCGGCGTCCTGGTTGTCGCGGGCGGTGATCGTTCCCGTGGAGGTCTGACCCGATTTATCGAGAGCTTTGTAGGTAAAGTCTGGCATAGTCTTTTCTAGGCGCCGAAGTCTTCGCGTTGGCAGACGCGCAGTACTTCCTGAATGGTTGTGAGGCCCTGCAACACTTTGTCGCGGCCGTCCTGGAGCATGGTGACCATTCCCTGATTTTTCAGAGCGTACGAGCGGATGGTGTTGGCCGAGGCCCGTTCTACGATCAGGCGCCGGATTCCTTCGTCGATGGTGATCAGTTCGTAGATGCCGCCCCGGCCTTTGAAGCCGAGCCCCCGGCATTCCGCGCAGCCTTTGCCGCGCATCAGCGGCTCACGCTTGACCATCGCCGGGTCGATCCCGATCTCCCTGAGCACCTCCGGCGTCTCCTCGTAAGGCTCTTTACAATGGGGGCAGTTGATACGAACGAGGCGCTGGGCCACCGCGCCGATCAGCGAAGAGGCGATCAGGAACGGCTCTGCGCCCATATCGAGCAGGCGGCTGACGGCGCCGGCGGCGTCGTTGGTATGCAGTGTCGAGAAGACGAGGTGGCCTGTCAGGGCGGCTTGCACCGAGATCTCGACCGTTTCGTGGTCGCGGATCTCCCCGACCATGATGATGTCCGGATCCTGACGCACGATGCTGCGGAGGCCGTTGGCGAAGGTCAGGCCGATCTGCGGCTGCACCTGGATCTGATTGACGCCGTTCAACTGGTACTCGACCGGGTCTTCGACCGTGATGATCTTCTTCTCGACGCTGTAGATCTCGTTGAGCGCGGCGTAGAGGGTCGTCGTCTTACCCGACCCTGTCGGCCCGGTGACGAGAACGATGCCGTGCGGCTCCTGGATCAGGCGGCGGAACGTATGGAACTGACTGCGCTCCATCCCCAACTCGGTGAGGCCCCGCATGGCGGTCTGTTTGTCGAGAATACGCATGACGGCGCTCTCGCCATAGACGGTCGGAACCGTGGAGACGCGCAGGTCGATCTGGCGGCCCGAACTGCGGATACGCATGCGACCGTCCTGCGGCAGGCGTCGCTCCGCGATATTCAGGTCGGAGAGAATTTTGATGCGGCTCAAGATCGCCGAGTGGTAGCGCTTCGGCGGGGGAGACTGTTCGTGCAGCACACCGTCGATGCGGTACCGGATTCGGACTTCTCGCTCGAAGGGCTCGATATGGATGTCGGAAGCTCGGTCCTGGATGGCCTGATTGATGATGAGGTTGACCATCTGGATGACGAGCTCTTCCTTCGCCATCTTCTGCAGGTCTGCGACGTCCAGACTGTCCTCGTCCTCAAAGGCGCGTTCGGCCTCTTTGACGTCCTGAATCATCCGAGACATATAGGACTTTTCGAGCAGGCGTTGGATCTCACTGGGAGCCGCAAGCACCGGCGCGATATCGAGGCCTGTCAGCAGGCGCAGGTCGTCGATGCCATGTATGTCGAGCGGATCGGCCATGGCGACGACAAGTTGACCGTCGTTGCGCCGCAAGGGAATCAAATGGTGCCGGAGGGCGAACTCGCTCGGCACAATGTGCAGTATCTCGGGATCCGGCGGCTCCACATTGAGATCGACGACAGGGCAGTCCAGTTGGCGCGAAAGCGCGCGCAGCAGGTTCGGCTCGGTGAGAAAGCGCATCGCGACAAGGATCTCTCCGATGCGCCTGCTTTTCTCGCTTTTGCGTTGTTCCGCCAGGGCCGTCTCCAACTGTTCCGAGCTGACGAGGCCTTCTTCGAGGAGGAGCGAACCGAGCATTGCACGCCTGAGTTTAAGCAACGTATGTGACCTTCCTGAAGCCCGACACGGCGCAGGGTCAGACTGCGTGTGTCTTTGGGCAGAATAGTGGTTGTGACAAAACAGGGGAGCGATGAAACCGTGGACGACCTCGGGTGTGGAGTGCCAACGTAATGTCTATGTAATTTAGACGCCGATAGACGGATACGGTTACGTCGGATTTCTCATTCGGGTTTTTCGTCCGTCCGTTAGCGATCTGAAAACGGTGCGTCCGTCCGGTTCCTTCTCTTAAGGACGCGGGTCGGCAGCCGTCGGTTTCGCCATTGTTTCCCGCCTCGCCCAAAACAGCGTCCGGCCAACAGAAATGTCGGCAGGGTTTCTGTCGGCGCGGGCCGAACAGGGGCAGTATGGAAATACGCTCCGATTTTGACCCTGTTCAGGTAGAAGTGTGGCGGCATCTGCTGGCGTCCGTGGCGGAGGAGATGGGCACGACACTCGAACGCACGGCCTATTCGCCCAATATCAAGGAGCGGCTGGACTACTCCTGCGCCCTTTTCGATGGCGAGGGGCGCCAGCGTGGGCCGGCGGGCCAAATTACCCGGCGTAAGGGGGGGGTGCCGCGGTTGGGTGGGACAAATACCCCCCCCGAAACGGGGGAGGCCCGCCCCCAGGGGGTGTAGA
>JBBQPO010000358.1:0-5075 GCA_038217285.1 Chthonomonadales bacterium
GGTACTGTCTAGCCTGTTCGGGACGTGGCAGGTCCAAGGCAAGGATGCTCTGGTTGCCTGCCGGCAGATGCTTATCGACAGCCAGCGAACCCCCAATCCGAAGGCTGCATAAAATCACTCGCGCAAGTCTGAACTGTTACAAACAATGCAAAAGGTTTGCAAACAGCCTGGAACGAGGTACAATAGCGCAGAACATGGCTGTTACTGCGTTGCCGATTGAGGAGCGTGTCTATGCTAAAAGAGTCTCCGACGTTTACGCCGCCCATCCATACGGATCAGATGACGGCGCATTTTAGGGCGCATGCCGACCTTGATCGGGTTTTCGCCGTCGCGCAGGAAGTCCTGCGGCGCAACCCCAACCATATCCCCGCTTACGACGCCCTCGGCTCCGCCTATTTTCAGCGTGGCGATGTCGAAGCGACACTGCGTGTGCTCGGCGCCCTCATCCGTCTCGACCCGCTCAATCCCGCCTATCGTTTCAAAAAAGCGTTGTTATGTCAGCACAAGGGCGATATCGCGCTCGCGGTGCAGGAGTTCCTCGAAGTCTGCGAACTGGAGCCGGCAGGCCCCTACGCGGCCCCGGCGCGAGAGAGCCTGCACACCCTCGATATGTTTCAGTTGCAGCAGATCTTCATACTCACCATGGACGACACGATGTTTCGCACACAGGTGCTGCGCGATGCGGAGAACGCTGTCGAGGAGCGAGGCTTTCTGCTGAGCCCTTTCGGGAATCAGATGCTGAACGGCTTCCTGCTCGACATGGTGACGGAGTGCCCGCATGAAGGCCATGCCGTTTTCTACAACTAGTAGACCCCCCGGTGCGGCGGCCTGCCGCCTGCGAACGCTGCTGGAGGCGGCGCGCGCGGGACGGCGGACGCTGGTCATGGGGGTGCTGAACGTGACGCCGGACTCGTTCTCGGATGGGGGGCGTTTTTTTACGCCTCACGAGGCGCTGGCGCAGGCGGAGCGGATGGTGGCGGAGGGCGCGGACATCCTCGATATCGGCGGCGAATCGACGCGACCTGCTACGTTCGCGACCGGTGTACCGCTCGATACAGACGAGGAACTGCGGCGCATTCTGCCGATCATCCGCGCCGTGGCGGAGCGGATGCCGGAGGTACCGATCTCGGTGGATACCTACAAGGCTGTGGTGGCACGACAGGCCGTGGAAGCGGGCGCGACGATGGTCAACGACATCAGCGCGCTGCGGGCTGATCCGACCATGGCGGTGACCGTCGCGAAACTGGGAGTGCCAGTTTGCCTGATGCACATGCCGGGCCTCCCGACCGCGCTTCCCGTGAAGCCGGAGTATGCCGATGTGGTGCGGGAGGTGCGGGACCATCTGCAGGCGCGTGCGGCGGCGGCCGTGGCGGCAGGTATTGCGCCGGAGAACATCGTTCTCGATCCGGGCTTCGGGTTCGGCAAGACCGTCGCGCAGAATCTGGAGATGCTGCGGCGGCTGCGGGAACTGACGACGCTGTGCTATCCGCTTCTGCTCGGCACATCGCGCAAATCGACTATCGGCAAAGTGCTGGGCGATCTGCCGCCGGAAGATCGACGGGAAGGCACGGCCGCGACGGTGGCGCTCTCCATTGCGAACGGGGCCGCGATCATACGCGTCCACGATGTCAAAGAGATGGCGCGAGTGGCCCGCATGGCGGATGCCATCGTGCGCGGTTGGCCCCCGCCTGGAAATATTTTATGACCCTTGCAACACTGGAACTGAAGCCGATCACTCTCCCTGCGGTGCGTCTTGTCGAGTTGTTTTCGTCCATTCAGGGCGAGGGCATCCTGGTCGGGCATCGGCAGGTGTTCGTTCGGACGTATGGCTGTAACCTGCGCTGCACCTACTGCGACAGTCCGGAAACCCTCAAAGAGTCCGGATCTCCGCCCCTCTGCCGTGTCGAGACGACTCCCGGAAGCTGGCAGTTCCGCACAGTCGCCAACCCTGTCTCCGCGCCCGACCTCACCGCCATCGTGCGCGGCTACCTCGTCGAGCCGCACCACTCGCTCTCTGTGACCGGCGGCGAGCCGCTACTGCATGCCGCCTTCTTACGGAGTTGGCTGCCCGAGATCCGCGCCCTCGGCCTGAAGATCTTCCTGGAGACCAACGGTATGTTGCCCGACCATCTGCGCCGTCTGCTACCTCTGCTGGACTACGTCTCGATGGATTTCAAAGCCCCGAGCGCGACCGGCCTGACCGAAGCGCAGACATGGGAACGCCATCGCGAGTTCCTGCGCGTCGCGCAGGCGACCCACGTCTACGGCAAGTTCGTCGTCACGCCCTCCACGACCGAGGCGGAGCTCGATTCCGTGATCGAAACCATCGCTAGCGTCGATTCCGCCATTCCCCTGATCCTCCAGCCGGTCACCCCGTTCGGCTACGAGCCCCGTCCCACCGATCCCGCCCGCATGATCGCCTTCCATGCCCACGCCGCCCGCCGCCTGCGCGATGTGCGCGTCATTCCCCATACTCACAAGATGATGCACCTGCTCTGAACCGTTTCCACAGGTCGAAACGGGTAGGGCGTAACATTTGCACCCGGATTCCGTATATACGATTAGGAAAGCGCGCGCCCAGC
The DNA here is from genome assembly GCA_038217285.1 of Chthonomonadales bacterium. Lineage (GTDB taxonomy): Bacteria > Armatimonadota > Chthonomonadetes > Chthonomonadales > Chthonomonadaceae > JANXLO01. Next base: position 2,583 of record JBBQPO010000358.1, read on the forward strand.
GTCCGAGAAGCAGCGCGAACGCGAAAGGGGATCGATATGTTTCGTGCGGGAGCCACACGAGCGATCCGGGGCGAGAAGAAGGTCGGAAGCAAAATAGGGGCGGTCGGAACCGGCAAACCGCGTGGACGCAAGCCACGCCAATCCGCAGACACATTGTCCCCCGATATGGGAGGCGAATTTATCGATATGGATACTCTTCAACTGCGCCGTCTGATGGACGATTTCGTCCCGACGAACGAAGAACCGGCGCGTCTGAGAACGCAGACCGAGGACCGCGGCATCTCGCCTGTAGAGCTGCGGCTGCGGTCGCTGTCGCATAATCCTCCGGTGGCGTCGGTGCCGGATATGGACAACTCGGCGTTGCTGCCGGGCGGCAGGACGGCCCTGCTCTCTCCGTGTCAAGAGATCATCCTGGCGCGCCGCGTCGAAAACGGCGACCAGGGCGCGAAAGACATACTGGTCAACAGCAATATGCGGTTGGTCAACTCGATCGCGCAGCGCTATCAGGGCCGCGGCCTACCGCTGGAAGACCTGATCCAGGAGGGCGTCATCGGGCTGATCCGGGCGACCGACAAATACAATTGGCGGCGCGGCTTCCGGTTCAGCACCTACGCCACCCCCTGGATCCGTCAGACCATTCTGCGGGCCCTGGCGAACTCCGGGCGCAGCATCCGTCTGCCCGCCTATGTCGTCGATAACATCGCCCGCATCGCCCGCATTCGCGGCGAGCTGGAGGGGCGGCTCGGACGCCAGCCCAGCCGCGGTGAGCTTGCCCAGGCCGCCGCCATGACCGAGGAGCAACTGACCGATCTGCTGCAGAGCATGGTCGAGCCAGCCTCGCTCGATGCGCCGCTCGGGGAGGAGGGCGACCGCAGCCTCGCCGACGTGATCCCCTCCGACGAATACGCCAGCCCCTCCGCACGGGTGTTTCGCCATGCCGTGCAGGAGGAGGTCGTGCGCGCCCTGCACAGCCTGACTCCGCGCGAGCAGGACGTGCTGCGCCTGCGCTTCGGCCTCGAAGGCAACGAGCCGCACACCCTGGAAGAGATCGGCAAGTCTCTGCACCTGACCCGCGAGCGCGCCCGCCAGATCGAGATGCAGGCCCTCGAAAAACTGCGCGGCAACCGCGCCGGCCAGGCCCTCCGCGAAACCCTCCAGGCCGCCTAAGGCAACGCGCAACAATTGCCGCTGGATTTCAAACGCAGGTTTGACCGCATCTGAGGCAAAAACTTCAGGCGATTATTATTGGGCGTTGCCTAAGACCTTTCGGTGGACTCAGTGTGGGGCGGCGGAGAGACGGCTGCGATAGAGGTCGGCGAATCGGGTTGACTCGGCTGCACTGATGTCGGAGATGAGCCAGTACTCCATTCTATTCTGAATCCAGTGATGGATGCCAAAGCCCTGGCGCGTTTCCTGCACGTCGCCTGTGTCCGCACGCGCCGAGGGCAATATCGTGAGATAGAGGATGTGCTTCGACCGCTGATAGGTCAGACCGGCGACAGGACGCCCGTTGAGATAGTCCAGACGGCCTCCGAGCAGGACAAACCCCTGGCCCGCGAAGTCCTCCAACGGAGGAGCGTAATCGAGTTTGCCGGCGAACCAGGGTTTCACGGTATGCCGATCGCTGGAAAGAACATCCGCCAGATGCCCCGTCGCCAGGGCGCGCAGATGGCTGTCCAGCGCCTCCTGAGCGATCAGTTCATCTCTCTGCGGCCCCGGGTTCCAGCGCCACCACAGGAGCGCGGCAAGGGCAAGAATAGTCAGCGCGGGCACAAGAAGCGCCGGACGGAATCCCTGCCGAAAGAGCGGCCTTCGCACCCCGGACGGCCTTTTTTCTACCTTCTTGTCGGCTTCCGGCGCTGTCTGCTCGGGAATGCGGCGGAGAGCCTCCTCCAAACGGGCGGGCGTCGAATAGTAGCGCCCCTCTGTACGCAGAGTCCGGTCGAGCAGCTTCTGGTTTGCGACGTACCGCCTGCACGCCTCGCAGGTCTCCAGGTGCGTCTCGACCTGCAAAACGGATGCTATATCCAGTTCGTCGTCCAGATACCCCTGTAGTCGTTTCTCCATCTCAGCGCAGGGCATTCTATCTCTTTTCCTGTTCTTCACGCAGTTGGGCTTGCAGTCGCACACGCGCCCTGGAAAGGCGCGACATGACCGTGCCGAGCGGCGCATCGATGATGCAGGCGATCTGCTTGTACGACAGTCCTTCCAGCCCCCGCAGCACGATGACTTCGCGATACTCCGGCGGCAGATTTTCCATCGCCGTCTGCAGCCTCTCGGCGTCCACACGATGCAGTGCAAACTGCTCCGGCGTCGTCGCCTCGGAGACCAGTTCGTTTTCCGTCTCTTCCAGATTGACGTTTAGACTAAATTGAACCTTCAAGTGCGGCCTCATCGAAGGCAAATGAGATCAAAAAGCATTTCGCGAACGTATTGCCAGGAATTTATGGCGTGTTAGGTATAGCCCGTTCGCTGTACCAGAGTGCCATAAAT
>JBBQPO010000359.1:0-5070 GCA_038217285.1 Chthonomonadales bacterium
GAGATAGAACTTACCGCCCAGCAGGACCGTGATAGGCTCCCAGCCGCTGACGGGCAGCCCGCGGAGCTTGACGGCGAAGGCCAGCGCCAGGAGCGGCCCTAGCACGATACTCGGCACGGAGACAAGCGCGACGACCGCCGCCATCGCCGCCCGGTCGAACCAGGAGTTGTGGTAGAGCGCCGCAAAGACCCCCACCGGCAGCCCGATCATCATCGCGAACAGGATCGCCGCGAATGCCAACTGCGCCGTCACGGGGAAGTCCTGGCGGATCATCTCGCGGACAGGCTGACGGTCGCGTGAGAATGACCGGCCGAGATCGCCATGCAGGACGATCTTACCCACATAGTCGAAATACTGCACCATGAACGGCCTGTCGAGGCCGTACTCGTGCGCCAGACGCGCCTTCGTCTCCGGCGTGGCCTTGTCGCCCGCGATGATGTCGATGGGGCTCGCGGGAGCCAGACGTGCCGCCAGAAACACCAGAAAGGAGACCGCCAGCAGCGTCGGTATCGCCAGAGCGAGACGTTTAAGAAGGAAGTTAAGCATGGCTGTTAAGGCGTCTTCGTGGTCATAACGTTTGGCAGAACATAGCACTGGCTGGAGCGCCATCCCTGCACGTTGGTATGGAGGAGCACGATACGTTTCTGGAAGACGATGGGTACGACCGGCATGTCGTCCATGAGTATCTGATGCGCCTGCCCGTACAATGCGGCGCGTTTCTGCGGGTCGGAAAGGGCGTCGGCCTGGTCGCAAAGCGCGTCGAATTTGGGATTGGCGTAGTCGCTGCGGTTGATCTGCGACTTCGATTTGAAGAGGGTCGAAAGGAAGTCCTGGGGGTCCAGATAGTCCGCGATCCAGCCGATGAAATAGAACTCCAACGCGTGCTTCTGCTCCTCCTTGAAGAACTGCCCGGCCTCCAACTGCTGGATGGTGACGGTGATGCCCAGGTTCTCTTTCAGATTGCTGCGGATGATCTCTGCGGCAGCAAGCGTGGCTGGCTGCTGCTGGATGATCGAGAGATTGAGCTCGGGGATGCCTTTACCCTCTGCGTAGCCCGCCTGGGCGAGCAGTTGCTTCGCGCGGGTCGGGTTGAATGCGGGGACAGTCGGCGGCTTGCCTCCGTACGGCATGGCAGGAGGCAGCACCCCATTCGCGATCTCTCCGACACCTTTGTAAGCGACCTTCAAAATCTGGTCCCGGTCGATGGCCATCCCGATCGCCTGTCGCACCGCCGGCTTCGCGAAGACGGGCTGTTTGACCTCCTGCATGGCGAGATACGAGAAGGAAGCGTAGTCTATGAGGTGATATTCGCCTGTCAGCTTGCCCGCCTCGTGGTCCTGTGCATAGCGCGCATTCTCCACATCGACGAAGACATCGAGCTTCCCGGTCTGGAAGTTGTCGTAGGCAGTCTGCGGGTTGAGGATAATGGGGAACTCGATACGGTTTATTTTCGGCGCGCCGCCCCAGTAGCCGGGAAACGCTTTCAGGACGATCTGCTTGCCCGGCTCGTACTTCTCCATGGCGAAGGGCCCGGTTCCGACGAACGAGTCGGCATTTATCTGTTCGTCTGTCTTCGCAGCCGCCTCTTTGCAGATCACCGCGTCGATGGGCATCGAGAGCATGCCGGGGAAGTAGGCGCGGGGCCGATCCAGCGTGACGGCGACGGTATGCGCGTCGAGCACTTTGACGCCCTCAAGGTCGGTTCGCTTCCCGGTTGTCACGTCCTTGAGGCCGACGATGCCGTCGAGATAGTTGGCGGCGACCGGCGACGCGGTTTTCGGGGAGAGCGCCCGCTCCCAACTGTACTTGACATCGCCCGCGATCATCTCGCGCCCGTTGTGGAACTTCACGCCCGGTCGCAGGTGAAAGGTATAGGTCTTGCCGTCCGGGCTGATGTCCCACTTCTCGGCGAGGCAGGGCTCGATCTCGTTTTTATCGTTGTAGCGGGTCAGGCCCTCGAACGAATGCAGCACCAGCTCCGCCGTATAGAGATCGGGCACTTTCGCCGGATCGAGCGTGGAGGGTTCTATCGTCATCACGATGCGTAGGGTCTTCTCCGCACCGCCTGCGCCCGTACTGCCCGGCGTTTTGGCGCCAGAGGAACCGTCACTCGGGTTTGACTGCACGGTACAGCCCGCCAGCACTGCCGTTCCGAGCAGCAACACGACCGCGCCACGAATTTTAGGCCAGTTCATAGGACTCTTTCTCCAGGTTGGAATGCTCCTCCGCCGGATACCGGCCTGTGAGGGGAGTGCAGGGCGGCAGGAAGCAGAGCAGAGCAGTAAGGGTCAGACGTCTATGGCTGCACCGTGGTGGTTAGGTGGGGCAGGTGGCCCAGCAGAGAGTCGCGCAGATGCCCGACGCGGGGCTTGATCAGTTCCAGGTCACGCTGATAGTAGATGGGAACCCAGGGCGCGTCATCGACGGCGATCTGTTCGGCCTGCGCGTAGAGGGCCATGCGCTTTTTGACGTCCGGCTCGACATCGGCCTGATCGCACAGCCGGTCGAACGTCGGGTTGTTGTAGCCCACGCCGTTTTCGGGATGATCTTCCGCCCCGTTGACCTTCTTGCTGCTATGCAAGAGGACCGAGAGAAAGTCCTGGGGGTCGAGGTAGTCGGCGCTCCAGCGCAGATGCGAGAAGGCCATGGTCTTGGCCGTGCGCTCCTTGAGGAACTGGCCCCACTCCATCGGCCGCAACTGCACGGAGATGCCGAGGTTGGCCTTTAGTTGACTGGTGACGATCTGCGAGGTATCGGCGACCCAGGGCATATCCTGTCGGAAGGAGAGGGTGAGCGTCGGGAAGCCGTTGCCGCCGGGATAGCCCGCCTGCGCCAGCAGCGCCTTCGCTTTGGCCGGGTCGTAGGGCAGGGGTATGATCTTCGGCGCGTAGTTGTCCATGCCGGGCGAGACGACACCGACGGCCATATCGGCCTGGCCTTTCAGCGCGACCCGGATGATCTCGTTCTTATCGACCGCCATCGCGAACGCCTGACGCACCTCGCGCTTTTTGAAAGGCGAGCCTTCGGCGTCCTGGTTCAGGGCAAGGTACCAGGTCGCCGAGCGCGCGAAGGGTTTGAGATCGGCTTTGAGTTTCGGGTCGGCGTTGATACGGTCGAGGTCGCGGGGCGAAAGATCGACGATGTCCAGTTTGTCGGCCTCGTAGTTGTTGAGGCGCAGGTTGGCGTCGATCAGGACGGGCCGCTCGATAAAGTCGAGTTTCGGACGCCCGCCATAGTAGTCAGGGTTGGCGGCGAGGACCACGCGGTAGTTGCTCTTGAACTCCACGAGTTTGAACGGCCCGGTTCCGGACGCCGACAGCTCCGAAAGCGCTCCACCGGTGCGGTCTATCTCCTCTTTGCAGACCACGTAGCCGATGGCGTAGGTCATGTTGCCCAGCCAGTAGGGTTTCGCGGAGTCGATGGTAATCTGCAGGGTGTAGGGATCGACGACTTTGATGCCGCTGATCTCGGTCACGCCCGGCTTGTTGGCGATGCGATCCGCCACGCCGACGATATCCTTCAGGTAGGTAGCGGCGGTGGTAGATTTGGTCGCCGGGTCGCAGGCGCGGTCGAAACTATACTTGAAGTCCTCGGCGTGCATCTCGCGGCCGTTGTGGAACTTTACGCCGTGCCGCAGATGAAAGGTATAGGTCTTGCCGTCTGCACTGACCTCCCACTTCTCCGCCATGCCCGGCACGATCCGGTTCTTTTCGTCCCACTTCACCAGCCCCTCGAAGATGCACTGCAGCAGGTCGATGGTGGTGCCGTCCTCGACGGTGGCCGGATCGAGCGTGGTGGCCTCCGCCGTGAGGGCGTAGCGCAGGGTGTTGGTATTGGTCTGCACGGCGCCGAGCGTGCCGTTCCCGCCGCTGTCGCCTGCGCCAGGGTTTTTGGCGACGGTACACCCGGTCAGCAGGCCGGCGAGGCCGCACGCCGCCAGCAGGCCGAACATCCTGCGGGTGAGGGGAAGGAAGTTAGAAGAGCGAACTATCGAATCGTGATACCGTTTCACGTGGGCGAGGCTCCTTTCAAAACAGAGCGTCCACGCCGACAGGTGCGCGGACAGAACAGAGGTCTATTCTCTAAGAAAGGAGGAGTTTCCTGCTGCCGTACGGAGGCGTTAGGGGGAGCAAACGCAGGAATGGCCCCGCCGCTTGTCGAAACAGGGCTACAATACCGTGAGGACGCAGGCGCCGCCATCGACCGGGTAGAAGCGCTTATAGGTGCGTGTGCCAGAAGAGGCTGTTTAAGGAGAGCAATTTGAGCAGGGAGTTAACAGATTTACCGCATTGGGACATGACCACGGTTTTTCCGTCGCTGGAGTCCCCCGAGTTTGTCGGCGCGTTCGAGGCTGTACTCGCCGGAATTGACGAGATCAGCCAACTGTTCGACCGGCATGAGGTGCGGCGGCGGGAGGTTGGTACCGTCGATGCCAACTTTGTCGCGGCCTATGAGGAGATCACGACCCGGCTCAATAGCTTTCAGGAACAGATACGCGTATTGAGCGCCTATATCGCGAGTTTCAATGCGACCGACGCACGGAACGATCTCGCCCGGTCGCGGGAGTCCGAGTTCACTACTCGTTTCGTCCGGTTCAGCAAGCTCTCGACCCGGTATGTCGCCTGGGTGGGCACCACCGATAGGGAGGCGCTCCTGGCCGCATCCGAGGTCGCGAAGCGGCACGCCTACAATGTGCAACAGGCGCACTATCAGGCCCAGCATCAGATGTCCGAGGTCGAAGAGGGGCTTGCGGCGGATCTGAGTCCGACGGGAATCACCGGCTGGGCGAAGCTGTACGGGAACCTGACGGCGCTGCTGACGGTGACGGTGCCGATGCACGGCGAGGAGCGCGTGCTGCCGATGAGCTCCGCGCGCGCGCTGGCATCAGACCCTGATCGTGCGGTGCGCAAGGCCGCCTACGAGGCGGAGATCGCGGTCTGGGAGGCGAACGCGGTGCCGCTCGCCGCCGCCCTCAACGGCGTGAAGGGCTACCAGCAGGTGGTGCGGAAGCGGCGTGGTTATGCCGACGATGTCGAGCCGACCCTGTTCGCCAACGGTATCGACCGGGCC
>JBBQPO010000360.1:0-5069 GCA_038217285.1 Chthonomonadales bacterium
CGGTACGCGCCGTCTTTCTCTACCGCGACCTGCCCTATCTGGGCTCCTTTCGGTGCAACGACGACCGTCTGAACCGCATCTGGCAGACCGGGGCCTACACGGTCCACCTCAATATGCAGGACTATCTGTGGGACGGTGTCAAGCGGGATCGGCTCGTCTGGGTCGGGGATATGCACCCGGAAACCATGACCATCGGCACGGTGTTCGGCCTGGTGGACATTGTGCCGCAGAGCCTCGACCTGATTCGCACCGAGACCCCTCTGCCGCAGTGGATGAACGGCATCAGCTCTTATTCGCTCTGGTGGGCTTTGATTCAGCGCAGTTGGTATCGGCAGAGCGGAGACCTCGCCTACCTGCGTCGGCAGCAGCCCTACCTGACCGGCCTGATGCAGGAGCTGACGAAGCATATCGGCGCGAACAACGAAGAGACCTTGCCGGAAGGCCGCTTCCTCGACTGGCCTTCCAATGAGAACAAGCCCGCCATCCACGCCGGACTGCACGCTCTGATGATTCTGACATTTCAGGCAGGGGCGGAGATGTGCGAGGCGCTCGGAGACGCCGCTACGCAGAGACAGTGCCTGGATGCCGTCGCCCGCCTCAAGAAGCATGTCCCCGATCCCAATCACAGCAAACAGGCCGCCGCGCTGATGGCGCTGGCGGGACTGGGCGACCCTGGGAAGCTCAACCGGGAGGTCCTTGCCGTGGACGGCGCAAAACGGCTCTCGACCTTTTACGGCTACTACGTGCTGGAGGCGCGGGCGAAGGCCGGGGACTATCAGGGCTGCCTCGACACCATCCGGCAGTACTGGGGCGGCATGCTCGAAATGGGCGCGACGACCTTCTGGGAAGACTTCGATCTGGACTGGATGCAGAACGCAGGCAGGATCGACGAACTGGTCCCCCCCGGTAAGAAAGATATCCACGGCGACTACGGCGCGTGGTGCTACATCGGCTTTCGGCACAGCCTGTGTCATGGTTGGGCGTCCGGCCCGACCCCCTGGCTCAGCGAGCATGTGCTGGGTATTCAGATCGTGGAGCCGGGCTGCAAGACCGTCCGGATCGCGCCCCATCTCGGCGACCTGCAGTGGGCCGAAGGCAGCTATCCTCTGCCCCAGGGAGTGCTGAAGGTACGTCATGAGAAGCAGGCCGACGGCAGCCTTAAGACGACGGTGGAAGCGCCGCCCGGAGTTCATGTGTTGCGATAGGAGGAGAAGACGAACATGACACGTCTATTGAAAATGTCACTGATGATTGTTTTCGCCTGCCTGTTCGCTCATCGGGCGGACGCGCAGTCGCGGCCCAATATAGTTTTTATATTGTCGGACGATCATGCGTATCAGGCCGTCAGTGCGTATGGCTACGGGCTTAATCACACTCCCAATATCGACCGAATCGCGCGGGAGGGGATGCGGTTCGACCGCTGCCTGGTCACCGACTCGCTGTGCGGACCAAGCCGCGCCTGTATCCTCACCGGCAAATACTCCCACCGCAACGGCTTCTACAACAACACCAACAGCCGCTTCGATGGCTCCCAAGTCACGTTCCCGAAACTCCTCCAGCAGGACGGATACCAGACTGCTATGATCGGAAAGTGGCATCTGGTCTCCGACCCGACCGGATTCGACTATTGGGATATCCTTCCGGGCCAGGGCCGATACTACAACCCGCCCATGATCCGCAACGGCGTGCGCGTCACACGGGAAGGCTATGTCACCGACGTCATCACCGAACTCTCCCTGGACTGGCTTAAAAAGCGCGATCCCTTGAAGCCCTTTCTGCTGATGTGCCATCACAAAGCGCCCCATCGAGATTGGGAGCCGGCTCTCGAAAAGCTGGCCCAATACGATGGCGTAAAGTTCCCCGAACCCAAAACCCTCTACGACGACTACACCGGACGCGGCAAGGCTGAACATGCGCAGGATATGATGATCCGCTCGACCATGACAGACGGAGACTTGAAACTGGTTTCTCCGCCGGCGCTCACCCCAGAACAGCGCAAGGTCTGGGACGCCTACTATGCGCCGCGCAATGAGGCGTTTCGCGCTGCACACCTGCAGGACAAAGCTCTCGTTCAATGGAAGTATCAGCGCTATATGCACGACTACCTCTCCTGCGTCGCTTCGGTGGACGACAGCGTGGGGAAACTGCTCGACTACCTGAAGGAGACCGGTCTGGACAAGAACACGATCGTGGTCTACTCTTCCGATCAGGGGTTCTATCTTGGCGAGCACGGCTGGTTCGACAAGCGGTGGATCTTCGAGGAGTCGCTCCGCACGCCGCTCGTTGTGCGGTGGCCCGGCAAAGTAAAGCCCAGCAGCGTCAATCGCGATATCGTGTCGAATCTCGATGTAGCGGAGACCTTTCTGGAGGCGGCGGGCGTTCCGGTCCCGGCGGAGATGCAGGGACGCAGCATAGTGTCTCTGCTTCAGGGCAAGCCCCCCAAGGACTGGCGCCATGCGTTCTACTACCACTACTATGAGCATCCCGCCGAGCACAATGTGGCGCGGCACTACGGAGTTGTCACGAACCGCTATAAGCTGGTACACTTTTACGAACCGGAGTTCAACTACTGGGAACTCTTTGATTTGAAGACAGACCCCCACGAACTGCGGAGCGTCTACGGGAAGCCGGAGTATGCAAAGGTGCAGCAGGAGCTTGAACAGGAACTGACTCGCCTCCGCGCCGAACTCAAGGTTCCGTCCGAGGATCCGCCGGAAACACGGTTACGGCCTTGAAACGCTGAAGGGCATCCTCGGGAGAAGAGGGGATTCGGACTGCACCGTAGGTGCAAACTTATAGGAGGGTGAGGTAGCTGAATGATGCGAAGGGAACCGCCGTCCTCTGTCCGCACGCGCAAGCTTGTTCTGCTGTTGCTCCTCACAACGCTGGCGGTAGCGGCTGTCTGCGCTGGCGTTCTGAATAGTAACGCAGGAAGAAGCGAGAAGCTTGCTCCCATGGCAACGCCTGCCGAGGCGAGTGTCTCGCGTCTGCCCGATCCTGAGAATGCCGTCGTGCCAGGCGACGGAGCCGTCGTGCCTACAGTGGTCGAAAGAGTCCCTCCTCCGGGCACCCCACCGGAAGGGATGGTCTGGATTCCGCCGGGCCGTTTCTCCATGGGCAGTTCCCATGCGCTCTTTGAGGACGCGCGGCCCATTCACACGGTCGAATTGGACGGCTTCTGGATGGACGCCACGCCGGTGACCAACAGACAGTTTGGACGGTTTGTGCAGGCGACAGGCTACCTCACCGTTGCAGAGCATAAGCCCAGTCCAGAGGATCTTCCCGGCGTTCCTGCCGACAAACGGGTTCCCGGTTCAATCGTCTACAAAGCGCCTCCGAATGCCGTCTCTCTGGAGGATGTATCGCAGTGGTGGGGATACGTGCCCGGTGCTTGCTGGCGGCATCCGGAGGGGCCGAACAGCGACTTGAAGGGTCGTGAAGACCATCCCGTTGTTCAGGTCTGTTATAAGGACGCTCTCGCCTACGCAGCGTGGGCGGGCAAGCGGCTGCCGACCGAGGCCGAGTGGGAGTATTCGGCGCGCGGTGGCCAGACCCAGATGCCCTATGTCTGGGGCAGGGAATTTCGACCCGGCGGAAAGTTCATGGCCAATACCTTTCAGGGCCATTTCCCCAATGCCAACACCAGGGAGGACGGTTATGAACGAACCTCTCCGGTGCGCGCTTTCCTCGCGAACGGCTTTGGGCTCTACGATATGGCGGGCAATGTGTGGGAGTGGTGCTCCGACTGGTATCGTCCGGACTACTACCGCTTCAGCCCCCGCAAAAACCCGCAAGGCCCTCCCAGCAGCTTAGACCCGTCCGAGCCGGAGTCTCCGAAGCGGGTACAGCGCGGCGGCTCGTTCCTCTGCACCGATCAGTACTGCTCCCGCTATATGCCGGGCGGCCGCGGAAAGAGCGCGGCCGATACAGGAGCCAGTCACGTCGGATTCCGCTGCGTCCTTGTCTTCTTTACGACTACAAAGAGATTTTAACCTGACCATGCGCATTCATTCTGCACGCACTCTCATCGTCTTAAGAACGGCTCTAGTCGCTGTGATCCTGGCCGTTGTTGCCCTCTCCGGTCGGGCTGCAGAACCGCAATCCGATCCGGTAAAGAAGGGAAACATGGCCCTCAAGGACTATGGTCTCAAAGAGTACATCCGTGTTTCCAGGGATCTGCCCCACCGAGAGGATAGGGCCTGGAAGCTAATATGCGCTCTGCCCCACAACTCTCAGTTCCAGCCCTGGATCGAAGCCGAGGCGTCTGCCGGCAAGACTCTGACATTCAACTCCAGCAATCCCCTGGTGCTCTACCTGACGCCTACGGAAACCTGCGGCACCCTGGACGGCGTCCACGAATACGAAGCACGGAACTGGATCAGTGGCGAAGGCGCTGTCTACACCATTCCTCCGGGCGTGACCGTCAAGGCGGTCAAGTACCGCGAAACGGGTTATAATACCACTTTCGCCGGATCGTTCACCTGCAACGATGCAGACTTCAATATCCTATGGCAAAAGGCGGCGCGGACCGCCTATCTCTGCATGCGAGACCACTTTTACGACTGCCCCGACCGGGAGCGGGTCGGTTTCTGGGGGGACGGCACCCCGGAACTGAATCAGTGCTTCTATATTTTCGACACCAACTCCCATGTCCTGTGCAAAAATCTGGTGCTGCGCAAGCTGGAGCCCACGTTCTACCCAGGGCAACACCTGGAATTTCTTGGGGAGTATGGTCTGTGGTTCTACTATCTGCATACCGGAGATCTGAATTCGGTAGCAGCCGTCTACGACGCCACCAAAACCTTCCTGCTGGAGACCTACAAATTCGGGAACCCGAAGACATGGTTCGATTGGGGAAAGGACAGTAAGGACACCAGCGTCATCGAAACGTGCTTCTACTACATCGACTTGGGCGCACTGCGGAAGTTAGCGTTGGCGACCGGCCATGAGGCGGATCTGCCGCGGATCGATGCAAAACGCAAAGAGATCCAGAACTCGTTCGATGCCCGATTCTGGAAGGGACGCTTCTACCAGTCCGCCGATGTCTCCGAGCCGGATGACCGGGCCAA
>JBBQPO010000361.1:0-5067 GCA_038217285.1 Chthonomonadales bacterium
ACTGGAAAATGTCAAGAAGCTGTCTGAGCAGATCGCGGAAGGCAAAATCATCCCGCCCACGAAGCTGTCCGAACTGGCCGCATTTCAGCCTCCCAAGCTGTAAATGTGCGTCCGACAAGCGAACGATTAGCGCCGACGCAGAACTTGTCCGGGGAGTGCCCCGGTCGCTTGATCGGCGTCTTTGACGGCATTCCCGTTTACGAACACGTAGGGGAGGCCTGTCGGGTAGCGCAGTGGGTCGTCGAAAGTCGCGGTGTCGCAGACCGTGGCCGCATCGAATACAACGATGTCGGCGGCGTTCCCGACAGCGAGCGTACCGCGCCGTTTCAGTCCGAGCCGCGCGGCGGGCATTCCCGTCATTTTGTGAACCGCCTGTTCCAGTGAGAGAACCTTCTCTTCGCGAACGTAGCGGCCCAGCACCCTCGGAAAGGTTCCATAGAGCCGCGGATGTGTCTTACCGGGGAGATGCAGGCCATCGCTGCCGACCATCTGTCCCGGCCAGCGCAGGATCTCTCGTACATTCTCTTCATGGGCTGCGTGATGCACAAAGCAGGCACGCAACTCTTCCTCCTCCAACACGGCGCAGACGAACTCCGCTTCGCTCAACCCGCGCATTACGGCGATCTCGGTGAAGGAGTGTCCTTCGAACCGATGATTCGCCGCGCTCTCCGCCCCGACGAGCGTGTAGCGGCTCCAGTCCACACGCAGAGCCGACAGATCCTCCACGATGCGCGCGCGCGTCTCCGGGTCGGCGAGGCGGCGCATAATGGAGTCGGGGCCGCCTTCTATCGCCCACGCTGGCAGCAGTGACTGTATAAACGTGGAGCCGGCGGTATACGGGTAGGTGTCGCAGGTCACATCGATCCCCAGAGACCGTGCGCGCTCCAGGACCGCCAAAAGTTCTGCGGCACGCCCGGCGTTGTTGGGGCCGTTCATCTGGAGGTGCGCAATCTGTACCGGCACGGACGCCTCCTGCGCGATGGCAAGGCTCTCCTCCGTCGCCGTGAAGATACGGTCCCCATAGTCGCGCTGATGGGTGGCGAAAAAACCGGCGATATGGCACAGCCTGACGAGCTCCTCTCGTGCCGCCGCTCGCATCGGGGCGTACCAGATCCCGGTACTCATCCCCCACGCCCCCTCCTCCAGTCCCTGCGCCAGCAGCCCGCACATCGTCTGCAGCTCCGACTCCGTGGCCGGACGCTCCTCCATCCCCATCGCGGAGACACGTAAAGAGCCATGAGGAACGAGGTAGGCGATATTCGCGCCTATTCCCTGAGCCTCAAACTGCGCTAGAAACTCCGCAACGCTGCGCCAGCGCCAGCTTACCCGTGGTTGGCTACGGCCCTGCGGGTCGGTGTACTCTCCAGTGGCGTCGCCGAAGAGTCCGGCGATATATTTGCGCTGGATGTTCAGCCCCGCTTCGGTGACGGGCGCAAAGCCAAGGCCGCAGTTCGTGAAAACCTCCGTCGTCACACCCTGCATCACTTTCGGGAGATGTTCGGGGCGGGCGAGCAAAGCGATGTCGGCGTGGGTATGAATATCGATGAAGCCGGGCGCGACGACCATGCCCACCGCGTTTACGGTCCTTGTCGCCTGCGCCTCCGCCGGAATCGTTCCGATCTCGCGAATCGTCTCTCCGACGACGCCTACATCCGCCGTAAATCCCGGTTGTCCTGTGCCGTCCAGGACGGTTCCGCCACGTATCAGCAGGTCGAACATCCCTGACCCTCCTCTCCCATTCTAGATCCTGTTCTCATTGTATCAGAAACGTATGCACAAGAGCAACGCCGGAACGGTCAGATGTCGGCCGGATCGGTCAGCGGCCGGTACGTTTCCATGGAGCGCGACAAGACCACAATTTTCCGGGTATTATCAGGCATAGATTATGGATTACGGCAAGATCAAGACCGGACGCGCGACCAGGCGTCCCTATGAAGCGAACCAGTAGGACGGAAAACGAAGTTGTCTACAGAAACAGTCAACTCCCAACCAGAAGAGCCAACGGCAGACGATCTGCCGATAAATACGGCGGACGACCTGCCGATAAATACGGCGGACGACCTGCCGATAAACGAGGTTTTGCCGGAACAGCAACCGTCGCCGACGCGAAAGGCGCCTCGCCGGGCATCGAAAGCGAGGGCTACGAAGCCGAGAGTGTCCCCACGCCCCTCGGATCGAGAAACTGTCGAGCCGAAGCCGCGGGCGCTGACAACCATCTCTTCTGTATGGCAGTTCGCCTATCATCGTCTGCAAATGCTGCGGAGCAGTCGCGCGGTTCGCAGAGAGTTTATATTTGCGACCCTGCTGCTCGCTGTGATATTCGCAGTTCCATTTGTAGGCTGGCTTCACCGTTGGATGCTGCCGGATTCCCTGCAGAGCTATGGGATGGCGATCCTGCCGCTTACGGTGGGATGGCTCTGGCTCAACCGTTATCGACTCATGTTACCGGAACTCGACACCCTGATGAAGCGTTATCAGGCGGGCCGGATTGATCGGCTTACGTCGGCGGAAAAATGGGTGCGTGAGGAGCGGGAATACAATGCGGTCATCTCTCTGCTCAAAGAGAAGCCGTTGCCGCCGAAACGTCTGTTCTGGCCTCTCTTATTGGCAAGCCTCTTCACCGTCATTGCGATTTGGATCGACGATCCCTCGATCACGGCGTTGGCGTTCGTCTTTGTCGTCATTGGCCTGGTCGGCTACCGACACGGGACACAGGCGTTGCGGGTAGCGGCGTTTCCGCTGTTGTTTCTGTTCTTGATGGTGCCGCTGCCGGGGGAGTGGCTGGAAATAGCCCGTGTCTGGCTGAACGGGCGGATGATGAGCCTGGTGCTGCACATTCTGCTCAACTGCGGCATACAGGCGGAACTTTCCCTGGAGTACAATCCGCTCAAGGTCCTGGGCACACAGCCCTACGAGATGTGGGCGTCTCAGGTGCGCACGGGCATGGCACCCGCATTCCTCTTCCTCATCGGTACCGTATGGTATCTGTCTCTGATCAGAGCGCGCTTCCGTTCCAAACTATTCGCGGTTGTCTGCGGAACGGTATGGATCGGTATGCTACTCGCGACCCGCCTGACCCTTCTGGCCTGGGTAGGAGTCGCCGATAAAGACCTGGTGACGTACCTGGCTCCCGCCACACTCTACCTTCTTCCCCTGATCGGGGCTCTGGGCGAACTCTTCGTACTACGAGGCATCAAATGTCAAAAATACCAAAAGTGGGTCTCCATATAATCGCCTTGTTGCTTCTGACCGGTCTTGCCAGTTTTGGAGCGCGTATGGCGAACCACTGGCGCGTGTCTCGCCAGGAGATGGTGGTCATTCCGGACCATTTCGATGTGGATCATTTTCGCTGGCTAGGCGTGGACGGCCCCCCGCCTGTCGGGGATGCCGAACGCGACCACCCGCCCGCCGTCAACCGCGTCTATCAGTATGGTACGCAAGCTCCGGTCTATGTCAGCATCGCGCGCATCACTACGCTTAATGCGCTCCGAACACCGGCCAGCTATCTGATGGATACGGATGGACGCCTGTTGACGGGGGATAAACTCCTGATCCGGCCGCCCGGTGAAACGCACACGCACTATGTCATGGAGATCGCACAGGGCCATGACAGTACTATTCTACTGATTCATTGGGTGCAGGTTCCGAACCAGCCCGCCTACGCCGACTATGCCAGCATACCCAAGAGTGTCGCCAAAAGTCTGCTCCTGCACAGCACATTCTACAGTTGCGATGTCTGGGTGCCGCTCCGATCCGACTCCAATGGCGCGTTCATACGGAAAACACTGATTCGGTTTGCCAACGACATCGAGGCGCAGATTCGCACAGGCCACCTCGCCGTCGAGACGAATCCCGTCTTGCCCTCTCAGGGCGACATCAACCGTATGCCCACATCCAGTCCGACGACAGTCCCTTCGCCATCGATCT
This sequence comes from Chthonomonadales bacterium, assembly GCA_038217285.1. Lineage (GTDB taxonomy): Bacteria > Armatimonadota > Chthonomonadetes > Chthonomonadales > Chthonomonadaceae > JANXLO01. The sequence goes on from JBBQPO010000361.1 coordinate 3,928, forward strand.
CACCGATGATTTCCCCCGGGTCTCCTTCCCCTCTGTCCCCGACCCCACCCGGTTCCTCACTGGACGGCTCAGGCGGAGGCACATCGCCGTTCTCCTCTGGTTCCGGCGCACCGGGCAGCGACCAATAGCCCCACTGTCGAGGCAGCGAACTTCCGGCTTTCTCCGTTCGGAGGCGGAGGTCGCTGCCCTCCCGACGGGATGCAGAGGGCCGGCGGCTCAACGGCTCCAGCGTTTGCCCCGCGGGATTCCCTGAGAGCGCAAGGGGTCTTCAGAACGGCCCACGCGGGCCAGCCCCGTCGCGATCCAGGCCTCCAGGCCGGCCTCCATTTCTGCGACCTGTTCGGGATACGTCTCCGCCACATTCAGGATCTCACCGGGGTCAGCCGTCAGATGGTAGAGCTCGCGAGGCGGCATTCCGTGCCGGTCGGGTTCGCGAGCCAAAATGAATTTCGCCTCGTTCGTACGCACCGCCCATTTTGCCTGCCAGGTCGCCTCACAGCTAATCACCCGCTCGTAGCCGACAGGCTCTTCTCTGCCTGTCAGCGCCTTCCAGTGACTGCGACCCTCCATAGCGGCCGGAATGGAGGCTCCCGCAGCCTCCAGAAGTGTCGGGGCGATGTCGAAATGCTGTACCATCGGTTGGATAGCCTGTCCCGACGTGATTTTGCCTGGTAGGCGGCACATCAGCGGAACGTGCGTGATATCGTCGTACAGGCCGTGGTGATCGAAAAAAATATCGTGCTGATACATGCTTTCGCCGTGATCGCCGGTGAGAACGACGAGCGTGTCCTCTGCGAGTCCGGTCGCTTCCAGCGTGGCAAGTATCTCGGCGACGCCGTCATCGACATGGCGAATTTCGGCGTCATAGAGCGAGGCGACATACTCTGCGTCCGTGACCGGGCCGAGTTTGTTGAACCAGAGGTCGCGAAACATCTCCCAGAACGGCTGGCGCTTGATCGGCTCGAACGAAGTGTACTGTGGTGAGAAGGGGTCGCGATCCGCAGGGTAGAAGGTGCGATAGCGTTCCGGCGGCAGATAGGGAGTGTGCGGCTCCCAGTAGTGCAGAAAAAGATAGAATTTTTCCGCCGCGTGGGCGCGTATCCACGGGATCGCCCGGGCATTGATCTCCTCACAGGAGAC
>JBBQPO010000362.1:0-5052 GCA_038217285.1 Chthonomonadales bacterium
TAGGCGTGTTCAAACAGGGTACGGGTAGGAACGATCATGGGTTCTCCTTCGGTGTCCACCGCGCCTCTCCGATGAGACGCGACCTTCTTTCGTATCGCCGGAGCCTTTTAGCGCGAAACACGACAGCAGGACGCGCTCTCCGTGCACAGGGTGTCATTCGATGCGTAGGGTTATTATTCCTGTCAGCACATACATTATATTCCTTAACGTGCCTTTAATACAAGCCTGCCGTACGCCTGACTCGGAAATGATCCTGCAACTGGGGGAGGAACGGTTGTAAACGACGTGGAACAGAGGCGTATTGCACCTGCAATAACACCAGCGCCGGGAGGATCTACGCGATGAGAACAGAACTCACAGCCGAGGAAATCGGTTATTACCAGCAGAACGGCTTTGTGGTCGTTCCTGGTTTTCTGGATGCCGCAGAGTTGGCCCACTGGCAGCAGACGACGCAGGAAGCAGTAGACGAGCGCCTGGCCACGAAGAACGGCTACTACAACCAGGAGGATCCGGATACCTACTACGCACAGGTATTCACGCAGTGCGTAAAACTGGCGGACAGCCATGCCGGGATGCGGGAGCTGATGTTCGACGCGAGGTTGGGGGAGATGGCGGGAACGCTGGCCGGCGTGGACGGTATTCGGATCTGGCACGATCAGGCGCTGTTCAAGCCCCCGTTCGGCAACCCGACCGCCTGGCATCTGGATGTTCCCTACTGGTCGTTCGATTCGCGAAAATCGATCTCGCTCTGGGTGGCCCTCGACGACGCGACACTCGCCAACGGATGCATGTGGTACATTCCCGGTAGTTACCACACCGCGACCTTCGACAACGTGGGCATCGGCATGAATCTGAGCGACCTGTTCAAACTCTACCCGCTCTGGCGCGAAATCGATCCGGTCGGCTGTCCCTGCCCGGCCGGTACGGCCGTCTTCCACAACGGGCTGACCGCCCACGGCGCAGGCGCCAACATGACCAACAAGCCGCGCCGCGCCATGACCTGCGCCTATATGCCCGACGGCAGCACTTTCAACGGCAAGAAAAATGTGCTGCCCGAAGAGTATCTGTCTGGGTTAAAGGTTGGTGATGTGCTCAACGACAACGTCATCAATCCGCTGATCTGGAGCCGGTAGCACGAACCGCCTCTCTGCGGGGCGTCGGTCGCTATTTTCCCTTCCAGGCGGCTTCGACGTCATTCAGCGCCTGAGCAAACCGTTTGTGGATCGAATAACGGTGTACCAGAAACAGATTGCGGGAAGCAGAGGCGCTTCCCCAGTCTTCCGTGAAAGCGATCTGATACCCGGCGGCGGCGGTCAGACGGGCGACATGGTCGTCGAAGTGGCCCTCCGGGTAGGCGAAGGCGAAGCAGGGCTTCCCGGTATGTTTTTCGATGAGCGTTTTGGAGACATCCAACTCTTTGCGGTTTTCCGCATCGGAGAGAAGACGCATATCCGCCGGATGACTGCCCGTGTGCCCCTGAATCTGGACGAGGCCGCTCTGCTGCATCTTCAGCAGCGTCGGCCAGTCGCAGTGGGCTTTGCTTGTCGCGACACCAATATAGTTGGTATGGACGAAGAACGTCGCCGGATAGTGATATTGACTGAGAAGCGGGAACGCGTTGTCATACAGACCCTGATTGTTGTCGTCGAATGTCAGCACCAGGGGACGCGCCGGCAGCGGCGTCCCCTGAGTCAGAGACTGGAGCAGGGTGTCCATCGAGATAACGTTGAATTTGCGACGCTTTATCGCCGCGAACTGCGCCTTCAACTCCGCGGCGGTGGTATCGAACCAGACCTCCTTGTGGGACGGCACGACGTCGTGCCACATCAACACGGCGACATACTGCCCTTTCGTCTTTGCATTCACCTGTGGCAGCGGGCTGGCTCTGTGCTGCGCCACGCCCAAGACGGCTGGCAGTGCGCTCAGAGTAATGGCTATCACCGTTAGAATCGAACTTCGGTTGGTGGGCATCCGCTCGCTCCTTGGTACTCGCAGCTAAATGAGGCCCAGCCTCTTGCCGACCTTCTCGAAGGCCGCGAGGGCATCGTCGAGATCCTGGCGGGCATGCATGGCGCTCGGCATAGTGCGGATCCGGGCTTTCCCGCGAGCAACCGTCGGGAAGACGATGGCAAGGGCCAGCACACCTTCCTCGAACAGCGCACGCTGCAGTTCCTGGGCCTTTCCCTCATCGCCGACCATGACAGGCGTGATGGGAGTCACCGAGATGCCGGTGTCGAAGCCGAGCTTCCGCAGCCCGGCTTTCCAGTACGCCGTGTTCTCCCACAGTCGCTCCGTGAACGACAGATCGTTCTCCATGAGATCGATAGCGGCGATCGTGGCGGCGGCAGTAGCGGGAGGATGACCTGTGCTAAAAAGAAACGGACGGGCGCGCTGCGTCAGCCAGTCGATCAACTTCGCGCTGCCGGCGATATAGCCGCCCATGGTGCCGACCGCTTTCGAGAGCGTGCCCAACTGGACGTCGATTCGATCATGGACACCGAAATGATAGGCCGTCCCTCTTCCCCCACCGAGAACGCCGGAACCGTGTGCGTCGTCCACCATGACTGCGGCGTCGTACTGTTCGGCCAGGCCGACGATCTCTTTGAGAGGCGCGACATCGCCGTCCATGCTGAACACGCCGTCGGTGATGATGAGCCGCTTCTTCGATCCTCGCGTCTCCTTCAGCGCCTCTTCCAGGGCATTCATATCGTTGTGGCGATAGATTTTGCGCGCCGCCTTCGAAAGGCGAACTCCGTCGATAATACTGGCGTGGTTGAGCTCATCCGTGATGATCGCGTCGTCGCCATCCGTGATCGTCGGAATGACCCCCGCGTTTGCTGTGAAACCGCTCTGAAAAACCAGGGTCGCCTCGACATGCTTGAACTGCGCCAGCCTCTTTTCCAGCTCCATGTGGACGCGCATCGTGCCGATGATGGGCCGCACGGCACCCGCGCCCGCGCCCCACGCCTCGATGCCCTTTGTCGCGGCCTCTTTGAGTTTTGGGTGATTGGCGAGGCCGAGGTAGTTGTTGCTGGAGAGGTTGATCACATTCGGCTTGCCGTTGACCGTAATTCGGGCTCCGGAAGGGGTGTCCATAACAACCAGCGGTTTGTACAGGTGCTGGTCTTTCAGAATGCCGATCTGGTCGCCGAGCCAGGTCTGGAGCGTTTCGTTCATCTTCTTACTTTCTCGTTTCGATAGGAACGGACGGTAACGGCAGTTGCCGCAACCTCCGGAAAATTATATGCCGGACGTTGGAGGCGGGTCAAGAGTGGCCGCAGGAGAGGCATGGGGTTCTGCAAAATGGCAGGCAGCGAACTGTCCCAGGCCGAGGTCGCGTAAGGGCGGCGTTTCGCGCGCACAGATTTCGGCGGCGAGCGGGCATCGGGTGCGGAATCGGCATCCCGAGGGGATCGCGACCGGACTGGGTACATCGCCTTCAAGGGGCAGGCGTTCGCGCCGCGCAGCCGGGTCCGCGACAGGAACGGAGGCCAGGAGCGCCTGGGTGTAGGGATGCTTCGGCGTCGTGAACACCTGATCCGACGGACCCTGTTCGACGATGATACCGAGGTACATGACGCAGACACGGTCGCACAGGTGGCGCACGACGGACAGATCATGAGCGATGAACAGATAGGAGAGGCCGCGCTCGGCCTGCAGCTCTTCCAGCAGGTTGAGAATCTGGGCCCTAATCGAGAGGTCCAGCGCGGAGATCGGCTCGTCCAAGATGAGCAGTTTCGGGTTGGTGGCGATAGAGCGGGCGATTCCGATCCGCTGCCGCTGACCGCCCGAGAACTCGTGCGGATAGCGTGAAACGAACTCCGGACGCAGTCCGACCGTTGTCAGGAGGGCGCGCGCCTGTTCCATTCTGTCTTCACGGGAGCCAGCAAGGCCGTGCGCCCGCAGCGGCTCGGCGACGATCTCACCGATCATCATTCGTGGATCGAGAGCCGCGAACGGATCCTGGAAGACGATTCCCATATCTTTGCGAAGTTCCCGCAGCGCCGTGCCTTGCAGCGCCAGCACATCGACTCCGTTGAGGTACACGCTGCCCGCCGTGGGCTCCAGCAGTCGCAGGATGGAGCGACCGGCCGTGCTCTTGCCACAGCCGCTCTCTCCGACCAGCCCTACCGTTTCACCGGTTTCGACCGTCATATCGATGCCATCCACCGCGCGCACGGTTTCCCGTATCGAACGCAGTCCTTCCCGTCGGGTCACACGAAACTGCTTGACGAGGCCCCGAACCTCGAGCAGAGTTGGCGTTACGCTCACACCTGTCTCACTCTCTCCTTAAAATTGTCGGGCGGAAACGGCTTTCGCGCCGCCTGACAGGTACCGTGCTCGATATTCGGCTCATTTAGCGGGGCGCGCCGGCCGCCATCGACGTTTCCGGTTCGGCGTGTCCATGGTGGCACATGGCGCAGGTTGCCCTCTTATCGATCGTCTTGTATTTGCCGTTCAAGTCTTTGACCAGCAAGATCATCGTGCGCGCTTTCAGTTTCATCGGCTTATCATCTTTATCGAAACCGCTGTGGTCGGCGTTGATGACATGGCAGAAGTTGCAGCCGACTCCGAGCGCCGTGTTATACTCGTGCATCACTGGGATGAGTTTGTCTGCCGGCAGATCTTTCAGTACTTTGATGTTCTTGTACTTCTGTTTGGCGGTCATCGGCTTAGCGTCGGGCTTTTTGCCTTCTTGGGCATGGACGAGAACGCCGAAGAGGGCAAGAGGCGCGACGAGCGCGACCGCGAACAGGCCGCGATGTGCGAGGTGAGGGATGCGTTGGTGCATGGAGGCTCCTTTCATGCAGGTAAGCATGCGTGTTAGTGAATATCGACTTCAAGGCGATCTCCCGCCGAAAGCGAGAGCGGCGTGGCGAACATGACGATCAAGTCGCCCGAACTGTCCGCGACGGTGCGGACGCCGAGGGGATTGGGCCCCAGGCTGGCATGGACGACAGGCGGCGCTGTCGCTCCTGAGTCCAGGCCGGGCACCCGCACTGATTTTAGTATAAGGCGTGTCAGGCCGGATTTGCGGCCCGGTTGCAGAGC
>JBBQPO010000363.1:0-5044 GCA_038217285.1 Chthonomonadales bacterium
CACGTACGGCGGTCAAGGCGGTCGGCAGCGCCTCCTGCACCTCCCGCAGCCCGGCCATCAACTGTGCGCCGCGCACCACGGCCTGCTCGCACAGCCGTTCGTCATGGGTCACTTCGAGAGCGGCCAGGCCGGCGGCGCAGGCGAGTGGGTTGCCACCAAAGGTGCTGGTGTGCAGCAGCGGGTTGGCGTCGAACACGCGCTCCCAGACCGCCGCTGTCGCCATACAGGCCCCGATGGGCATGACGCCGCCGCCGAGCGCCTTGGCGAGGGTCAGAATGTCCGGCACGACGCCGTCCTGTTCGACCGCGAACATCGTGCCCGTCCGCCCGAGACCTGTCTGCACCTCATCGACGATGAGCAGAACGCCGTGCTCATCGCAGATCTGCCGCAGCCCTTTGAGATAGCCCGGCTGCGCCGGATGGATTCCGCCCTCTCCCTGAATAGGTTCGATGATGATCGCCGCCGTATTCTCATTGACGGCGCGCATCGCCGCGTCCAGGTCGTTGAACGGCACGAAGGTGGTTCCGGGCACCATCGGCTCAAACGGCTTACGATATTTTTCGCGCCCTGTCACGGCGAGTGCGCCCATCGTCTTGCCGTGATACGAACCTTCCGTGCTGACGAACTCGGTCTTACCGGTGGCTTTGCGCGCGAACTTCAGCGCCGCTTCGACCGCATCCGTACCGCCATTGCAGAAAAAGGAGTAACGGACGCCCGCCGGAGCGATATGCGCCAACTCCTCCGCCAGACGCGCCTGCGTCTCATTGAAAAACGTGCGGGTCGAGAGCGGCATGCGGTCCAACTGCGCATGCACGGCCGCCACGACCCGCGGATGCCGATGCCCGACCGAGAAGACGCCGTAACCGCCGACGAAATCCAGATATTTCTGCCCGGAGACCGTGGTCAGAACGCAGCCCTGCGCCTGCGCCTCTACATCACCGAACCCACCGAACTGCATCAGTTTTGCCAGTCCGGGATTTATATAGTCCCGGTAGCGCTCGATGACGCCATCGATATGCGCCTCGGTCTCCGGAGACATTTCCGCAGACTCATCAAACGGCACTTCCATCGTACTCATAAACTTTCCTTACTTTGGGTGACGCCCAGAATGACGCGGGCGGCGGGACTCAACTGCGCCCAGGTCGCGGGCCGCAGGTATTTCTGCTGATCGAGTTGCGGCGGCTGATGGCGTCGGCAGAAGTAGCCATGCATCACACGGCGCGGCCCCTGCGTCAGGTTTGTGGTGCCACCGTGCCAGGCGTGGCTGTTCACCACCACGACGTCGCCCGCTTTGCCCTGCAGAACCTTCTCGTCGGGGTGTGCAGCGGAGGGATCGGTCATCACATCGCTCGGAACTTGTGTGCCGCGATGTGTGCCGGGCACCAGACGGGTCGCGCCGTTTTCGGGCGTAAAGTCATCGAGCAGCCAGAGCGAGTTGCAGACCTGATAGTCGCCCGGCGTCTCCAGTCGGCCCCAGTCCGCGTGAAGCCCCTGCAGGCCCTGTCCGGGCAGAGCATTACGACTGTTGAGTGAAGAGAGCTTAAAGTCAGCGCGTAGCACGTGCGCGATCACGGCCAGCACCGTCGGCTGGGTCAGAACGATCTGAAACAGCGGATCTTTGTTGATGAGGTCCGAGAGCCGATCTGTGCCGCGTTCCTGATGTACCTCGGTCCCGGCCTTCTCACCCTCCTCGGCCAGCAGCTCCTCCTGTCGGGCGCGGAGGGCTTCGACCTGCGGCGCGGAGAGAATACCGGGCAGGGGCAGATAGCCGTCGCGGTCGAGTTGTTCTTTCTGTTGCGGCGTCAGGGTGTCATCCCGGACGCCAAGCGCGGTGAGAGCTTCCAGAACCGTCATCTTTTCTCCAGTGCGTGGGCCAGCCAGTCCGTCAGAGCAGCCTCGCTCATCAGAGTGGGTTCGGAGTGTAGGGCCGAGACCGCTCCCAGGCTGCCGTAGACATCCTGGATCCAGGCCGCCGCCGGAAACCTGTCGCCGGTATTGTGCAGTAGCAGCGGGTGCGGCGCGGCGAGCACGGCGGCGGTCTGAAAATCTCCGAGGCGGCGCAGACCGGGCGCGTACAGATCTTCCGTAAGGAGGGCATCGTCCGTCGTCAGGTCGATTCGATTGCAGTCGGCGGCCACGGCATCGGCGGCGGGCGCGGCGAGCAGCGCCCAGAGGCCTGCCTGCCCCTGCCCGATCAGTCCGACGGACTGGATTCCGGGACGTGTCCGCAGATACGCGATGGCGGTCAGAATATCCTGCACGCGCTCCTGTAGATTGGTTCGATTGTAGGTATCGAAGAACTCTCCGAACGGCCGCTGCCGCGCGGCCAGGGCCGTCGCCGAGGCGCGCTGACCGGTCAGGAAGGCATCCAACAGCAGCACGACCTGTCCCTGCGCCATCAGGCTCTTCACCAGCTTGCCCGGCTCTCCGCTCTCGGTATCGATAAAGGCGGCATGAGGATCCAGAAAGGCCATCTTCCCGTTCGGGTTCACCAGCACCACGGCGTCCAGCTTCTGGCTCCTGGTTTTTGAGACGGAGCCGCTGTCCGCTTCGCTCTTCCCGGTAGCGGTCGGAACGAAGAGGATGGCGGGAATGTTGTCGCCATGGTCGGCGCGCCCGAGGTGAAGGGCGTATTGGGTATAGCCTGTGCCCGTCCGTGGGTTCTTCTCCTCCGCGATCAGGTGGGCCGTTGCGGGAGTCTCTACGGCAAGGGTGTGCTGCCAGACCGGGAAGAAGGTCTTCTGGAACAGCGTCAGGCTGCGGCGATCGTGCGGTTTGCGGCGCTGAACTTCGGTCTGACCAAGCAGGATCAGCGAATCGGTGAGGGCCTGCGGCGTTTTGGCGTCGGAAGGCAACGGCGTGCCGTCCGGGAAAACGCGCAGGTCGGCGACAGGCTCCCTCTGATAGGGCGGCTCTTTCAGTTTGGCGGGATCGGTCGCGTGGAGCAGAGTCTTGCCGAAGAATTCGTAGACGGCCTCTCGACTGGTCTGATTGATGTTGTGGTTGTAGGGGAAGAGGACGTAGTCGATATTGGCGGGTTTGCCGTAGAGTTTGTAGACGCTTGCCACGCCAGGGCCTTCGATGGTCATCATGGTGCGTGTCCAGTCGCCGCGCGCGCCGACCATGATCTGCGGTTTTGGGGCGGCGCATGCGGCGATCTCCATATTGGAGTAGTCCACGCGCAGGCCGGGAGCGTTCTCGCACAGGCAGCCCCCCTGCATCGAGTGCGAAACCATCACGCACGGCCCCACGGCAGCCAGGCGGTCGTCGATAGCCCCGAGCATCATGGTCTGGGTGCCGCCGCCCGATTCGCCGGTGATGGCGACTCGGCTCTTGTCCACATCGCTAAGGGAGAGCATAAAATCTAGGGCGCGGATGCTGTTCCAGGTCTGGAGGCCCATCTCCGAGACGCCCCAGAGCCAGTGCCGACGGTCGTTGGCCCAGACCCGGTGCTCTACCTGCCGCGTGTCGTTGTATCCCACCATATCATAGGTAAAGGCGACATAGCCCTGCCGCGCAAAGGTGATGGCGCGTGCGGGTATCGAGCCGTCGGGCGTGTCCGCCATCCGACCGACCTCCCAGTGGCCGTGGGCGATCAAGACGCCCGGATGCGCGGTCGTGCTGCTGCCGAGGGGGCGGTAGAGATTGCCGGCCAGGTAGAAGCCCGGATAGGTCTGAAAAGAGACCTTCTCGATCGAATAGCCGTCGCGCAAGACCCTGCCGAACACTCTCGCTTTCAGCGGAGTCTTGGGCGGCAGCGGTGAGAGGCCGCACGAAACCAGGATCTGTTCGCGAATGGCGCTGCGTCTCGCCTCCCACTCCGCCAGACTTGCCAGGGGCGGGAAGGTGCGTGCCGTGTCCAGGGTGTGGGGCGGATCGACCGCGCGCCTGTCGGTCGCGGGCAGTCGGGACGGTGGGGTTGTGTCGGCGGATACGGGCATGATCGGTGCTCCGGGCGCGACCATGATCAGAGACACCAGAGCAAGGGCCGAAATGTGGCCGGGACGGAGCATGGTTCGCTACCTCTCCTGTGGGATAGAGTACGTCTGCTCTATAGAGTAGTAAATTATGGCGCAAATGTCAAGCACCGACCAGGGGAAGACTACTCCCAGCCGACGCGCAGGGCGATGCCGTCGGGGTCGTTGGGATAGCGGAGCAGGACGGTGTCGCCTTCGGGCACGGCCTGCACGTTGACGGCACGGCCCAGGTGGTCTATCGCCTTTGCGCCGCTCAGGTGTTTGCCGCCGGCATGGAGGCGGGCCGTGCCAGGGGTATTCAGCGGCGCACGAACGAAGAACGCCGTGGTGGTCGCCGTCTCCAGTTTGGCCTGCACCCGGCCAGAGACGAAGCCGATATGCGGCGGCTCTTCGTCCGAACCGATGTCGTAGAGCAGCGCCAGCGAGCGCGGCGGAATGGTGCGGTCGTCGGCGACAGGCAGACTGGGGGAGAGCAGGTCGATGGTGCGCCCCTCGACATCGTAGGACTCCCCGAAGGTGCGCACGATGATATACCGCCCGCGCCGCAGCGTCAGCGATCCCTGCTCCCGATAGGCGCCACCTGCCCGATGCTGCGCATACTGCACGATGGCCCGGAGCAGACCCGCGCTCCGCTCACTCGCGGAGAAGAAGCCGGGAGCGACGCCCATGTTGATCACCAACCCTTTGCCAACCCCCTGCATCCAGATCGGCGTCCCCCCGGAGCGGAGTGTGTAGAGCGGGATCAAACCCTCCAGTCCGGCCCCTCGGGCCTCCTTACCACGCGATGGCGGCGCCGGTCGCGCGCTATTCGCCCGCTCCCCTTTCCCCGCATTGGCCGTCGGCAACGTCAGCGCCGGATAGATCGTGGCGGGATAGGAGGCTCCAATGCGCAGGCGTGGCACCGCCTGATCCAACGCCTTGATCCGACCCGTACTCAGCAGCGTATGCCCGAACTCCGGCTTCACACTCGCCGCCGACACCGCGAAGCCGTTGCCCATATCGACCGTAAGCGTGATGGGTGTACTGCGCGGCAGGTGGTCGAACTGGTAGGTCCAGGAGGCCGTGCC
>JBBQPO010000364.1:0-5033 GCA_038217285.1 Chthonomonadales bacterium
TTTCGCTACCTATAGTGTCTGCCGATCAATTTAAAAACCGATCGCAGGATTTTTCGACTGACGGCGTTGTCTGATTTCTAGCGGTAGTCGCAAAATCATGGATTTGTCCACAGACAGTGGCAAATATGCCTGTGTAGTAACAACAGGCCGCCCTAAATAGGGCGGCCTTCATGCTGTTTATTTGCCTTTCAGGAGCTGACGCTCTGGAGGCGTTCTCCGGCGGTGACTTCGCCGAGGAGGACGTTCGCCAGCCGGGGCAGGCGATGCATGTCGGTCTGACGCAGGAAGAAGCCGAGCGGGGTTTCGCGCCAGGTGCGCCAGCACTCCGTGCGGAACTCGTACAGATAGACCACTTCTCCTGCGCCCCGGCTTCGCTTGTAAGCGCGCTTCACGAAGGCGGGTCCGGGTGATGTCAGCAGCACCAGCAGGCCGCAGAGCACCAGGCAGGGGAAATAGATCGTCAGCACGATAAGGGCCAAAAAGCGGGATGCCATCTGTAGAAAGATGACGATAGGAGAGACGACGGCGTCCGCCTTGTCTTCGCGGGGACTCATGAGTAACCTCCAGAACGGTTCGTGATGAAAACGGTACGGAGGGGCAGAGGCACGGCGTCGGGGCACGCACAACACACCCTATACTCATATTATAGCGCACGAATCGTCGCAATGCACCAGCAGGCCATGCCTTCTTTGCGACCGACGAACCCCATCGTTTCCGAGGTCGTCGCTTTCACGCTGATACGCGTCGCTTCCAGGCCCAGACAGGCCGCCATCGCCTGCTGCATTTTCGGGCGGTGCGGCATCAGTTTCGGGGCTTCCGCGACTATTGTGGCGTCGATATTGACGATCTGCCAGCCGGACTGCACCAGCCGTTCACCGACGATGGCGAGCAGACGCAGGCTGGAGATCCCCCGATAGGCCTCCTCGGTATTGGGAAAAAGTATGCCGATGTCGCCCAGAGAGGCCGCGCCGAGCAGGGCGTCGCAGACCGCGTGCAGCAGCACATCGGCGTCCGAATGGCCCTCCAGACCCCGGTCGTGTTCGATCACGATACCGCCGATGGTCAGCGCGCGCCCGGCCTCCGGAGCCGCGAACTGGTGGACATCGTAGCCGAACCCCGTGCGCACTTCGGCGCCTTCCGCAGAAGGGGCAGCCACCGCCTCGGAAGCAGGCTTGGCAATCAGACGTTCGGCCAGGGCGATGTCCTCCGGTCGGGTAATTTTCAGGTTGGTGGGATCGCCCGCGACGACCGCGACGGCCCCACCGGCCGCCTCGATCAGCGAAGCCTCGTCCGTGGGTTCCCCCTGTCGGGCAAAGTCGTAGCGCGCATAAGCGTCTCGTAAGACGGCCACACGCGCGCCCTGCGGGGTCTGAATGGAGGTCAGGCCGCTCAGCACGACGCCGTTCACCTCGGCGGTGCGCGGGAGAGTAGCGCGGACCATCCCCTCGCCATCGACACGCTTCACGGTGTCCGAGAGAGGCAGGCCGGGCACGGCAGCTCCGACCTGAACAGAGGCCCGAATCACGCTTTCGATGACGGTCGCACTGATGAGCGGCCGCGCCGCGTCGTGCACCAGAACGATCTCGATCTCCGGCGGCAGCGCTTCCAGACCGCAGCGCACCGACTCGGCGCGTGTCTCGCCCCCACTCACCACGGCGACCACCTTCGGAAACGCCGCCGCCACCTGCCGGACCCGTTCCAGCTCTTCGGCGCCCGCCACCAGCACGATCGCCGTCAGGGCGGGGTGCGAGTCAAAGGCCGTCAGCGTCCGTTCCAGCACCGAGCGCCCGCCCAGCATCGCCCAGATCTTGTTTTCACCCTTACCGAATCTTCTTGCTCGTCCCGCGGCGGGTAAAACCGCTGCTACCACCGGAACCGTTGCCGTCCGGGCGGTTGCCGTTGTGGTCAAACGCATCTCCTTCGTCTTCCCGCACCCGTGCAAAGATCATCTTGCCGGCCACGGTCTGCAGTACGCTGGTCACGATCACACTGAGCGTGGAGTTCAGATAGCGACGCCCATCCTCGACGACGATCATCGTGCCGTCGTCCAGGTAGGCAACGCCCTGATTGGCCTCTTTGCCCTCTTTCACGATGCCGACCGTCATCGCCTCACCCGGCAGTACGACCGGCTTGAGCGCGTTGGCGAGTTCGTTGACGTTCAGCACCTGGACGCCCTGCAGCGCCGCCACTTTGTTCAGATTGAAGTCGTTGGTGACGATGATGCCTTCAAGCGCCTTCGCGAGCTTCACCAGGCGTGTGTCCACCTCGTCGTCATTCGCCGACTTATCCAGAGCCTTGTCCCAGACGCGCACGATGAGCGGCAGCTCCTCCTTCATGCTGTTCAGGATGTCGAGGCCGCGCCGCCCTCGGGCGCGTTTCAGCCCGTCCCCGCTGTCGGCGATATGCTGTAGCTCCTCCAGGACGAAGCCGGGAACATAGAGCGGTCCTTCCAGGAAGCCCGCCCGGCAGACATCGGCGATGCGCCCATCGATGATGACGTTGGTGTCCAGGATCTTGCAGTTGATGGTCGGACTGGTTTCCACCGACTCTTTGACCGCCGCGACGGAACCCCCGCGAGACAGAATGGCGAGCAGCTCCGTCTTCATACTCATCATCGCGACGATCCCCAGGTAGATCAGAACGACGCTGATAAACACCAACAGGAACACGCGTACAAAGATCGTGATCGTGGATAGAAGCTGATAAAAAGGCAGGGTCACGATGACACCGAGCGCGATCCCCGCGCCGACAGCGATCTTATCGGTCGCGGACATCATCTCCAGCGAGCGACCCGCCCGCACAATGACCTCACTGATCCGTGGACCCAAATAGAAGCCGAGCAGCAGCCCGACCAGGGCCAGCGCTACGGTCGCGGTAGCCTGGTAGCCCGGAGCGACCTTGATCAACTCCTCGCCGCTCAAATGGAGCACCGGAAGCATCGGCATATCACGCAGATGCAGTCCTAGATAGACCCCGAAACTCGCGAGTAACAGGCTTAGCGCAATCGTCAACAACGCTCTGATATTCAACCAACTCATCTCTGTCTCACCTCCTTTCCCCTTCGATATAGAATAGGGAGCTACGCTCCTGTACGTCTCCAGGCATAGCGCCGACGCCTTCGAATCTGTTCCAACCCCTTCCGGAGGAAGGAGCCGTTCGGAACCGGGCTGTCACTCCACCGTGATTTTCAGCCTGCCCACGATGGAGACCATCTGGAACATCTGCGTCACATCGCCCTGTGCGAACTTGATATGCGTGGCATCTACATAGTTGACGGGATGAGAGGGATCAAAAAGCGTGGGATCGACGGCGACCCACTTTCCGACCCAGCTCTCGGCCCAGGCATGATAGTAAAACCCGGCCTTTCCCTGGAAGTCGCCGTAGACGATGCCGCTGCAAAGGCGGGTTGGAACGCCAGCCGCGCGGGCCAGCGCGGTGTAGAGTGTAGCATAGTCACGACAGACCCCGCGCCGGCGCTGGAAGATGTCGGCGGCGGAACGAGGCACACCGATCGTCGGGTCCGGCGTCATGGCGTTGTGTACCCAGTCACGCAGGTTGGTCGCGATTCGGTAGGGGTTTGTTTCGGCGCCTCGGATCTCCGCAGCCGTTTTGCGGATCTGCGCATCGTCCACGGGAAGGTAGGGCGCCGCTTTCAGGTAAGGCGCGAGCGCGGGATCCCGTGCAGGCAGGGCTGGCACCATCGCCTCGTTAACGCTCTCTGCCGTAACATCGACGGCGACTTCATATGGCGGGCCGGGGTGCGACATCAGGCGGCGCTCCTGCTGGCGGGCGTCCGACAGGATCAGTTTCTCGTTCGGGATACCGTCTATCACGACCTTCAGAGTCCGCAGGCTGCGCGGATCGGCGATAGGCTTCGCGGTAGTGATCGCGGTGGCGACCGCGAAGTCGGCGGGCGGCACATAGCTTTTGCCGGACGGGGTGGGGGCCGCTTTCAGAGCGGGGGAGATGGCGGCGTGATCGAGCGCGTGCGCCTTCGTTTCCGCCACCATAATCATGCTCAGCGCTCCCAGGTCGATCTCCGTCTTGATCGCATGCCCTTCGGAGTCGGTCCAGGAGGTCATCTGGCCGAGCGCCATGGAGGTCTTGATACGATAGGCCGGAACCTGTTTGCCGTTGTCGGCGCGCACCGTATCCTGCCCGACCACTTCAACCGTCGCCTCCTGCAGCTCGACGCTGAGCGGCTCCAGATAGGTAGCGACGAACTTCTGCCCAACGGCAAGCTTCTGCCCGCCAACGAGATTGTTGCTGTCGCTTTCCAATCTGGCGCCGACAGGGATGTCGAGGTCTTTCGTGGAACCGGCCTGACTCGGCCCGATATGACAGTGGACTTTGTGACGGTCATAATCGAAAACGGCTTCGACCTGTATCACGCTCCCGTTGGACTTGACACGGAAGGTCTGCAGCAGCGGGCGGTCCTGCACACTGATCGTCTGCGTATCCTCTTCCTGCTCCACCTCGCGCCCCAGCAACTGCATCTTCGTGACGCCATGGGTGGTCGCAACGATGCCGGGTTTGCCCTGGTAGGCTGTGGCGTCATAGTGTGTGCCGGAGTAGCCTATTTTCTGCCTGCCGAGATAGATGCCCATCCACTCGTCCTGCGGAACCGCTTTCGGCGCGGTCGTCTGCGCCCGCACGGAGTGCGTCAGGAGACTCAACGTGGGGAAAAGAACGACGGCAAGCAGGGGCAGCGCAGCGTGCACCGCGCGGGAAGGGCGAAGACAGGAGAACAACATGAAAACACTCCTCACAGGGAATCGAGTGCGACAGCGCAAACTTCGGGTCTGCGAGACCGCGCCGACAACCCTGGGAGCGACAGCGGTAAGATGCATTTCTACGCACGGTTCTTATTATACCTCTTCCCTCACCGTTCTGCTAGAAGCGCGGCCGAAAAGTCGCCTTCCAAACCAAAGGAATTGTTGGGTTGTGTGGTGAATCTATAGCCATCACACAATGCTCCCAGGAGACCATGCTCACATGATTGGAAAACGAAGCAGCCAGGCCGATCTATTCGA
>JBBQPO010000365.1:0-4977 GCA_038217285.1 Chthonomonadales bacterium
AGACATTGAGCATTCGTTGTTGGGAATGCGCAAACAACTGGTGAACGATCAGGAGGTGATGTATGGTTTCCTGGAAGCATCGGAATTGTTTCCCGAAAAGTAGGGACGCTCGTTAATACAATAACTGAATGTCAATAATGATGGCGGTATTGACTTCGTTATGCGGCCTTTAGGGCGATTTTTTCAAGTGACCGAAACGGTCGACGTCAAGAAGTATTTCTTGGACATCGACAAGGTGCAGAAGTTTCCTTTGACCTTTGTCGTGAAGTCCGACGAGGACAGTTCTGTTCTTGCAGCGAAGATTAAAGTCCAAGCGCAAAGGCAATATCCCGTAACTGTGATAGTCGAGCGGTATATGGAATGCATTGAGGAGATCATAAACATCCCTGATTTGACCGAACGCTTTGATGAGGCGGTCAAGCAAGGAGCTTTAACGAATATCATGGACGAGATCGTTCTCCAGAGCAAGGTTGAATTCAATTACGGTGACGATGATCGTGACCTGGAGGACGACGTAATTGAGGAAGAAGGTGCTCCTTACGTAACTAAATCCCAAGGCGTATTATTCGACAGCAAGTCCCTGTCAAATGTGAAGAAGAGGCAGATAAGAACGAGGTGAGTTTACCTTTCGACATGTAGTTGAATGATATTAAAGGCTGCTGCTCAACAGGGCGAGAAAATTTTTCAGAGCCGTTGATAGATATTTGTCGCGGCGGTGGAGGGCGGCGATGCGGCGATGGATGTTGGGCTCGTCGATGAGCGGCAGAGCAATGAGACGGCCGGATTCGACTTCGGCGGCGACGGAAACCAGCGGCAGGAGGGATATTCCGAGGCGGGCCTCGATCATCTTCTTGATGGCTTCAACGTTGTCCAGTTCCATGGTGATGCGCTCTTCGATACCTGCGGCCGCGAGCAGGCGGTCGACGTCGGTGCGCAGGTTGGTGCCCTCTTCCATGAGAATGAGCGGACTGCCGGCAAGTTCCGTGGCGCGCACACCGTGCTCCTGCTTCGACTTCTCCGCCAGGGGATGGTCAGGATAGACGACGATACTGGTTCCATGTTCGGAAAGCGGGATCACGATCAGGCCGGGCTGTTCCGCGACGCCGGTCGCCAGGCCGATGTCCACTTCGTTCGTCAGCACCATCTCCACGACACGGGCGGAAACGCCGGTATGCAGGCTCAACTCCACCCCTGGATAGGCCTCCCGAAACTGACGGAGCAGCGGCGGCAGCAGGTAGGTCGCCGTCGTGCTGTTCGCGCCGATGGCGAGCCGACCCGCCGTACCCGTGACGACATCCCCCACGGCGCGTTCCGCCTCCCTGCCCAGTCGCAGCATCTCGACCGCGTAACGGTACAACGACTCGCCTGCGGCTGTCAACTGGATGGTGCGCGCCAGGCGGTCGAAGAGACGGGTCTTCAACTCCGCTTCCAGAGCCGCGACCTGACGCGTGACCGCCGGTTGCGTCAGGTAGAGCGTCTCCGCCGCATGTGTAAAGCTGCGCCGTTCCGCCACCCGAACGAAGGTTTCCAACTGCCGAAGTTCCATCGCGCTCCTCGTATGCGTTAGACACATGCAAACGATAAGAAATATGCATTTGCATCATACCACGTTCCAACGGTAGAATAGAAGAGGTTCACGGAAATTCTCACACACGAAGGAGCGCAGGCACATGGCAGAGTCGCATAACCTTTTCAACACCTTGCAGTCGTTCACGTTCGACGGCGGCAAAAGCGGGCAGTACTATTCGCTTCCCCAACTGGAAGCCGCCGGAGTCGGGCCGATCTCGAAACTTCCGGTCAGCATTCGCATCGTTCTGGAGTCCGTCCTGCGGAATGTGGACGGCAATCGCGTCGCGGAGAAAGACGTTCGCGCCCTGGCGAACTGGCAGCCGACCGCAGAGCGCACCGAAGAGATTCCGTTCGTGGTCGCGCGCATCGTCCTGCAAGACTTCACCGGTGTGCCGCTCCTCGTCGATCTGGCGGCAATGCGCTCTACGGTCTCCCGCCTGGGCAAAGACCCCGAGATCATCCAGCCCCTCGTGCCGGTCGATCTCGTGATCGATCACTCTGTTCAGGTCGATTTCTCCGGTATTCCCAACGCTTTGCAGCGCAACATGACCATGGAGTTTGAGCGCAACCAGGCGCGGTATACGTTTTTGAAATGGGGAACGCAGGCTTTTAACGGCTTCGGCGTCGTGCCGCCCGGTATCGGAATCGTGCATCAGGTCAACCTGGAATATCTGGCGAAAGGCGTCCTGGAAAAAGGCGGCGTCTACTACCCGGACACGCTCGTCGGAACCGACTCGCACACGACGATGATCAACGGTCTGGGCATCGTCGGCTGGGGTGTGGGCGGCATCGAGGCCGAGGCCGGCATGCTCGGCCAGCCGGTCTATTTCCTGACCCCGGATGTCGTCGGTGTCAACCTGAAAGGGTCGCTGAACCCCGGCGTCACCGCGACCGACCTCGTCCTCACCCTGACGGAGATGCTGCGCAAGGCCAAAGTGGTCGGCAAGTTCGTGGAGTTCCACGGCGAGGGCGCTGCATCGCTTTCCCTGACGGATCGCGCTACGATCGCGAACATGGCCCCGGAATACGGCGCGACGATGGGCTTCTTCCCGGTCGATGAAGAGTCCTGTCGCTACCTGACCGCCACCGGACGCACAACCGCGCAGGTCGATGCCTATCGCCAGTATTTCAAGGCGCAGGGGCTGTTCGGGATGCCGAAAGCGGGCGAGATCCTCTACAGCCAACTGCTGGAACTGGA
Source organism: Chthonomonadales bacterium (assembly GCA_038217285.1). GTDB lineage: Bacteria > Armatimonadota > Chthonomonadetes > Chthonomonadales > Chthonomonadaceae > JANXLO01. The sequence goes on from JBBQPO010000365.1 coordinate 2,768, forward strand.
TCTCTCCACGGTCGTGCCGAGCGTCGCCGGGCCAAAACGTCCGCAGGACCGCATCGAGCTGACCGAGGTCAAAGCCAAATTCCTCGATCTGCTCTCCAAACCCATCGCCGAGAGCGGTTATAACAAGGCGGCCGACGCAGGCACAGAAAAGTTCTTCGCCCGCACCAGCACAGGTCACATGATCACCCTGACCGGCGGCGGAAACCAGAACGGCGACACGGTCCCGATCGCTGTCAGCGCGCACCTCTCCACCAACGGAACGAGCACCGATACCGAAGTCGAGATGATCAACGACCACCCGACCCAGAATCCGATGAACGTCGCCTTCGCCCAGGGTCAGATCGATCTGCATCATGGCGATGTGGTTATCGCGGCGATCACGAGTTGTACCAACACCTCCAACCCGAGCGTCATGATCGCGGCGGGACTGGTCGCGAAGAAGGCGGTCGAGAACGGCCTGACCGTTCGCCCCTACGTCAAGACCTCACTCGCGCCGGGCTCCCGCGTCGTCACCGAGTATCTGAACAAGACCGGACTGCAGACCTACCTCGATCAGCTCGGCTTCCAGACGGTCGGCTACGGCTGTACCACCTGTATCGGCAACTCCGGCCCGCTGGAGCCGCATCTGGAGGAGGTCGTCACGAAGAACGATCTGGTGGTCGCAAGCGTCCTGTCCGGCAACCGCAACTTCGAGGCGCGCGTCCATCAGAACGTGAAGGCCAACTTCCTGATGAGCCCGCCGCTCGTCGTCGCGTTCGCGCTGGCGGGGCATGTGGACATCGACATGGCCACAGAGCCGCTCGGCACCGGCAAAGACGGCGCTCCGGTCTATCTCAAGGATATCTGGCCGACCACCGAAGAGATCGGCGAGGCGCTCTGGGCCGCCAACGACCCGGAAACGTACCGGTCGCTCTATCGCGACTTCGCAGAACAGAACCCGCTCTGGCAGGAGGTGCCCAGCAGCGTTGGCCAGGTCTACGAGTGGGACGCCGCTTCCACCTACATCCAGGAGCCACCCTACTTCGACGACTTCGGCATGGAGCCGAACACGGCCTCCGATGTCATCGGCGCCCGTCCGCTGGCGATCTTCGGCGACTCCGTCACGACCGACCACATCAGCCCTGCGGGAGCGATCAAGCCCGCCTCTCCCGCCGGTTTTTACCTCCAGGAGCAGGGCGTCGAGGTGCAGGACTTCAACTCCTACGGCTCCCGGCGCGGCAACGACCGGATCATGATGCGCGGCACGTTCGCGAACGTCCGCATCAAGAACCTGATGGTGCCGGGCGTCGAGGGCGGCGTGACGAAGCACCAGCCAGACGGCGGGCAGACCAGCATCTACGACGCCAGCATCAAGTACCAGTCGGAAGGTACGCCGCTCGTCATCTTCGCAGGGCAGGAGTACGGCACGGGCAGCAGCCGCGACTGGGCGGCCAAAGGCACCCGTCTGCTGGGTGTGAAGGCAGTCGTCGCGCAGTCCTTCGAGCGTATCCACCGCAGTAACATCGTCGGAATGGGCATGCTGCCGCTCCAGTTCAAAGACGGCGAGAACGCCGCCTCCCTGAAGCTTGACGGCACGGAGACCTTCGACATCACCGGACTCGCGGCCGGCATCCGTCCCCGCCAGGACGCGACGCTGACCATCCACCGCGCCAACGGCGAGACGCAGACCGTGGCCCTCACCCTCCGCATCGACACCCCCATCGAGGTGGACTACTTCCTGCACGGCGGCATCCTCCCCTACGTCCTCCGGCAGTTGCTCGCAAAGGCCTGATCTGCCAGCGCGTTCTCCAGAACAATGGACGCACCGATCGGTGCGTCCATTGTCGCCAATACCTGCGGGAATCAACTCCCTCACTACTTTCAAGGGACGTTGTCCCTCGCTTTCAAGGGACGTTGTCCCTCGCTACGCGCCTTCGGCGGGCCGTCCTCCGGACGGATCGTCAGGTCCCGGATCGTATGTTTCCCCGTCCTGTTCCAAGAGTTCGTCTATCGTGCCGTCTGCGTGGTGTTGCTTTTGATTATGGATGTACGCGATGATGCGCTTGCGATGCGAGGGAGAAACAGCAATGGTAGCAGTCCAGGCCGATCTCGTTGAGGCCGTTCACGAAGAGGCGCCGTCGCCGGTCGTATTCACTGACCATCGCCTCGACATCGGGCTCGGCGTTGTCCAGCGCTTCCAGGGCAGCGTACTGCGAGACATGTGGAGCGCA
>JBBQPO010000366.1:0-4918 GCA_038217285.1 Chthonomonadales bacterium
TGGAGAGGTCTTGCTCAAAGAGAGCGGCGGCTTCGTAACGCTTCTGTTGGATCTGTTTTCGGGTAAGAATTAAGGTGTTCATACTCACAATACGCAAACCTGGGCGGTTCGTTGCTAGATCACCTGAAGGTCAATAATGTCAGGCAGGTTCAGGACGAAGCCGCTGCTGGACGCGGGGCGGATCGACCGGAGCCGTGATGCCCGTCGTAGGCGTGGGCGGCTCGATCGGCGGCTGCGTCATGGTGCGGCGGATGTCGTCGGCCGTCATCTCTCCGCTCAGCAGCGCCGTGAACTCCTCGCGGGTCAGGGTCTCTTTCTCCAACAGGATCTCCGCGATCTCGTCCATCTTGGCCCTGTTTTCGGTGAGGATATGCCGGGCGCGCTCATAACCCTGATCGATGAAGGCGCGAACCTCCTCGTCGATCGCCCGGGCGGTCTCTTCACTGTAGTCCCGGTCCTCCATGACATCGCGGCCCAGGAAGGGATTGCCATGTCGGCGTCCGAAACGCAGGGTTCCGAGGCGGTCGCTCATCCCGTATTCGCAGACCATCGCGCGGGCCACATCGGTGGCATGATCGAGATCCGCAGAGGCGCCCGTCGTCACATCGCTGAAAACGATCTCTTCCGCGACACGCCCACCGAGCGAGGCTGTGATGTCATCGAGCATGTCCTGCTTGGTGCGCAGGCTCTCCTCTTTCGGCAGATACCAGGTCGCGCCGCCGCTCATTCCACGCGGAATGACCGTGATCTTGTAGACAGGATCGGCGTTGGGAATCTTCGCGGCCACAATGGCGTGTCCGAGCTCATGGAAGGCCACGACGCGCAGTTTGCGCTGGCTGTTCATGCGGGTCTTGCGCTCCGGTCCCATCAGGACACGGTCACGCGCCTCGTCGAACTCCGACATCGAGATGCGGGTTCGGTCGCGTCGCGCCGCCAGGATTGCGGCCTCGTTCACGACGTTCATAATGTCCGCACCCGTGAAACCCGGCGTGAGTTTCGCCAGCGTATCGACGTTGACGTCCTCTTCGAGCGGCTTGCCCCGCAGGTGAACCTTGAAGATCGCGTTGCGACCGAGCACGTCCGGCGCATCGACGATGACGCGACGGTCGAAGCGACCCGGGCGAAGCAGCGCGGGATCGAGGACGTCCGGACGGTTCGTCGCGGCGATCATGATGACGCCCGCATTCGGGTCGAAGCCATCCATCTCGACGAGCAGTTGGTTCAGCGTCTGCTCCCGTTCGTCGTGCCCGCCGCCCAGTCCAGCGCCGCGCTGGCGACCGACCGCATCGATCTCATCGATAAAGATGAGTGAGGGTCGATTGGACTTGGCCGTATCGAACAGGTCGCGCACCCGGCTGGCGCCGACGCCGACGAACATCTCGACGAAATCGGAGCCGGAGATATGGAAGAAGGGGACGTTGGCTTCGCCTGCAACCGCCCGGGCCAGCATGGTCTTGCCACATCCGGGAGGTCCGAGCAGCAGGACGCCTTTCGGAATCTTCGCGCCCAGCGCCTGGAACTTCTTGGCATTCTTCAGGAACTCAACGATCTCCTGGAGCTCCTGCTTGGCCTCTTCGACGCCCGCGACCTCCTCGAAGGTAACCTTCGGAACCGAGTCGGTGAGACGCTTGGCCTTGCTGCGCCCAAAGTTGAGCGCCTGATTGCCGCCTGACTGCGCCTGACGCAAGAAGAATAGATAGAACAGGGCGATGAAACCGACAGGGAGCAGGATCATCGTCAGAAGCGTCTGAAGGCCTTCGCTCAGGAACGGACGTTTGAACTCGAAAGCGATCCGGTTGGTATGCAGTAGATCGTACAGTTTACTGCGGGACTCCGGCGCGTCCGGCAACACGACAGTCGCCGTTGTTTTGACGTCCGGGACGGGGACCGCCTCTTTGCCCTGCCGCAACTGCACCGTCAGTTCATCCTTAGTGAAAATCAGCTTTTCCAGCGACTGGGGCTGCGTATCGATCCGAACTAGAAGCTGTTGATACGTCCATGTCTCCGGCGAACTGCTGAAACCTGTCAGGACGTTCGATCGGAACAGCATGAAGATCCCAACGATGACCATGATCAGTATCAAATAGCGAAACGTACTATTTCCCGTCTTCAAAACGACCTCCTCCGGCGTGGCGCATCAGCGACGCTGGCAGTACCCGAATGGCTTACATTATAGCACACCGCCTGATCGTCTGGATGCGATCAGCGGACATTGAAACGTTTCTATTTCCACGATAGGACGAGGTATTCGCCTTCGACGGCCGGTTCTGACGGCAGTGCAGGCAGTCTCAGGGCCGTTTCGTCGGCCTGCAACCCGATCACTGCGAGCACTCTGCCGGTCGCATCGGTCAGAATAGGAAAGCGCAGGCGCGCCTCACCACGAATTTTTCGGTCGGTAAAAAGATCCTGCAGCTTCTTCGAGCCGCCCAACCCAGGCGGTCGAAGGCGGTCCCCCGGCAGCCAGGAACGCACCGATAGCGGCAACACGATCTCGTTCCGGCAGTAGACGAGCGCCTCTTCCCGGCGCGACGCGAATTCGCAAGCCACCGACAGCGACGGACAGCGTCGGATCTCCAGAACAAGATCAGCCTGAGGCAGGTCGAGTTCTCCCGGTACGTCCAGTGTATAGCGCCAGGGCAGTGCCTGTGCAGTGGGAGCGAGACGACGGATCCGTACCGTCGGTATGGCGACCATCACTTCCACGCTTGCTGCCTCGCTGGCAGGCAGCGTTACCGATTCTTGCCGTTGCGCAGTCAGGGCCTTGAGAATGAGCTCCGTCGATTCCATACCGACATCGCGCAGATCGCCGCGCACCCCTGCGATGGCAAATCGCAAGACCCGTCGCCGCAACGCGAGCGGTAAACGCGCCAGCGCCTCCGCGTCGAGAACCCAATCGATGTCGCTCTCGGTGAGCGTCACGGCCCGCAAGGCTTCCCGTGCCATCTCGTTCAGGAGATCCGAATCGGCGGCAGCAAGATCGGACAACCTTAGAACCGCATCACCGACGCATTGATTGTAGTACGATGTCAGATGTGGCAGCAGTTCCGCCCGCAATCGATTGCGTCGGTAGTCGGTCTTTAGATTGGACGAGTCGTGTCGTGGGTGGAGAGCATGGAGAGCACAGTAGGCTTCAATTTCGGCACGAGAGACTTCGAGCAGTGGACGAATAAGGGGAGGTTCAGAGACGGCCATTCCGGCAACACCGTCCAGTCCCGATCCGCGCAGGATATTGAGCAGTACCGTCTCGATACGATCATCGCGTGTATGGCCGAGCGCAATGTAGGCAGCGCCGACGTCGGTCGCGACCCGCCGCAGAAACGCGTGGCGTACCTCACGCGCAGCAGCCTGAGCCGACAAATGCCGACGGCGCTGCATTGCCGGCACATCGAACTGTTCACAGCGGCAGGAAATGCCAAGATCGCGGCACAGGGCCACGACATACTCTGCGTCCCCCTCTGCCTCCGCCCCGCGAAACCCGTGATTGAGATGCGCTCCGATCAGATGAACGCCACACTCTGCGCGCAGCGCCGCCAGCGCATGCAGCAGAGCCGTCGAATCAGGCCCACCCGAGACCGCAACGACCAGGGTGTGTCCGGTCGAGAACAGTCCCTGTTGCGTCATGGTCCGGCGCACCGCCGAAAGCAGATTTCCTTGGAGTAGATCCATGCCACTATTATAACCTAATGCTGCGCTCGACTGGCGCGTCGCTTTTTAGGACGAAGGCTCATTCCCTTCGACTTCCTTCGCGTTCGCGGTCTCTCCCAGGGTCGCCTTACTCCGTGTCCAGGCCGGCAGGAACGGAATGAAGACGAAGGCAATTACCGTAAAGGCGAACCCGCACCACTGTCCGTAGACCCAGCCGTGAGTGATCGAATAGCCATGGGAGGGACCGAAATGATCGTAGAGCGATCCGCCGATCTTCTCGCTAAACGCCCCGGCCAGCGCAATGGCTGCCAGTACGAGCCCATAGATCGTGCCTTCGATTCCCGGCGGACAGGCGCGCGCTGCCAGCGTCATCAGGCAGAGATCATAGACGACACCTACGGCTCCATTCGCCGTGAGAAAAATCTGTGCAGATCGCGCGTCGTGCACCTGGAGCATCATGAGATACCCCAAGGTATCCATCAGCCAGGCGCCCCACACCAGCGACCAGATCGGCAGACGCCGGGACACAAGTCCAAAGCCAGCGACCCCGATTAAGAACCCCACCGCCTGATATCTGCCGAGGTCGCCGATGAACTGCTTGGTGAAATGCAGCGCATCCTTCTCGAAATAGACGCGCGCCGTATTCAGGCCCGGCGTCAGAATCAGGTAGAAGACATAGCCCACGATGACCCATAGCCCTGGTGTCGCCGCCGCTTTGCGGAGCGCCTGCACGGTCTTTGCGCGTTCTTCCGCCTTGCGCTGTTCGCGGGCTGCACGGGCTTCCGCCGTCTCCGTGCGCGAAGCAACTTCTCGGCCCGACGGCTCGGTAATGAAGACGAAGAAGGTGCCGCGAACCAGGCTCAACAGCGCGGCCAACCCAAACACAAGACCATACGACCATTTCTCCGCCGCGTAGCCGCCCAAATGACTGGTGAAGGCGATCTGCATCGCCAGTGGCACGAAAAGCCGCAGCGATTGCAGCCGCCCGAAGGAGCCGGTCTGGTTCCCGATGGCGACCATCGTCGCGTTCGTCATCACCCAGAGCAGGACACCTCCTGTTCCGGTCAAGATGATGAGGCCCGCTACCACCGCATAATGATATTGATGCAGCGTGGAAAGACAGAGGAATCCGAACGCGTCCAGGAGCGACGCCAGAATGAAGTAGGAGCGTCGGTGGTAGCCGAACAGCGGGAACAGTTCCGACCATGCCCCCATGAAAGGTTGCAGATAGCTGGGGATGCCGGTCAAAATCGCGAGAGTGCCGACGTCCCCT
>JBBQPO010000367.1:0-4858 GCA_038217285.1 Chthonomonadales bacterium
TTGTCAACGCCATTAGTTTCCTCACTTGGTGATCCGTGACCATTGTAGCTTCTCCTTGAAGAACTGCAATAGTCTATCCGGTACCGAGATATTGGGAATTCTAATTGTCGCTGAACGGGAATTCTAATTGTCGTTATTCACCCTCTGCTTTCTTCCGACGAGCCGAAAGAGGAGTTTGCATCTTGTTATCTACAGCCCTCCCTCTGGCAACGATTGATCGGAAAACGGAAATAAACCGTTTCCTCGTGTCTCCTTCTTTGTCGAGGAGTCTAACACATTCGCTGGCCTAAAATATAGGGGGTAGGTCAGGGGATATGCTATACTGTAGGCTCGGATTGAGAACGAATTCCGCCGTTTCGGACCGACCGAGAGGCACATGGAAAAGAGAGTTTTCTGACTATGGCGTTATCGCATGAAGAGGTCCGCAAGGTAGCGCTTTTGGCGCGCCTGGAGTTGACGGATGACGAGATCGAATCGCAGGCGAAGCATCTCAACGACCTACTCGGTCAGTTCGAGAAGTTACAGGCGCTGGATGTGACCGGCATCGAACCGACTTCGCACTCCATTCCCATCGTCAATGTGCTGCGCGAAGATGTCGAGCGTCCCTCGCTGAGCCGCGCCGAGGCCCTGGCGAACGCGCCGGAAGCGCGCGACGGCTGCTTCGTCGTGCCGCGCATCGTCGCGGATTAATAGAGGAGAGGGTGCATTTGTCTGAACTCATCGAATTGACCGCGCACGAGGCGTCGGAACGTATGGCGCGGGGCGAGTTCTCCGCCGTCGAGTTGACCCAGGCAGTCCTGGCCCGTATCGAGGCTGTCGAGCCGCAGGTGCAGGCGCTGCTGACGATCACAGCGGAATCCGCACTGGCCGCAGCCGCCTCGATAGACGAACGGCGCACGCGCGGGGAGAGCCTGGGCGCTCTCGCAGGCATTCCTTATGCCCTCAAAGACAACCTGTGCACCACGGGCGTCAAGACCACGGCGGGCTCGAAGATCCTCTATAACTTCGTGCCACCCTACGACGCCACTGCCGTTGCGCGACTAAAGGCGGCGGGAGCGGTGCTGGTTGGTAAGGCCAACTGCGACGAGTTCGCTATGGGCTCTTCGACCGAAAACTCGGGCTTTCATACGACCCGTAATCCGTGGGATCTAGAGCGGGTGCCGGGCGGATCCTCCGGCGGCTCTGCGGCGGCAGTTGCGGCGCGGGAGTGTCTGGTCGCGCTCGGCTCGGATACCGGCGGCTCGATCCGGCAGCCCGCCGCGCTCTGCGGCGTCGTCGGCATGAAGCCCACCTATGGCCGCGTCAGCCGCTCCGGGCTGATCGCCTACGCCTCCTCGCTGGACCAGATCGGCCCCTTCGGCAGAGATGTCACCGACTGCGCCCTGCTGCTCAACGCCATTGCCGGCCACGACCCCCTCGACTCCACCGCCGCCGACGTACCGGTTCCCGACTTCGCCGCCGCCTGCCGGGCCAGCGTCAAGGGCCTGCGTATCGGCATCCCGCAGGAGTATTTCGGGCAGGGCGTCACGCCCGAAGTCAGCGCGCTCGTCCATGCCGCTATCGCGAAATTGATGGAGATGGGCGCGACCGCCGAAGCCTGTTCTCTGCCCTACACCGAGTATGCCCTGGCCGCCTACTATATCATCGCTCCCGCCGAGGCCAGCAGCAATCTCGCCCGCTTCGACGGCGTAAAGTACGGACTGCGGACGAAAGAGCTGGCCGGACATATCGGCCTGACCGAAAAGACCCGCGACGAAGGCTTCGGCGACGAAGTCAAGCAGCGCATCATGATGGGAACCTATGCGCTCTCCGCAGGCTACTACGACGCCTACTATAAACGTGCCCAGCAGGTCCGCACCCTGATCCGGCGGGACTTCGACCGCGCCTTCGAAACCTTCGATGTGCTGCTGGCTCCCACCGCGCCCGGCCCGGCCTTCAAGATCGGCGAAAAGTCCGACCCGCTGGAGATGAAACGCGCCGACGTCTGCACCATTCCCGTCAATATGGCGGGCCTCCCCGGCCTCTCGCTGCCCTGCGGCTTCGTAAACGGCCTGCCCGTGGGACTGCAGATGATCGGTAAAGCCTTCGATGAAGAGACGCTTTTCCGTGTCGCTTACACCTACGAACAGGCGACGGAATGGCACAAACAGAGGCCGACGCTCTAAACATGGTTATCCGACCCGCCACCCGCGCAGACCTGCCCGCAATCCTCGCCATCTACAACGAGGCCGTGCTGAACACGCCTGCGACCGCCGACTACGTTCCCAGTACGCTGGAAGTGCGGACGGCCTGGTACGAGGAAAGGATTCAGAAGGGGTTTCCTGTCTTCGTGGCGGAGGCGGAGGAACAAATCCTCGGCTGGAGCTCACTCAGCCCGTATCACTCCCGCATCGGGTATCGCTTTACAGCGGAGGTTTCGGTCTATGTGGCGGCGGAACGCCGGGGCCAGGGCGTCGGGAAGCAGTTGTTGCCCGCGCTGGTCGAGGCGGGAAAAACACTCGGGCTGCATGTTCTGATCGCCAGTATCGATAGCGAGAACGAGGCCAGCATCCGCCTGCACGCCGCGCAGAACTTTAAGATCGTAGGCGAACTCAGCGAGGCCTATACAAAATTTGGGCGTTGGCTCGGCGTAACCTATATGGAGATCCGCCTCTCCGAAACGCTTGCTCCCCCGATGCCATAAGGCTGTCGCAAACAGTCCAGGAAACTCATCCCCGCCCAGGGTAAGCGATGGATTGAAACCCTTGGTCGGCGATGGCAAGCAATGGGATTCATTGTTCCTATCCAAATCTCGTTGCTACCAGTAGAAAATGGGCCAGATTCGTTCACTCCTGACTGTTCGTCAAGGAATTCTGGCCGTTCTCGGCGCATAGCTGCTGAGTACGCTCTCACTCTGAACTGTGGTCAATCTGCACTCGTTGCCCACTTGGGGGACGCCATTTACGCTTAGAAACCACGGCAACGAGATTTGGACAGGAACAATGAATTCCTTTGCTTGAGCGCTAAGCACTGAGGGTCCGCCTGCGCGGACACCTTTCCAGTTTGCACGCTCCCTCCGAGGAAAATGCGCTGGCGACATTGAGCCTCAAACACTGCCGATAGGAGGAACGGAATGGGTACCGAGCGATGGTATATTGCACTGCCGGGTGAATGCGACATCCTGAAACGCGCACAAAATGATCCGGCGTTTGGAGAGTATCTGGGTCGGCCTTCTACCTTTGAAAAAGGCGGATACGATGACTATCTTGGGCACGATAACTGGCCTGGCAGCAAAATTTTCCGTGAATTCTGTGACGCCGTAAAACAGATGAACGTGGAGCACCCCGGAATTGCCGCGCGCGTCTTCACGCTGGATCGCGACTACGACAAGGTTCACTATCTGATTTCCGAGGCTCGTAGAACGGGAGAGGAATATGACGATTTGGGATCAAAAGCGATCCTTGGGGCGACCAGTTTGCCCTGGCATCTCAAAGGCGGCCAAGGCCATAGTATCCAATATTCCTCACCAGAGGAGGTGGCAGCAATCGCCAACTGGATGTCGGCCATTACATTCGACTCTTTGCGGCGTTTTTATTTCCCTGAGGACATGGCGCTAACGGTCTACAAGTTCGGTTTTTATCCTGGTGATCCGGATCTGGCCTTTGTGGAGATCGGGGATAGTTTCAACGGCCTCAAGGCGTTCTACGCAGGGGTTGCCCTGCATGGAGAGGCGGTTCTTACGGTCGTTACATAATAGAGGCAACATTTAAAACTCGTAACGTCCACTTTTTTCGTCGCGGAGAGCAAACAAGCCGGACAGGTGTCCGCCTTCGCGGACACCTGTCCTGTGACACAACTTGTTGGGTGACAATGAGGTTATGTCCGCCCTCTCCGTCCGGGAGGACGGTCCGGCGAAGCCGCGTAGCGAGGGGTGATAACCCCTTGACTTGCCGAAAACGGAATGGCCTGGTGACTAAGGTCGCTCCGTCCGAATGGACGGCCCGGCGAAGCCGCATAGCGAAGGAAAGCAAGACGTGAGGGAAACACCACTTTCAGACAGGCAGCGAAATCGATCTCTCCAGTGGATCGCGTTTGTCGGCGCTCTTCTAACGGTCACGCTGTCATCGGCGCGCGCGGAGATCAAGGTCACTAATCTGAAGGATGGTGAGACGCTGCGCTATCCCATCGCGTTTCTGCGCGGAACGACCGGCGGCCCGGGAGAGCTGCGAATCACCGATAGGGACAGCGATCAGCCAGACGGGACCAATACGGCGCCGGTCGAGACGACGGCGTTCAAAATCCTGGTCGAGCTTCGGCCCGGCCTCAATCATCTGGAGTTGACCAGGGGCGCGGAGAAGGCGGAGATCGCGCTGACCTATCAGCCGATGACCACGCCCTATCGCGTCAATGTGCTCTATGTCGGGGCGACCAACGGCGAAATGACCTATCCGGCCGAGCGCGACAACGATCCGCAGAACTACGCCGACCGACTGGATACGGCGCTCAAGCTGATGCAGACCTTTACGGCGGAACGCCTGCACGATGCCGGCTTCGAGCGCAGAACCTTTCCGCTGGACCTGGACGCGAACGGCAGGGTGGCGATGCACGCGCTGCGCTTCCCGGCAAAGGCGGAGGACCTGAAAAAGCTCGGATCGACCGCGCTCTGGCAGAAGTTCTATCCCTGGACGGGGCAGCAGTTCAACGAAGACAAGAACAAGTGCCTGGTGATCACCCTCTACGTCGGGGGAGCGCTGGGAGCGGGCCATCAGGCGATGTTCGGAGCGCTCGGCCTGCATGTCTGGCCGGTCAGAATTCGGGACACTTATCGCGCCTTTACCGACACCACGCCCATCGACTCCACAAAGGTCCTGGACGACAG
>JBBQPO010000368.1:0-4781 GCA_038217285.1 Chthonomonadales bacterium
ATGATATCAGGAGTAGACTCCATTAGAACCCACATCGCTTCGTTTAGCCTATCAATTTCCCAAAAGAACCGAGTGACACGGTTGGTTTGACCCGGTTTAGATCCGTAATGTACGGTCACAAATTTTGAGAGAAATGGCCCAGTAGTAAGCGTCTCTAAAGAAATTTTGGCTGTCGGATTGTTAAATTGGGCAGCCTGTACAGCCCGTTGAAGTGGGCCAAAGCGAAGGCAGTCAGCTTTTTTTGCAGGTACACGTGGGCCAGAAGCTTCAAATCCGACGAAGCTGTGTGCTGACGCGGCTACGACATTGGTTAGCACGAAAAGTGCAATAAAGGCACCTGCTGCCTGACTACTCTGAAAGCCATTTTCGCCCAGTTTAGCCACGACATTCCAGGTAGTAGTTGTCAGTAGATTTTCGCGCAGCTTTTTGTAGGAGCCGAGGAATAGCCAGTTTTGTGGAGTCACTACGGCAACCGTACCGCCCTGGGCGCAGAACCGCAGGCAGCGATCCACAAAGGCGGTGGCGAGGTCGGCCTTTGCGTCGCTGTGGAAGGTTTCAATGTGCCTGCGGAGAGCGGCGTCTTGCTTGCCTCGCGCTAGATACGGTACGTTTGTCACGACGAGGTGATAATGGCGGGTCAGCAGGTCGGCGGCGCGAGCCACGCCTTTCGCGGTTGCGCCGAAGATCGAGGCGGCGGGATCGTCCGTACGATCCTTTGCCAGCGCCTTTTCGAGCAATGGACTGACATCGGCCCAGGGAAGAGCGAACATGTTATCGCCCTCCGTCGCGCGTATCGGATCGATCAGGCTGCCCAGATCGGGGGCATGGGCGAACATGCGGTGCAGACTGCGCAACATCGCCGCCATCTCCCAATCTTTGCCCGCCAGAGCCGTAAACTCTTCCTCGTCCGCCCCGACCGGCAGACCGGAACACGCGATGTTCGGAAGCGGAAGTTCGCGATAGCCCCCCGACTTCCACGCCGCGAAAGCCAGGGCGAAGACCGCGATCTGCGTGCAACGCAGGTCCAGTTCCAGGCCAAAAAGGTTGTCACGGATCACCGCATCGCCCGCTTCCGCCTCGTCCAGCCCCTCCTCCATCATGCGGAAACGACGCAGCAAAGCGAACGCGGCAACCAGGAAATGGCCGGAGCCGCAGCACGGGTCCAGCACGCGCAACTCGGAGACGCGTTCGGGCCAGCCGGAAAACGCTCCCGCCGCGGGCTGGCCGTCCTCGTTCCGGCGCAAGTAGTCCACTTCCGTCGGCAGCGCCTCGCCCGGATGGCGCGCTACCCACCATGCGCCCAGGGAGTTGTGCAGCAGGAACTGCACCATGTAGTGCTCGGTGAACAGCTGCGTGACCGGGGAGATATCCGCGCCGCCCACCTTCGCGCCGCTCGCATTGACCTCTTTTTTCCGTTTCGTCTGCCAGAACTGGTACACCCAGCCCAGGCTATCTTCCGCCGTAAACACCGTCGCGGGCAGATCGTTGAGCAGACGCTCCAATGCCAGACGGCCGGACGCGTCGAAGCGCACCTGGGTGACCGGGTCCTCCTGCCGGAAAATGCCGGGCAGCATGATGGCGGCGTAACGCGCGGCCAGCATCCATCCGTCCGGCTCCCCCGCATCGGCGGCCAGATCCGCGCACTCGTCCAGCGTGACCGCGACGCCCTCCGGATGCATGAGCAAGTTGTTTTCCGCCAGGAACCGCGCGAACAGCATCCGATGCCACTGCACATACGCCACTTCATCCACCAGAGCGGCGGGCGGCTCGGACCGGTCGCGCCCCTGGCCCTCCGTCGTGTCGCCCAATCGTCGTGCTTCCGCACGCAGCCGGTTCCGCAGGACGCGCTCCTCGGCGGACAGGGTGGCATACGGCTGCGCGTGATGCACCGCAAGCCGGATCAGCGCGGCATGGGCCGCCTTTTCCGCCTCATCACGGGCGGCGATTACCGTGCGCTCCAGAAAATTGCGCGCCTCGGTGGGCAGGGACGACATAAACAGACTCCTCAGATAATAACCGGATGGCCCTCGTCGATGTGGGCCATGATCGCCACACGCACCTTCTTCATATAAGCGTCCACATCCGCCTCGGTTTTCAGGCTGGCGCTCGGCAGGGTCACGCGCTCCGCTTTCGGTTCCAGCCTGCGGGCCGCTTCCAGCAATGCCGCCTTGATGCGCTCGGAAATCGCCGCCGTCCGATTCTCCCACTCCTTGAGCGGAGTGGAGTCCAGCGTCGCCAGCAGTTCGGCGTCCGTTCCCACCGCAAGCGGCTCCAGGGGGACGAGGCCGTGCAGGCGTCGGATCTGCTGACGGTCCGGTTCCGGCAGACGCTGCCAGGGCACATCGTCTTCCAGGTCGCCGATCTTTTCGGAATAAGCGTTCAGATGCTTGTCGCGGGCCGTCCTTGCCTCCGCGCGCAAGTCGTCCGTCAAACATGCGCAGAGCGGCGGCACGGGATCGGGGTTCGTCAGCAGGGAGCGGTTCGACTGGATCGCGTCCGCCTGCGCCTGGATTCCGGCATAGGAGGGCAGCGAACGGGCATGGCTCAGGAGCCGCTGCAGGGCCTGCCAGCGTGGAAGCCGCGCGGTCGCTTCTTTCTTGATCGCCGTCCACTCCAGGAACTCTTTCGCCAGGCGGTCCTTCTGCTCGAAGACGGAAAGCAGCAGTTCATTCCCCCCCAGGAGCTTCAAGGCGTCCAGGTGCGCGGTGTGCGGCGCGGCGGGCAGGGGCGGCGCGCCCCCGGCGGAGGCCGCGAGCTGCGTCATCAGGATCAGATAGTTCGGCAGCGACAGGGTCTCTTCGTTCGCCTTGACATGGACCCCGGCGTCCGTCAGCAGCTTCCGCACCCCGATCCGCTGAATGGGGGTCACCATCACGCCCTCGGCGCGGAACTCGGTCTGTCCCAGCTTGGTGTTGTCGATCTGCTGCGCGCCGACGGGGCTGCCGTTCTGGGCGGCGCGCAGGCAGCCCGCGACCACAAGGGCAAGCAGCGCGCCATCCACGGCGTCCTGCGGCCAGCCATAGGGCGAGCCGGTGAAGCGTTTCCGGATCTCGATCCCCTTCTTGCCCGCCGAACCCACAAAACTCTGCACCGCCTGGCAGACCGGGTGCTTTTCCGCATCCCCGCTGTAGCCCACCGCCGCCAGCGAATCGCCCCCGCCCTGCCGGGCGCGGTCCTTGACTTTGCCCCATTTCGTCGCTTCAAAGTCGGCCGTGTCGAACTGCGGATAAAGGCGGGCAAGGGCCTGCTGCATGGCCTCCTGAACGGCGGAACGCAGGTCGGTCCCTACGATCTCATTGCCGCCGCCCGCGTACACCTTCGCTTCCCGCAAAACGTTCCCGACGCACAACGCCGCCTGTCGCTGCAGGTCGGCCCGCCGCGTCTCCATCCCCTGACGCGCCTCCTGGCCCTCACGCGTCGTGGGCACGCCCCTGGCCTCCAGCGTCTCGGTCGCGGCCGCCAGGCCCGCGAGGGCGCGGTGCAGCTCGTCTCCATTGCGCCGGGGCAGGAAAACGAACACAAGCGGGCTATCCCCGCCCGCCGCCTGCGCCTGCTCGCGCACCTCCCGTTCCGCAACGGCCCACTCGTCCCGGACCCAGATCGGGACCGCGCCCGTATCCGTCGCGGGAGCCTCCGTGGAAAACGAAAGCTCGACCTTGCGCACCGTCTTGCTGACGCCCTGCACGATCGACACATCCTTGACGGACGAGGCGCAGGCGACCTTCAGCGCGCCCGAACGATCCCCCGCGATGCGGAACTCATCCGCCGCTATTCTGGCGTTGCGCGCCCGATAGTCCTGCTCCCACACCGCGCCGTCTCTTGTCTGCAGCCGATACTCCTCGCCCAACTGCATCAATTCGCCGGCCTCCAGCATTCCCGCCAGCAGGTCGGGGATACGCCGTCGCAGGCCCGCGCTCCCTGCCGGAAGGTCTTCCACCAGCAGGTCGGCCAGCGTGTCCGCCGTGGCCCGTATCCCGGTGTCCTGTCCGCCATCCGTGGGAAGCCGGCCGATCAGGAAGATGGTGGCCGCGAGTCGGGAGCGCAGCCGGCCGTCGTCGCTGCCGTCGTCCTGCCGGGCGATGATCTCCTCCACTTCGCGCAGCAGAGTCCCGGCCGCCCGCATCGGCATCACCAGCTGCTTATAGATGCGGTCGGCGGCCACGACATAGCCCAGCGGTTTGTCGCCCACCTCTCGGACCGCCTCATGGACCACATGAAGCTGGGTCCGCAGTTGCCCCGCGACGCCCGCGTAGTCCACGGCGCGCAAGACCCGTTCCCAGAAGCGGCGTCGAACCGGAAGGAGGGGATAATCGGCGACCAGATCCTCCACCGTATCGGAGGAGTTCGGAGCGATCTTCGTGCCGATCAGATGCCGGTCGATCTCCCCGCTGCAGGCGTTCAGGATCGACCGCACTTCCGGTATCATGACCTCCTGTTTCCGCAGCACCACTTCCCGCACCACCGTCTCCACATCCCGGTCCGAGAGCGCGACGTTGACGGTAAAGCGTCCCTGCAGTTTGGAAAGCTGGGGCGAGGCGCTCAGCGAGGCCTGCCCCGTGGCGACGAAGAGGATCTTGCTGCCAAACCGGGAGGAACAGGCTTCCACGATGCTCTGGATGCGCAGCGGCCGGTCGGAGCTTTCCAGCGCATACTGCTGCAGCTCGTCCAGCACGATCAGCGTGCAGGGGATTTTGCCCGGCGTGGAGGACTTGAACGCCAGCACATCGCTCATCGCCGACGTGAACTCCTCGTCGCTGATATCGGAGACATCGGGAAACTGG
>JBBQPO010000369.1:0-4761 GCA_038217285.1 Chthonomonadales bacterium
CGGCGCGAATATCTGGCATGGCCACTACAACCGCAACGACAGCGTGCTGACCGACGGCGACTTGGTCCTGATGGACTACGCCCCGGACGTCTGCAACTACACCAACGACATCGGGCGAATGTGGCCCATCAACGGCGTCTATTCCCCACTGCAACGCGAACTCTACGGTTTTATCGTCGCATATCACAAAGCGGTGCTCAAGCGGATCCGGCCCGGCGTGCTGCCGCGCGACCTGCTCGCCGAAGCGGCGGAGGAGATGCGCCCGATCGTAGAGAGCACGCCCTTCTCCAAACGGATCTATCGTGAGGCTGCGGAACGGACGCTGACCTTTCGAGGGCATCTCTCCCACCCGGTCGGAATGGCGGTGCACGATGTCGGCTCCTACTTCGAGACGCCCTTGCAGCCGGGACTGGTCATCTCCATCGACCCGCAGATGTGGATCCCGGAAGAGCGGCTCTATTTCCGTGTCGAGGACACCATCGCCGTCACGGAGACAGGCGTCGAGATCCTGACAAGCCACGTTCCGATCGAACTCGATGCCATCGAAGCGCTGATGCGCGCCTGACAAGAGGCATCGTTCAGGACTGCGATCGCCAGGACAGATGCTACAAGAAACGGAACAGAGCGCAGTCAAGTGATGGACTGAAAGCCTTCGCCATCAATCATCGTTTTCTGGGAGACCGGCTTTCGGTCGCGTCAGCGGCGTCGGCTCCTGCATGAAAGAGCGCTTCGCGCCGGCACTGATTCGCACGTTGTCCACGCTGCCTTTCAGCGCGTGCGGCGGCAGGTAATCACCGACTGCGCTGAGCGTATCCTCGCCGATACTCAGATCGTCCTGCGGCTGTACCGCGATCACGCCCGGCGCTTTGGCACGCGCCACGATCTTGCCATCGACAGCCAGGGTCATGGCTCCGTTCTGCTCCAGGCGCGCTTGGAGCGAGAAGCGGCCCTTGAGCGCGACCGGCCCAACGGCGGAAAAGAGTTTCCCGTCCTCGCGCACACTGAAGACCGGCTTGCCGGCTTGCAGAGACAGAGCGTAGCCATACCGGTTTCCACCCTGCGCCAGAATGACTCCGTCGGCGGCCAGCGGCGTGACGTCGCAGCGGATATCGAGCGGCTGTCCGGCGATTTGCGGGGACGGGCGTGGTTTGACACTACAGCGCACGGCCCAGACATCCCATGCGTCGCTCAGTTTCTGCACCCGCGCGGGCTCCGTCGCGGCGCGGTCATGCATCTCGGTCGGATCACTCTTCAGGTCGTACAGTTCCCAGGGCCTGTCCGCGAGGGCGACCAGCTTCCAGTCTCCCTCCCGCACCATACGATTGCCCTCGTGTTCGACGCAAAGAACGCGTGGCGAGGGGTTGGCTCCCTGAAAGGTCGACGCCAGACTTTCGCCCTCGACCGGCAGGATGGGTATGCCGTTGCGCTCAGTGGGGTAGGCCGCATCGCACAGTTTCAGCAAGGTCGGCATGAAGTCCGTGACATAGCCGAGACTGGGTGTCGTTCCGCCGGGTCTGGTCTTCAGGCCCGCCGGCCAGTGGACGATCATCGGTGTGCGGATGCCGCCTTCCTGCGCGTAGTGCTTGTAAAGCCGCCAGGGCGTGTTGCTGGCGTTGGCCCAGCCGCTGCCGTAGCTCACATAACTGTCCGGCCCACCGACTTTCTTCAGTTGTGCGCCGGTATGCAGGATGTTCAGCGGCGAGTTGAGCTTGTCGAAACCGTACGGGTCCCACTCGGCGCAGGCGCCGTTGTCGCTGAGGAAGCAGATCAGCGTGTTGTCCCACTCCCCGGTCTCTTTGAGATGTGCCACTACGCGCCCGATATTGCGATCCATGATCTCGATGGCGGCGGCATAGACGGCCATGCGCCGGGCCAGGTCGGCCTGCCTGTCGGCAGAGAGCGAGGCCCAGGCAGGGTTGTCTTTATCGGCCCAACCGGTCTGACGGTTGATGAAGTTGGCGGGCACGACGCTGCGCGGCGTCAGCGCTAGATTCGCAGACACGAGGCCCAGTCGTTTCTGCCGCGCCAGACGGTCGGCGCGGATGGAATCCCATCCTTTGGTCCGATACATCGTTTCGTACTTCTGGATGGTCTCTTCGGGCGCGCCAAGCGGGAAATGCGCGGCGTTGAACGCCAGGTAGAGAAACCAGGGCTGACCGGAGGTACGCCCCTGGCGCATGAAATCCAGGGCGTAGTCGCCGAACACATCGGAGGAGTAGAACGCATCGGGCGCATAAACGTGTTTGGGGTGGTCGGCTGGCAGGCGCGTGTAGAAGGGGTTTTCCTTCCAGTAGGTATTGAAGCCCCCGAGCATTCCGTAGAACTCCTCGAAGCCACGATGGATCGGCGTACTCTGCTCGCTCAGATGCCACTTGCCTACCATATAGGTGTGGTATCCGGCGGGTTTGAGAACCTCCGCGAGCGTGACGCAACGGTCGTTGAGCGCTGTGGACAGCACCGGCACCCCGACTTGATGCGGGTTCAAACCCGTCAGCAGCGAAGCGCGGGAGGGACTGCAGCGCGCCGAGTTGTAAAACTGCGTGAAGCGCAGCCCGTCGTTTGCCAGCGCGTCGAGATTCGGTGTGCGGATCTCGCTGCCGTAACAGCCGACATCCGACCAGCCCAGATCGTCCGCCAGGATGATAAGGACGTTGGGGCGCAGCGCAGCGCTGTTCCGGCGGGAATGTGCATGCACGGCCGATGTCTGTGCCTGCTGCGACGTCGGCGCGCAGTACAGCAGGGCCAGCGCGACCAGAACTATCTTTTGTAAGAGATTCATCTCTCGTCCTTTGACGGCGTTACGGGGCGGCGTGCTGGTCCGGCGGCAGGTCTTTGCGAGCCAGGGCGGCGTACTGTTCGTACTGCTCCGTCCAGAGCGCGGCGAGTTCGCGCACTTTTTCGGGCCTGTCGCTGGCGAGATCGCGGCTTTCGGAGCGGTCGGAATGGACGTCGTACAACTCCCATGGGCTGTCTTTGCCAGCCGCGACGATCTTCCAGTCTCCCTTGCGGAGTGCGCGGTTGCCCTCATGCTGCCACCAGAGGGAGTCGTGCAGGCCGACGCCGTCTTTTGCCAGCAACGGCATCAGGCTTTTGCCGGGGGCGGGAGGCACAGGCTGTCCCTGCCACCGGGTGGGAGGCTTGCCGCCCGCCGCCTCCAGGATCGTGGGCACGAGGTCGATGATATGGGCCGGAGCGTGCCGTATCTCGCCCCGCGCCGCCACCCCTTTCGGCCAGTGAATCAGGAGGGGCGTGGAGATCCCGCCTTCATGGACCCAGGTCTTGTGCCGTCGGAACGGCGTGTTGGACATGGTGGACCAGCCTGGCCCGATGCTGAGGAATGTCGCGCTGGTACCGGCCTCGGCATGGGGGTCGTGACCGTCGCCCCGCACCATCATCTCGGCGCTGGCGCCGTTGTCGGAAAGAAAAAAGATAAGCGTGTTGTCCCAGGCTCCCATCGCCCGTACCTGTGCAAGGACACGCCCGACCTCATGATCCATGCGCGCGACCATGGCCGCGTGCACCTCCATCTTACGCGCCTGAAAGGTGCGCTGCTCCGCGCTGAGTTCGGTCCAGGGGATAGGGCGGTTCAACTCGTTCGGGCCGAGTTTTCGGAGGTCCTCCGGAAAGGCGTAGGGCGGCCCGAGGTTGCGTTCTGTGGCCGAGAGAGCTGTCCCGCCGATCCCCAGGCGCTGCAGGCGCTTCCAGCGTTCGTCGCGCAGGACGTCCCAGCCGGCTGCATAGCGGTTCCGATAAGGTGCGATGTCTTCCGGAGGGGCCTGAAGCGGAAAGTGCGGCGCAGTAAAGGCCAGGTACTCCAGAAACGGCTGCCCGGCATGGTTTGCCGCGTGGTCTTTGAGGCACTTGACGGCATGGTCCGCGATGGCGGCGCTGGAGTAGTAGCCGCTGCCCGGCGCTGCTGGCGGGAGCGGTCTGTCGTCCTCCGTGTGCAGGTGCGGGGCGAAATGGCGGTCGTGATCGTTGAGGCTATAGGAGCGGTCGAAGCCGTTGTGCAGAGGCAGGCCATCGACATGCCATTTGCCCGAGTGATAGGCGCGGTACCCCAGCGGCTTCAGCAGGTCGGGTAGGAGCCGTGCCCATGGCTGGCGCGTCCCTGCGTTGCCGCTCCTCACTCCAGGGACGGTGTCGCGGCGAACCTGCTGGGCGTAGTAGCCGGTGAGCGTGGCCGCACGGGAGGGCCAGCAGCGCGCCGTATTGTAGAACTGGGTAAACCGTAAGCCGTTGTGGGCCAGAGAGTCGAGGTTCGGTGTATGGATCTCGCTGCCATAGCAGCCAAGATCAGAGAAGCCCATGTCATCGACCAGGATGAGCAGGACGTTCGGGCGGTCCGCCCCCGGTACGGCATCCTGCGCCTCCGCATGCCCCATCGTGCTCAGTCCGAGCGCGGCGGCTGCTCCCAGCGACTTTACCGCCCGGCGGCGGCTCATCCCGTTGTCCGTCCTTTGCGACATAGCCTTCTCTTTCCTTTGAAGTCGAACGAATGGCGTTCATTTCGTGCCGAACATCGGCTATTCCTCCCACTACGTCACTGCGCTGTCATCGGCCAATCGCGCTTTCAGAGCATAGCGAAACGGCAGACCTAACTTTGTCACGACATCTGGGCTGTAGTTTAGCGTTTTCATCGTAGAGGAGACGGCTGCTCTGAATTCGTATAGAGAAAGATAACTTCTCGACAAAGGAGGTCTCTCTCATGAACGCATTACAACCGTCTCCCGAATGGGAGGTTCTTCTCCGACCGTTCCA
>JBBQPO010000370.1:0-4737 GCA_038217285.1 Chthonomonadales bacterium
TCTGGCGGGGAGCGATGAAGCGCATGCGGCCTTCGTCGAGAAGATGTTTCAGAATCTGGTGAAGCAGCCGATCCGCGCCTACGGGCCGCAGGCGCTTCCCGACCTGCAGCGCGCGTTCGCGGCGCAGGAGTTCAGCATTCGTAAACTGCTAGTAGAGATCAGTACGCTCGCGGCGTTGAGACAGCAGACTGCCGGCAGTCTCACCGCTCGCTCAGGAGGTTCGAACGTGACCTATCGGAATACCACCCGACGTGATTTTCTGCGTGACCTGGGCGTCAGCGCTGCCGCGCTGCCGTTCATCACGAACCTGCCCTGCCTCGCCTCCCCTGTCGAGGCCAGGCGCAAACAGCGCCTGATCGTCATGTTCAGCCCGGACGGCATCGTGCCGAACACCTTCTGGCCGGACGAGGAGGGGGAGACGTTCGCCTTCAAAGAGAGCCTGAAGCCGCTGGAGCCGTTCCGCAGCCGGACCCTGACCCTGCGCGGGGTCAGCGACCGTATCCGGGGCGATGGCGACGGCCACATGCGCGGCATCGGCTGCCTCTTGACCGGTGCCGAGCTGTTCCCCGGCAATGTTCAGGGCGGCTCCGACACTCCGGCCGGCTGGTCGAGCGGCATTTCGATCGACCAGGAGATCAAAAATTTTATACAGAAGGACCCGGCGACGCGGACCCGGTTCGGATCGCTGGAGTACGGCGTCCTGGTTCCCGATCGAGCCGACACCTGGACCCGAATGTCGTATGCCGGGCCGAACAAGCCCCTCGCCCCGGTGAGCGATCCCTATCAGATGTTCGGCAAGCTGTACGGTCGGCTGAAAGACCAGGAGATGCTGAAGAGCGTCCTCGACGACCTGTCCGAGGATCTGAATAGAGTACGCTCCAAAGTGGGCGCGCAGGATCGGCAGATCCTGGACGAACAGGCCACACTGGTGCGCGAGATGGAGACGGAGATTCAGGCGGCCAGCAAAAGTCCGACCGTTGCCCATGCGGTCCCTGTCCTGGAGCCGGGCGTGAAGCAGGACAACGACAAGATGCCGGTGATCAGCAAACTGCAGATCGACCTGTTGGTAAACAGCTTCGCCGGGGATTTCGCCCGAGTCGCCACTCTGCAGTATACCAATTCGGTCGGAGGGGCGCGCCACCGCTGGCTGGGCATCGAAGAGGGGCAGCACGACCTCTCCCACAAGCCCGACAGCGACGCCGATGCGCAGGATAAGCTGACGCGCATCAACAAATGGTACTGCGAACAGCTCGCCTACCTCGCCAAGCGCCTCGCCGAGACGCCGGAGCCGGGCGGGCACGGCAGCCTTCTCGACAATACACTCATCGTCTGGACCAACGAACTGGGCCAGGGCAACACGCACACCCTCGACAACATCCCGTTTGTGCTCGTCGGAAACGGACTGAACTTCCGCATGGGGCGTTCACTCAAGTACGTGCGCCAACCGCACAACCGCCTGCTGCTCTCTCTGGCGCACGGCATGGGGCACCCCCTGACCCGCTTCGGCAACCCCGACTACTGCGGCGATGGCCCTCTGCCCAACCTCACCTAATCTCGACCCCACTGTCCATACTGGCCCGGCGGAACGCGTTCCGCCGGGCCATGTCATTTCTGGAGCGCAAAGATTTCGCCCTCCCGCCTGCTCCCAAAATGTGCCATTCCGCAGATGTCATTTTCGCCTGCATCAGGTAGGATGGGACCGGCGCTGCTTGGAACGGCGTTACGCATCTCCCGTCTGGTCATTACCGCCGAATTCTCTGGACCGACCTCGATTGACCTCCGGTGTATCGCCTGCATCCGGGGAAGGAAGCCTCACGATGTTTTTGTTTAACGAGCCCGCCTGGAGATATTTACTGTATATGGGCTTTATCAGTGCGTATAGCCTGTATCGTGTCATCGCACCGCTCTACCGGAACCATCGCCGGAAGTGGCAGCGGATCAAGAAGATCACGGACGGTGTGCTGCAGCAGCGCATCCGGGAAGGCAGCCTGATCCATAGGCCCGTCAAGGTCGAAGTTCCGGTGATGTCCTTTGAGAATCGCTGCAGACTGGCGGTGGAGGTTGGCACCGGGGCCATGGTATTCGTGATCAGCGTGGGGTGGGGAGTGAGTCTGCTGCAGACGGCGGTTCATACGCACTGGGGCATCGTGTCTGCCAGCGAACACGACGAATACAGGGCCGTGAAAGAGTACGAGTTCGCTCTGAAAGCCAATCCAGTCGCCGGCAAACTCTACTTTGCCTTGAACGCTATGCAGACGCAAGAGGATCGGCAGAACGGGGATCTCAGCACGGTTCAGGTTTTTGCTCGCCTGCATCCTGAAGACCCTGAGGCCTTCAATAAACTGGGAATCGCCTATATGGGTCTCAAGCGTTACAGTGAGGCTATTAAAGCCTATCGTAACGCTGTCATACTTCGCCCGAGATCCGGGGTACTGCACAGTAATCTGGGGAATGCGCTGAGTGCGGATCTGCAGATCGATGCGGCGATCGACGAGTATCAGAGAGCCGTCGCTACCTGCCCGGCCTTCGGGCCATTCCACAACGACCTGGGGAACGTCTACTTTTATAAACACGACATAGCGCGTGCCACAGAGGAGTATCGTACGGCCATTCGGTACAACCCCGGTCTGATCCAGCCGTACTGGCGCCTCTCCGAAATTCTGGCCCGACAGGGACAACGTGAAGGAGCCAAGGAGATCCTGCAGGATCTCCTTGGTCAGTCTCATATGCCCGAAGACGCCGTCCTCATCGAGCAGTTGCGCGCTTCCATCACCGCACTGAAATAGGGCTGCCGAGCGACATACTCTCTGTACAGAGAGGTCTACATCCCGTCGCGGTTAGGAATCGACAAAGCGCTTTCAGTCGGCGCCCCAGTGCGTCCGTAGCGGTCCACATCGCCCGTGCTGTTTGTCGTATTGGCCATTTGCAGAAGCATCATCGTGAAAGAACAAAAGAGCACCAGACAGATCGGTAACAGCCACATAACCTGGGGGCGACGGATCCACGGGCGGTCAGAATGACCGGTCCAGGCGCAGTTGTCGCAGTGCTGCGCGTCATCGTCGAGCCCCATGAGGCAGTTGGGGCATTGCTGCTGTCGGTCGTCTTGCGTGACCGCTTTGCGTGGCCGAAATCCCACCGCAAGAATTCGCTGTAGCGTGCCTGGGACAGGCTTCCAACCGCATACCATGCAGAGAGCGTCTCCCGGCAGAATCGGCAAATCGCAGTCTTCGCACACTCCCCTTCCCTCCTGTCGTCCCCGTTTAGCCCGACAGGATCGTTCGGCCCGCAGAGCGGTGAGAGCCTCACGTAAAGATACTGCGCGCACCGGTTTCCAGCCGCATATCATGCACATCCGATCTGAGGTAGGAATGCAAACCTCACAGGTCGGACACAACTCCCCACCCGGCGTCAGGCAACTGGCTGCCATGCGGACGGTAAGATCGGCTTTACGCTTCGTGCTCTTCAACAGACTGCGGAGAACAGTGCCTGCATCGGTTCGCAACGGACGCACCCATCCACAGCAATAACAGCTCTCCGACCAGTCGGGCACATAGATATCACAGGTCGGACAGAGCGCCGCCTGCTCGACGGCAATCTTTGCCTTCCGGAGGCGCAGTCGCGTTCCGATCTGTGAGAGCCGGGAGAGACGCGGAGGTCCGGACTGGAAGGGATTCAGACACAAGGGGCAGACGTTGGTCGCGGTTCGCACCGCGCACGCACAGAACGTACAGTGCAGGATCTTTTCATAGCGGAGAGTTGTACGCAAAGTCTGGAAGAGACGACGATGTCGCGCGGTCGATTTATCCTGGTTCGCATAGGCGCTTGCCCAGTTGCAATGGCCGCATCGCCGTGCTCCGTGAGGTATCGAGGTTCGACAGTTCGGGCAGAGCCCGAGCGGGATGTTCTTGCGACCGTATCGGCGTTCGCGGCGATCAGCCCTTACACTCTTAAGCCGACCGGCACACTTCTGCAAGAGCGGTGCTGGCGCAGTACCCTGTCCACAGCGAGCGCATTTTGCCGCGTTCAACGGCATGAGGGCCGTACAGTTCAGGCAAAAATGGAATTCCAGGATCTGGCTACGCAAATGTTTTCCCCTTTCATTTTGGCGTTCGCGGTGTAGCCCATAGGGGCCGACACTTCTATATTCATTGTATAGGAATCGGCACACAGGATACATCTGCGGTATGGCGGATTTTGTATTCTCCTCCAAAATCTATCCATAATGACAAAATCTGCCGTTTGGCGGATGTATTGTTCTTTGCCTGCCAGGCATACTGGTTATAGTGGAAACCATGGAGTCTCCATCGCCTGATATAGAGGAGTCTGGCCCAATTGTAAGGTGCCCTGGATCGTGCCCCAACTTGCAAGATCAGATCGGCGGACGGCTGCACACCAAGGGAACAAAAGGAAAAGGAATCTTGAACTCGTTCTTAAGACCAGTCCTTTCACTTTTGAGCGTCGGCGTAACGTTTGCCGTCGCGGGGATACAACCCGCGTTCGCCGACATAGATGTCTACCTTTCCGCGCCCAAGAGCCAGGCAACCGTCTTCACAAACACATTGACCGAAACCTTCGAAGGATTTACGGTTGGCGTCCACACGACTCCTATGGTGGCGACCATCGGAACGTATCAACTTTCGACGACGACTAAACTGGCTGTCGTGGCCGACGACCAGTATGGCACCGGGACCGGCCAGTACGTATCCCTCGGAGCGCAGTCCGGCACTTCCGCGCCCG
>JBBQPO010000371.1:0-4678 GCA_038217285.1 Chthonomonadales bacterium
CTCATCGCGTTTGATTCTGGCTTCCTGCTTCACCGCGTGACGGTAAAGCCGTTTTGCTGGACGCACTGGCGAAAGTGCGTGTCGTCCAGGGTCAGGCTGAAGCCGGGGGTCTCGGGAAGGGTGACGAATCCTTCCTTAACGACATACATGGAGCCATCGATGCCGGGCGTATCGACTTCGTCCCACTCGACGAATTCGAAGCGGGGCAAGGCGAGCGCCAGATGCCCGGTCACGTAGTTGCCCAGGTGCGCTCCGTAGTGATGCGGTGCGCATCTCGTCGGTGTGCTCTCGATCTCCTGGCCCAGGGCCAGCCAGCGGAACACGCCGTAGCCAAAAATATCGTACTGAAGCACGTCGATCAAACCCTCATTCGCCCAGTTCACCAGTCCTGAAGCGGCGTCGCCTTCGCCATCGGCGATCAGCGTTTGCAGTCCACGGGCATGCATCCACTCCTTCAGGTCGCGGTACAGCACAGGATCTTCGTGAAACGCCTCCTCCGTCCAGTAGATCTCGCAGTCCGCTGTCTCTTCCAGCACCCGTTTGGTCAAGTTGAGATTCCAGCCGTTGTTCGCGTCGAGCATCAGAGGAGAGGCTGGCCCGACCTCCTCGCGTATGGCGCGAATGATCGCGATGTCCCGCCGCGTCCCGGCTTCCAAAGGCATGTGCCGCGCCCCACGCCCAACCTTGATCTTGAACGCCCGATGTCCCTGGTCCCACCCTTCGCGCGCTTCACCCGTCAACAAAGCAACGGCGGCGGCATCGTCGCTCAAATGCAGATCGTCGAAGTAGAGGGAGGTATCGTAGCAGCGGACGCGCAGGGGAGACGTTGGGCGGTCCGGCGTGAACAGTGCATAGACCGGCAGACCGGCGCGCTGCCCTATCAGATCGAGCAGCGGAAATTCCAGGAGGCGAGTGCGGGGCGAAGACAGCGTCTCGGCGGCCAAGAGCTCGCCAAACGATAGGCCGCACAATGCCTGGGCGCTCTCGCGATTCAGGGAGGCGCGGCCCCATCCTGTTGCGCCATCCTCCGTCGTGATGCGCGCCACCGGAACCTGCACTTCCTTGCCATGTATGCCCAATCGGGCGTTGCTGCCGGCGTGACGCGGGCGCGCTCCCTGCAAACGTCCCCATTCGATACGGGCGACTCTGACGTCGGCATCGAACTGGACGCCTGCGGTGAAGGGATTCCGTTGCATGCTCTTCTCTCCTCTTAGAGTTCAGGAACGAGACACCGGGGCGGCTCTCCTGCAGAAGTTCGGGTGCGCTTCTCCAATTTCCTGCCACGGTCGAACCACGCGAAGATGAAACCGCCCGGCATTCTCTTCGTAGTTCGACCATATGAACGCACCACGCCTACCGCAGGATCCCTTGAACTGTCCGCAGCCGCAAAGCCAGCCGACCTCCGACAGGATGAAGCCTCATACCACCTCTAACACTTCGGAAACCCAGAGATTGCGGATCTTTCGCAGGGAGACATCGGTTACGGTGCTGGGACCGGGGCGGCGGGCCGTGATCTGGGTGCAGGGCTGCCCTTTCGCCTGCCGAAACTGCATCGTGCCGGAGTCGTGGGATGCGACGGCCGGCACGGAAGTCGCTGTGGCAGAACTTGTGGAGTGGATCTTGGCGCAGCCGGATATCGAAGGCGTGACTCTTTCGGGCGGCGAGCCGATGGCGCAGGCCGGGGCTTTGACCCAACTCATCCGCGAGGTGGTGGCGCAGCGCGATCTTGGCGTGGTCTGCTATACCGGTTATACACACGAGCATCTTCGCTCGCACGGCACTCCCGCCCAGCAGCAGTTGCTGCAGCAGATCGACCTGCTGATCGACGGAGTCTATCTTGAACAGCGCCACGCCGACCTGCTCTGGCGGGGTTCGGCGAACCAGCGGCTGCTCTGCCTGACGAAGCGCTACCGCGAGATTCTGGCCGGGTTGACGTCGGAGGCCGAACATTCGGCGGGAATCGAGTTTTTCATGGACACGCAAGGCGCCGTGGCGTTCGCAGGCGTACCCCAACAGCCCGGATTCCGGGAGGAGTTCGCGGCCCGAATGGCGCAATTCGGCATAGGGTTCGATACCGAAAACGAGGAGAAGCGATGAGCGGAGCCAAATTTGTGATCCCGATGCTGGCGGCCGATGTGGCGATGATGATCGCAACCTCGCATGACAGCGACTACAAATCCGCCGCGCAGCGGCGACACGAAGCGGCGGAAGAGGAGCGACAGGCTCGCCTGGCCGACACTCGCAACGCCTGCCTGATCGAGATGCGGGACGCCTACGTGATGCTTCAGGAGCGGGACGCGCTGGAGCCGGCGCAGGTGGCTCGCCTGCGCGCCGAGTGCGACACGGTTCACGATGCGCTGGAGGCCGCGCAGTCCGACCGGGCGATCCGCGAAATTGCGGCGCGCATTCCCGACCTTATCTTTCAGGTCAGCCACGCCGTCGCCCAACATCGCGATCAGGCAGCCTGGGCGGTGCGGCAGGCCGAGGAGGAGGAGCAGCGTCGCCTGCGGATGCAGCGCATCGCCGTTCAGCAGGCTTCGACGGAGCTGCATGCGCTTCTGGTCGGTCTGCAAGCGGACCCGATGGTGACGCGCTGGCATCGGCAGGGCATTGCGCGCCTCGGAGCCGAGATCGAGCGCGTGGCCGACAGCGAGCAGGCGACACCCTACCTGCTGGAAGCCAGTCGCTGCGCCGCCGCCATGGTCGCGGAGGCGAAGGCCGCGCAGTTGAAGGCCGATCAGCGGGACTATATCGCGCGAGGGATCATGCAGTCGCTGTCGGACATGGGATTCCTGGTGACGGAGCCGACCGCCGAACATCCGCAACATCCGGCCACGGCCAAAATCGTACGCGCTGCCAACGCCGCCGGCAAATCGATCGCCGTCAGTGTTCCGGTCGAAGGAGAGGTCTGGTACGAAGTCGATGGCTACACAAAGACGACGGAGGCGACGATAGGAGGCGGAGCCGCGCTTGCCTGCGACGAGGGCGAAAAGGTGCTGACCGAGATGCACGAGCGGCTGAATGCGGAGTTTCACGTTGAAACCGGGGAGATCTGGTGGGAGGACAAAGACCCGCAGCGTGTGTTGCGGAAGGCGGAGAGCCTGCCTGCGACCGCCCCGACTCAGCGCCGGGAGCGCGCCGAATGACCGATTTCACGGCGGACGCGCCGCTCTCCTCCCGCTGGATCCTCGACTTCGAGAAACAGACGCAGCGCCGCAAACATATCCTGCTCTACGGCAACATCCACGACCAGTTCCTCTGGCGCGGCCAGTACCTAACCGCGCACGAGTTCTTCAACGCCTACTTTCAGAGCCTGCGCTTCGAGCTGATCGTGCGCTACGATCCGG
This sequence comes from Chthonomonadales bacterium, assembly GCA_038217285.1. Classification (GTDB taxonomy): domain Bacteria; phylum Armatimonadota; class Chthonomonadetes; order Chthonomonadales; family Chthonomonadaceae; genus JANXLO01. The sequence goes on from JBBQPO010000371.1 coordinate 3,348, forward strand.
TCGACGGCTTCGGCTTCATCGACGACACGGCGAAACCTCGCCGCCGGCCCGGCGGCGAAGCGCCGCTGCCCGCGACGATGCGCCAGCGGTTTGAAGAGGCGGTCAAGCACGGCATCGCTGAGAGCAATCCCGGCCTCTCCGGCCGCGCCCCCACCCCGAACGAGACGACAGCCCTTCCTGCCGATTCGATGACGCCGCCCGCTCGCCAGAGTCCCGGCGGCGGGATGGGCCTCTTCTCCACTCGCCGCGCCACCCCCGAAGAGGCGTTCGGCAACCTGCGTATCGTGCTGGCGCAGGAGCGGATGTCGGCGGTCGCCCTGGTCGATCTGGGCGATATGCTGACGATGGACGCGGGCCGCTATGCCCCGGACGAGCGCCGCCTGCTGATGCTGCTGAAAAAGGTGACGCTGGAGGCCGGCGTCATCCGGCATGGCCCGCTGTTGGGCTATCGGAACACGCTGATCGTCACGGCGGGTGACCTGAAGCGCGTCCCGGAGTGGTTCTACCACGACAACCCGTTCGTGGCGCTGGTGCAGGCCGCCCGGCCCAATCGCGAGGAGCGGCGGCAGTTCGCCCTCAATTTCGTGCTGCCCGGCCCCGCCTCCGGCGGCTTCTTCGGCGGCGACTGTCTCGACACCACCCGCGCCGAAGGCAAGCCGCAGTCCGAACTGGAGCAAGTGGCCGAGGAGTTCTCCGACCTGACCGAGGGCGTGCAAGCGATGGATATGGAGGCGCTGCGGCACACCTCCTGGAAAGAGCGCATCCCTGTACGGGTCCATGAGATGTGGCGGCTGACCGACTACTTCAAGTTCGGCATGCGCGACGATCCCTGGGAGCAGTTGAAGCCGGAGCGGGTGCGGCGTGCCCGCGAGGAGCTGTCGCGCACGGTCATCGGGCAGCCCGTCGCCGTCAGTGCCGTCACCACCATGCTCACCGCCGCGCGGGTCGGCCTGACGCTCTCCGGGGATGCCAGCGGGCGCACGGGCAAGCCGAAAGGCGTCTTCTTCTTCGTCGGCCCAACGGGTGTCGGCAAGACGGAGTTGGCGAAGGCGCTGACCAAACTGGTCTTCGGAGACGAGCAGGCGTTCGCCCGTTTCGATATGAGCGAGTACAAAGAGGAGCATGCCGCCGAGAAACTGGCAGGCGCCCCGCCCGGCTACGAAGGCTACGAAGACGGCGGGCAACTGACCAACCGCGTGCTCGAAAAGCCCTATAGCATCCTGCTCTTCGATGAGATCGAGAAGGCGCATCCAAGGGTGCTCGACAAGTTCTTGCAGATTCTAGAAGACGGACGTCTCACGGACGGCAAGGGCCAGACCGCCTATTTCAAC
>JBBQPO010000372.1:0-4601 GCA_038217285.1 Chthonomonadales bacterium
TGTCGGCTGCGCGGCATCGACATCCGCAGACGCGGTGATACTGACTCCGCCCGCCAGTTCAGACAGGCCGGTAAGCCAGTTCCGTCCTCCGGGCGAAAACAGCGGTTTGGGCCACCATTCCCAATAGAGGCGCGGCCGATGGGAGAGGCCGATCAGCCTTTCGCGCACCTGCTGTATGCGGCTCTGGAGATCCGCTATCGCCTGCTCCGCCGCCTCTTCAACGCCTGCGGCAGCGCCGACCGCCCGCATGTTCTGCCAGACATCGCCCAGACTATGGGAATCGAGGACGATCGCAGGCAGCCCCAGCTCACGCAGGCGCAGCACATTACGTTCCATCCCAGGGACAGACAGCGAGGCGACTACGAGATCCGGATGCAGCGCCTGGACGCGATCCATGTCGATATCCAAATCCCGGCCAAGGCGTGGCAGATCGCAGATTTCCGGTGGCCAGTCGCTGTAGTTGTCGATTCCCACGACGCGCGCCAGCAGCCCCAGTGCATGAAGCACCTCGGTATTGCTGGGACACAACGAGACGATTCTCTTTGGCATCCCGACAGAAGAGGACGGCCGATGATTCGCCGCCTGCACAGGGGAGGGGGCGCTTGTCACGGACGTGGCAGAGCTGTAGGGACAGTTGCGACAGCCGTTCCTGCAGCAGTAGCCCCGATCCAGAAGATAGGCTCGCGAGAGCGCCCCATCGGCATCAAAAACAGGCGCTCGGGCCCGAATCTCAGTCATTCTGTCCGCCTCTCACAGGGATCATGACATTCCTCCATCTTTACTGGCGCAGGCCGCGACGAAACGAGGCGCAAGGCGCGGATCGCTTCCGAAATGGATATGCAGGTAGGAGGCCAGGACGCTGCCGACGCAGCAGCCTTCCAAGCGCGTCGGCGCTCCGTCGAACGCATAGGCAGCCGTCTCCTGCGGGACGCCGTCGCGCAGCTGGGACCAGTGGAACTCATGGCCGCGCACACTCTCACCCGCCTCCAGCAGAAAGCTGGCGTTTTGCGAGGTCGCCGTGCGGTATCCCAGGCTCAGCCGGGGTCGGTCCAGGACGGACCAGCCGGGAACGACAGCGGCCATCGCATGGCTTTGCCCGTCGAAATCGACGATGCCGTCGGCGAGGTACATCAGCCCGCCGCACTCGGCGAGGATCGGCAGGCCGCGTTCGGCTGCGTGCCGCAGACTCCGGTGCAGGGAGCCGTTGGCCGCAAGCTCGGCGGCATACAGTTCCGGGAAGCCGCCTCCGATATAGACGCCTCCGATGTCGGCAGGCAACCGACTGTCGCGCAGCGGGCTGAAGGGGATCAAGTCCGCTCCCCACGCCCGCAGGAGGTCCAGATTGTCCTCATAATAGAAGTTGAATGCCTCGTCCATGGCCAGGCCGATACGTGCGCGAACAGGCACAGTTTCCGTTGGGAAGAGATCCGTCGCGCCGCCGGACAGGGGCACGGCGGTATGCGCAATAGCGAGCAGGTGATCCAGGTCTATTGTCGCTTCGGCCTGGTCCGCCAGGCGCGTGAAGATCTCCTCGTCCAGCCGTCCTTCTGCGGTCGGAATCAATCCGAGATGCCGTTCCGGAAAGGTAATATCCGCACGGGCGGGCATATAACCCAGCACAGGCAGTCCCGTCGCGGTCTCTATCGGGCCGGCCGCCCAGCGGTAGTGGGAGTCGCTTGCAACCCGGTTGAGGATCACGCCGGCGAGCGGCAGATCGGGGTCGAAACGCTGGCAGCCGAGGACGATCGCAGCGGCGGTGCGGGACGTCTTCGCGACATCTACCACCAGGATCGTCGGGGTCTCCAGCAGTTTGGCGAGATGCGCCGTGCTGCCTTCCTCCGTATCGGCCCGGCCATCGTAGAGCCCCATCATGCCTTCGACGACGCTCACCTCTGCGGCGGCGGTCGCTCTGCTGAACAGATCCTGAACGACGGGAATCGGCAGCATCCAGCTATCCAGGTTGCGCGTGGGCTTGCCGGCCGCCCGGCTGTGGTAGCTGGGGTCGATATAGTCGGGGCCGGCCTTGAAAGGTTGGACGTTCACATTGCGGCGACGCAGAGCGCCGAGAATGGCAGTCGCTACCGTGGTCTTGCCGGATCCGCTGGTGACCCCTGCAATGACAAGTCGTGCCATCAGTGTTCCTCCCTGGAAAGGGCATTCCAGCACGAGCATGGTGGCAGGGATGGCATCAGAACTCGATCCCTTTCTGGGCCTTCACGCCGGCTTTGTACGGATGTTTGATCTCACGCATTTCGGTCACCAGATCCGCGAAGTCGATCAGGGCCGTCGGCGCATCGCGCCCCGTTATCACGATGTGTTGGTTCGCAGGCCGTGCTCTCAGGACCGCCAGAACCTCCTCCAGATCCAGCCAGCCGTACTTGAAGCAGTACGTGATCTCATCCAGCAGAACGATGTCGTAGTCGCCGCTCTCGATCTTCTCTCGGCAGAGTTGCCAGCCTTTCCGGGCCAACTCGCGGTCTTTTTCGATGTCCTCACTCATCCAGGTAAAACCGCCGCCCAGCGGAATGATCTCGATGCCGAGTTTCCTGGCGGCGCGGGTCTCGCCCCAGTTCGCCGTTTTCGGTTTAATGAACTGGAGCATGACCACCCGAATATCGCGCCCCCAGGCGCGGAGCAGCAGTCCCAGCGCCGCCGTGGTCTTGCCCTTACCGTTGCCGGTGTTCACGATCACAAGCCCTTTGTTGCGCCGATCCGGGCGGCGGCGGACGGCGGCCTGCTCCTCCCGAATGCGCGCTCTTCCCGCTTCTGTGATCTCCTCGGGGAGAGCATTCGGCTCCGCGACGGGCGCGGAGGCTGTCTCAGTTTCAAGATTCATAGGCGGCACAAACTCCCTTCGGTAGAGAAAACTGTTGGTGGGCCGCAGGATAGAGGACTGCCGGCCGACCGCTTTCGGGATGAACGACGATAGGCAGATCGACACCGTAGACGGCACGGATCAGCTCGGATGTCACCACGGTTTCGGGCCTGCCACGCGCCACCACGCGACCGTCTACGATAAATATCAACTCGTCACAATACTCGACCGCCAGATTGATCTCGTGAAAGATCCCAAGAACCGCTAATCCGGCGGTGTGCTGCAGTTCGCGAACGGTATTCAGCACGGCCAGTTGATGCGTCAGGTCCAGATGAACGGTCGGCTCATCCAGAAGCAGGACGTCGGGCTCCTGGGCCAGAACGCGGGCGAAGAGGAGTCGTTGACGTTCCCCGCCAGACAGCTCCTCGATGCGCCGGTCGGCGTATTCAGCGGCGCCGACGAGGGTGAGCGCCCGCCGCACCACCGCTCGGTCCCTACTTCCCTCCGCAGTCAGCCATCCGAGGTGCGGCGTCCGGCCCATCCCTACGACTTCGCGCCCGGTAAACGCTGTGGGAAGCAGGGCCTCCTGGGGCAGCAGCGCCATCAGCCGCCCCACTTCCATGCGACTGCAGCGGGTCAGATCCCGACCGGCCAGACGCACGGTACCCGAATCGGGACGCAGAAGACCGGCGGCGAGCCGCATCAGCGTAGATTTCCCCGACCCATTCGGACCGAGAATTCCGACAAACTGCCCTTGCGATAGCGCGAGCGAGATACCGGAGACCACTTCCCGCGCTGCATAGCGAAAGGAGACGCCGTTCATCTCCAGGAGGGGCGTGGACACTTTAAGCCATCTCCCGATTCTGCCGTCGTAGCAGGAAAAGGAAAAAAGGCGCGCCGCATGCGGCAGTGACCACGCCGACAGGCACCTCTTCCGAGCCTGGAAGCGAGCGGGCGATGGCATCTGCTGTAATCAGAAACGCCGCGCCCAGCAACGCCGTTATCGGGATCAGCCGCCGGTGGTCCGGGCCGAACAGCAGCCGCGCCAGATGCGGGACGACCAGGCCCACGAAGCCGATTAGGCCGCTTACGGACACCGCCGAGGCCGTCGCCAGCGTGGACGCGAGGATCAGCAGCGCCTTTGCGCGCTCGACGTTCATTCCCAGACTGGCGGACGGCTCTTCCCCTAGCTGCATCACATTCAACAGGCGAGACTGCAGCAACAGAACGAGAAGGCTTAGCAGGACGCCGGGCGCGATCAGGACGACCTGAGACCAGCTCGCCACATTAAAGCCGCCGAGCAGCCAGGCGGAGATCATCGGCAGCTTGTCGCCATGCGTGTACATCAGGTAGGCGGTGGCAGCGTTCATGAGCGCCCCGAGCGCCACCCCGGCCAGAATCAGAGTGGAAGTACGGGTGGACCTTCCTACGCGAGCCAGCAGATAGACCGCCGTCACGGTGAGCAGCGAGCCGGCGAAGGCCAGCGCCTGCACGATCCCGGCCTGGTACAGTCTGGAGGGGAAAGGCAGCACAAAGGCCAGCACGGCGCCCAGACCAGCCCCAGCCGCCACCCCGATCAAGTAGGGATCCGCCAGAGGATTACGAAACAGTCCCTGGTATCCGGCCCCTGCCGTCGCCAGAGCACAGCCGACCAGCGCTCCGAGCGCGATGCGCGGCAGTCTCATGTCGAACAGAATGCTCTCAAAACTGACGGGCCACGTCACGGCGGTCGGAAGCTTCAACAACCCTTTCGCGAGAATGTGCGCCAGCATATCCGGCGAGATAG
>JBBQPO010000373.1:0-4553 GCA_038217285.1 Chthonomonadales bacterium
GAGCCAGCCGTTGAGCTGGCCCGCGCGTTGCTCCTTCACCATCGTTGTGAAACGAAGCGCCATCTCCTGCGCGGTTTTGACTTCGGGGCAGAGTTGAGCGAGTTGTTCGACAAAGGCGGTCTGCTTCTGGCGCAGCGCGGCATCCTTGCTGAGATAGCCAAGCAGCCACCACATCACAGTGCGTGAGGAAGGTGGCTCGTCTCGAGGGGGGCGAGACTGACCCCGGGCCAGTTTGCGCCAGGGGAGAACATGGCGCTGCACGAGATTGATACTGCCCTCATAGCCCTGCGCCTTAATCTCTTCATAGAGCAGCGTCGCGTTCTGAAAGCCGTCTTCCCACCGCTGCTTAAGATAGTCGGCGAACGGAGTCAGTTTGCCATGGCGTGAAGAGCGTTTGGCAATTTCACGGAAGCAGCCCGCGTCCAGCCACTTACGCAGTGTGTTGCGAGACAATCCAGTTTTGCGCGCAATGGCATGAATGCTGAGTTTCTGGCGGCGTAACTCCCGTACCAGTTCATAGCGGTTCAGGCGACGCTCGCGGCGATAGGCGCTTTCCTGTTGTCCCTGACTGAGGGATGTGGAGGAAGTTATCTGCGCCTCTGGCTCGGGTTCAGGCACCCGTTGTGCCTCAGGCAGAGCTCTCGTGGTTGCCGCCGCTCGCGGACGGGTCACTTCCCGCATCTGCTTATAGCGCCGACAGAGCAGCCGCTCCAGCATATCGCCGGCGTTCTTATAGGGTAGGCTGCTGGCGAGGTGGCGTTGCCGCTCCTTTTCCAACAGCCCCCCTCCGAACCGGACGTGAACCGTTAAATTCATCCGGCTCTCCAGTAATCTATTCTCGCTTAGGGTGCGGCAACGGCAATCCAGCATGGATGCGTTCATGACAACGACGGCAAACGACCAGCGTTTTCCGCCGTCGCGCCGACATGATCTGCATCCAGCCAGGTTTCTCCTTCCGACCCCTGGGATTGACATCGGCGAGTTTACGGACATGGTGAACTTCCAACCGGTCCGTTGCCCCGCAGATTTCACACTCCTGCGCCAGCAATCGTTCAATTAGCTGCACACGCGCAGGAGGGATCCGTTGGGTCGAAAGGTCTTTGAGGAACGCTTCTTTCCGCCGTTTCAGAGCGATGCCGCCGAAGTAGGCGACAAAGGGATCTTTGTCCGGGCGTGGAACCGTCACCTGGATACATTTGCGCGGACCAGAGGCGGTTTCGCGTATCGCCGTGTACTTACGCACGACCTTGCGCACACTCGTCTTGTGTTTGCAGGCCAGCGTCATGAGCAACGACCGGCGCATGATCCAGTGCAGTTTGTCCAGCCAGTGCCGGTTTTCGGCCAGGGCATAGTATTCCACATACCCCCGATACTCTGCCTGGTAATAGGCAACGATCTGCGCGTCGGCATCGTTGGTCATTTCCGGGCGGTGCATCGGTTTGTTGCGCTTCATGTAACGGGAGCATCGCTTTTCCACGACTTCTGCCGGGAGGCGCAGGCCTGGATTGCGATTGAGTTGGCGGCGACCGCGACGGTCGTGCTTGGTATCGCAATGGTGGACAACGACCTCATAGCCGAGGAACCGTGCCGCCTGGGTGGTGGCATGGGTAATCAAGGTTTTCTCCGGGGAAAGTTCGAGCTTGAGGGTATCGCGCAGGAAGGCTCCCAGTTGCTCCTTGATCTGCTCGGCTTCGGCTTTAGGACCCGCGAACCCCAACAGCATATCGTCGGCGTAGCGCACGTAACGCAGGCGGCGATAGTTTGGATCATTGGGGTCAATGGAGGGCAGCGTCTGCATACGGCGCTTGAGAACACTGGCCTCCTGGGGACGCTTCGTCCGCCGCAGATAGTTGGCTCGGTGATGGAGCTTCTCATACTCCGGGTTGGGCTGGCGTCTCTTGCCACGGGTGTGTTCGGGAAGAAGCGTCTCCTGAACGAACCTGTCAAGCCTATCCAGATAGATATTGGTGAGGACGGGAGAGACAATCGCGCCTTGCGGAGTGCCGCTCAGCGTGGGATGGTACTTCCAGTCCTGCAAGTATCCCGCCTGGAAAAGGTTCTGCAACAGACGCAGGAAGCGGTTATCGTGGATTTTCTCACGGAGAATAGACAACAGGACGTTGTGGTCAATGTTGTCGAAGCAGCCGCGAATATCGCCCTCGATGAACCAGACGGTTCCATGCCAGGTGTGGTGTATCTCCTGCAAGGCGGTGTGACATCCACGTTTTGGGCGGAACCCGTGGGAATGTTCGGAAAACTGCGGTTCAAAGTAGGCTTCCAAAAGGGAGCGGACGACTTCTTGCAGCAGTTTATCCGACCAGGAAGGAAGTCCAAGCGGACGCTTCTTCGTTCCCTCTTTCTTGGGAAGGAAGACACGTCGAACCGGCGACCAACGATAGCGTTCGTACCGCAACGCTTCGATGAGGCGCTCGATCTTTTGCAGGGACATTCCGTCCACGGTTTCCGGCGTCGTTCCTGGGTTCATGGCTCCCTGGTTACGATAGATACGGCCATAAGCCCGCAGGTACAGGTTCGGGTTGTAGAGTTGCCGATAGAGGTTTTCCACCGGCAAGCCGCGTTTGCCGCGTTCTCGGAGGACATTCAGGACAGTTTCGGCGTTTCGCATCGCGCGTACCTCGCGTTGGTGAATGTCAAGATTACCTGTTCCCCTTCGCCGCTGCGTCCGGCGATACGAAGGTCGGACGCATGTAGACGGCTTTCCCGTCTTCGGACTACTATGGGAACTCTGTGACCATAGGTCTCGCGACCCGTAGGCCATCCCATGCTTTGTTCGGCAGTACGTTCTAGCGTCGTGTAGGCGGTCTGTTCGTCCCCTTGAGCGCGTTCATTACGCGCCGCCTCTGCCGTTGGAAGTTGCTCTGCACCTGCTGCGATTGCAGAGCACCGGCAGATCTCGCTTTCGGGCGTTGTAGCGAGAGGTCTGGCAGTAGACCGACTGCGGACTGGACTTGAGGCAGTGTAGCTTTCGCCTTGCGACGCGGGTCTTGCGCAGCCACTGGGGTAAACGCCTTCTCCCGTTCTGCGCTTTACCAGCAGGCTCTTTTCCCTTATGCCTTTCGGCTTCCGGTAGGCTGGTTGACCCAAGCACGTTCTTCCAAGTGCTTCCTGTGTATCACAGGGATACAAACCGAACTGTCATGGCGCACGAGCAAATGCCATCGGTCCGCCACCTGCTGGGAGTGGGGAGAGGCTTGTCGGACAGCATCGGCATACGCACTGGCGCGATCACGGCTGACAATCTCCACATTGGGATGCGCCTTAAGCCAGGCCGCTAAGGTGTCTGCCGTGCGGTCGGGCAACAAGTCGAGGACACGCCGACGTTGCAGATCAATGAGGATCGTGCCATAGCGCAGTCCATTACGGAAGGCGAAGTCATCCACGCCCAGAACGCGCACATCCGGTTCCTGCTGAAGCGCCGTTCTCATCTGACGTACGCGCGAAAGCAGCGTGTCCGGGCTGACGGCAAGCCCCAGGCCGACAGCCAGACGCGCGCCAGCTTCCCCGCCGAGCGCATAACCGAGCAGGTATAAAGCCTCATTGAGGCGCAGCGTCTTGCGCGCATAGCGGGCAGCCAGAGTGGGAACCGGCTCGGTGAAGATACTACGTTCACACGCGGGATTGTCGCAGAAGAACTTGCGCGCCTTGAGCTGGATGCGAACCGCCACACGGTTCCAGGGCAGATCGGCGAGCGTCCGCGAATACTGACTGTGGATGCGTCCCGAAGCTAGTCCGCACAGTGGACACTCCGCAGACGCTTGTATGCTGTGCACAACGAGCGTCAGGGCGCTCGTGGAGGAGGCAATACGATCCAAGTGAAAGTGTGCAGGGTTGGGAAGCAGGGTGTTAGTTTCCATGCCTGCTTATACGTACTCGCCTGCCCGCTTTTCACCAAAAATGCGGGAGTTCCGCTTGTATCCGGCGTATAACACTTGGCAACCTGAACTTCTGACGCATGGCGTAGGACACAACAGTCGAAAGCAAGGTTTTACACAGCTTCCGAGGGGGACAGGAGGAATACTTTCACAGCGCCTAAACTGATTGTCTCATTCCAATGGTGCACTCCATATGCGTGTACCCTCCTTCCCCCTATTCTATGCGTCTGTGTCTCTTTTTATGGGGCGATCAGGGAGAAAGCGGGCAGGTGCAAACTCACTGGCAAAGATGGCTAAGCCGCCCCCGATCCACAATGCATAACCACCTTCGAGCAGGTAGTACCGATGGGGCGGACTGGGCGACATGGCAAGCATTACCAATTCCAGCAGCACCCACACATAGCCTACGCCTGCCAGTAAGGGGCAGCGGGACACACCGCTCGCGGCTCCCACCAAAAACACCGCCAGAATGAAGGCGCTCCGCACATAGTCGCCAACGAAATACGACAGCAGCGCCGCGCCGACGCGTGCGGTCAGAGACGCTCCTGGTTCCGCAGGAGGCAGATTGATTACAATGAGGCCCAGGATCAACACGCTCAAAAGGGCCATCGAACGCCCTACCGGAAATGGTTTCTCCTGCTTCCTATGTACCCAGAAGGT
>JBBQPO010000374.1:0-4536 GCA_038217285.1 Chthonomonadales bacterium
GGGACCGTATCGGACGCGGCTGCTACCTTGGTGACTGCTCGAAGCCGACCAACTGGCATAGCAACGGCATTGCGCTCGCGTATGCGGATGGTCATACCAAGTGGAAACCGCTGTCGGGCATTACCTATCGCAACTGGGTACGCGATCTCCCTGCCTCCGATCCCCACTACGATCGCCCTATAACACGCGACTGGTGACCGCGCACGGTCAACTCCGAAGAGTTCTGCTAGGATCAGTCTTTGCCCATTGCGCGGCGGAGGGCTTCGGCGAGGGGGTTGGCGGGATCGACCGCGTCCGGGTCCGGCTCCGGAACGGCCACATACTGTTTCCACTCCTCGCGCTCCGGGTCGTCCGCGTAGCCTTCGCGGGACTCGGGCTCCAGCCAGTTCTCCGGCAGAGTGATCTCCAGTTCCAGCGCCGCCTTCTCCACTTCGGCGGGTGGAACCCAGATCACGCCCAGCTCCGCGTACTCGTCGTTGGGGGCGAGGACGGGCAGGTCTTCCAGCACCGTGACCGGCTCATTGGAGACATAGACGAGGCGCTGCAGAATATACTGATAGCGGTCGGCGGCGAACAGGACGTCCCGGGCGATGTTGAGCTGCCGGATGCCGACCCCGCGCTCCATATTCTCCGGGAAGGTCAGCTTCATCTCGAAGAGACAGAGCGACTCCGCGTCGATCTGCCAGACCGCATCCAGCTCCCGAAAGAGAATCGCGCGGCGTCCGTCCCGCTGTCGCTGCTCGTAGGTCAGAATGCGCTCATCGAGCATCGGCACGTATCCGCCCAGCCAGTGCCGTACGCACCGCTCCACCAGCCCGCCCAGCATCTCCCCGGCCGAGCGCGGCCCGCCCCGCGACGGCCTTCTATCCGCCATACGACGCAGAAACGCGATATACTCCGCGTTGTCCGTGAGCACGAGATTGACCTGACTGTAACCGCCGGTAAGATCACGCATGGAACCTGCCTCTTCCTCTCATCGGCCCTTTTTTCCGTTCTCCAGCCATTGTACCGCCTTTGTCAGCAGCGCCAGCGTCTCGGCATTGAAACGGGGCACGTGGTCTGTAGGGAGGGCGTTGAGTTCGACGGCGGCCCCCGCCTTCATCAGCAGCCCCTGCGCACCCGTGGTGAGAAAGAAGGGAAGCGCCTTGTCCTGCTTGCCGGCCTGGATATAGTAGCGGCGGCCTCGGGCGGCTCCGGGCGACGGAAGCTGCGCCGACCGGAATTCGGCGGCAAGCAGGGAAAACCCCCGGAACGGCGTCTGCGCCTGCAGCGAGCAGCTATAGGCCGCAAGCCCGCCTGCCCCTTCGCCATGCAGGAAGATACGATCCGGGCGAATGGGATAGCGGGTTTCGACATCGGCGACGATATCGGCCGCGAATGTCTCTGCAGTGAACGTCGCCTCCGGTGTGCGGCTCCTGTTCATGTCGGTGACCCAGGATAGAGGCTTCTGTGCACCCCATTTCGGCGCGATGGCCACCGCGACCAGATACCTGCTGCCGAAGGCCCCAGACACGGCCTGCTGCCAGAACTCCTGGACGGTGTGGTTGTTCGGATCGGTATCGGAGAGCACGACCAGCAGGCCGGGACGGTCCTGCTCGGCGACGAACGGGCGTCCGCCCGTCGCCGCGACTGTCTCCGGCTGCGGGGCGCGGGGCAGCAGCAGGCCGGGGGTGAGAAGCAGGTAGGTACGCTGTGGGTCGCCCGCGATATGGATCTGCACCTCCTGCTTGCGCACCATCACCACATTCGCCTGTTCCGCCGCCGAGTGCAGATGGGGAAACGGCATCGCGCGGACCTCGGCGGGAAACTCGTTCTGATGCTCCTGCCACCATTCGCGCCACCCCCCCAGGTTACGCGCAGCGGAAGGGCCGCCCAGCCTCCTGAGCGCGGCCTCGACCTGCTCCGCGTGCCAGGACTCCATCTCGCCCGTCTCCAGCAGCACGATAAGGGTCGGAATACAGCGCGGGTCTGTAACGTTTGCGAGCGACGTCACCAGCCCACCGAACCCGTCTGTCTGGAAATCGGCGGCCAGGCGCTTGAGCAGTAGATCGACAACTTCGGGCTTGTGAAAGAGGCCTAGGTAAGGACCGGAAGCGAAATAGTAAGATGATTTCGGACTCTGCGATATATGGATCAGCATGTCGCCCAGCGCCTCTTGATGGGCCTGAAGGAAATCCTGGCCCGGCACAAAACGCAGCACAGCAATGGCGGCCGCTGCCCCAATGTCGAGACTGACTTTCGGCGTGACCAACCGCATCCATCCGTCCAGAAGACCGGTTTCCAGAGCGATCTTACGCCGGATCCCGGTTACTCCATTCGCCTGAATGGTGGTCACGCGCTTGCCGCGCGGGTCCGTCGTGGTTATCGTGCCGGTCTGGAAAGGGATCTCCCCAGCCAGTTCGAGCATCTGCTTCTTTGTCTGCTCATCCGCCCGGCCCAGGCGAGCGAGGTAGTCCGTCAACCCGGCTCGAATCACCGTATCGAGCGGCTTCGTACTTGCGGGGCGATACCACCCCTCATAGGTCGGAAGCTTATCATAAAAATCGAGGAACGCGAAGCCGAAGAGGTGGTGGCGAGCCATATAGTGCGCCTCATCCTTAGGATCGGTCATACCGAGATGAAGGATCTGGAGAAGATGAGGGTTCGCCTGCGCCGCCAGGGAGTGGTTGCCGGTAAGGTCTGGGGACCGAACCGCTCTTCCGTCTATGAGGACGCCCAACAGGTAGTTCTTCACGCCGTCTCCGGTAAAACGAGGCCAGCCGTCACGCACCACCTGAAAGACAAGCTCGTCGTCTTCCTGCCCGAGATGATAGACGGCGCCGTAGTCTTCGCCGATCATGGAGTGAATCCGTGCGATACGCTCGATCCAGGCGGCTTTCGTCGTGGGATAGATCTCCTGCGCCCGAAGGCCAGACGAGAGCGCCAACAGGCAGGTGAGCAACAGCAGGTTGCGCAACGAAGCAAACATCAAAACGCCTCTTTCTTGACAGCACAGACAGGGAAGAGATAGCGAAGACAGATTAGAGTTCGGCGGCGGCACGAGAAATCCTTGTTGAGTGGGACCGCTTTGACAAACGACGGGCCGGAGGTTACAATGAGGACAGGCAAGAAAAAGGCCGTCGGAGGCGTTTGGCACGCGATACATCGCCTCCGACGGCATCTCTGACTGGGAAGTTGTAGACGCCGAAGCGTTTCCGGAAATCCTTCGTACAAGAGAGAAAAAAGAGGGTTTACCCCTAATCGAGCTGCTGGTTTATAAGACAGGAATCCCCTGCCAAAGGTTACAGAGAATTACATAAATGGAAAACGATTTGACATTTTCCCTCCCGCTAAACCAGGAATCGGGACAAGAGGCTCGCGCCTGGGTGGAGATAGACCGGAGTGCGATCCGCGCCAATATGGCGCAAATGCGTTCGCTCGCTGGCCTAAAGAACGGTGTAGTGATGGCGGTCATCAAGGCCGATGCGTATGGTCATGGGCTGGTCCCGGTCGCACAGACCGCCGTGGAAGCCGGGGCCGACTGGCTGGGCGTCGCGACCGTAGCCGAGGGTGCCGCGCTGCGTCAGGCTGGCCTTCAGGCTCCCATTCTGCTGCTCTGCGCGCCGGCTCCCGGAGAGGCGGAGAGGCTGCTGCGCTGCGGTCTGGTCGCTTCCCTCGGCGACTCCTCGACAAGAGAGGCGTTGGTGCAGGCGGCGCAACGTCTCGGCCTGACGCAGCCGCCTGCGGTCCATCTGGAGGTCGATACGGGCATAGGACGCGCAGGCGTCTTGCCGGAGGCAGCGCCGGAGTTCTGGCGGGAAACCGTCGCGGCGGGCCTGCGCGTTACCGGGCTGATGACCCATTTCGCCGATGCCGATGGGGATGAGCCGTTCACGCGGGCACAGCAGATCGCCTTTTTGGCCGTGCAGCGCAGCCTGGAGCAGATCGGGGCGCAGTTCGAGCACGTACACTTGAGCAATAGCGCAGGCGCGCTACGATTCGGAATGACGGACAGCACCATGTTTCGCGCCGGACTCCTGCTCTACGGTATCCAGCCGCGTCTGTCCGGCGCGGCTCCCCTTCTCCCCCTGCGCCCTGTCATGAGCGTGAAGGCGCGGGTGGCGACCGTGCGTTCGCTGCCGCAGGGGCATCCGATCAGTTACGGCGCGACCCATCGTCTGGGCCGACCCAGTCGGGTGGCGACCGTCCTCCTCGGTTATGGCGACGGCTATCCGCGCCGGCTATCCAACTGCGGCGCGATGCTGCTGCACGGGCGGCGCGCGCCTATCCTCGGGAGGGTCTGTATGGACCAGACGGTCGTCGATGTGACCGACATTCCCGGCGTCGCGCCCGGTGAGGCAGCCGTCTGCCTCGGGGTGCAGGGCAGGGAGCGCATTACCGTGGAAGAGCTCGCTGCGCTGCTGGCGACAACGGAACATGAGATCACAACCTGTCTTACCGCGCGCCTGCCCCGTGTTTTGCTCTAGAAGCGCGGTCGGAAACGGCCTTTTCGGCGGCACTGGGAATACGGCGTGATTTCAGGTGAGATCAGGCTCC